>JALZJC010000078.1 GCA_030859945.1 Actinomycetota bacterium | reverse complement strand
GCCGCTGCACGAGCGGGATGGCGAAGGCGACGGTCTTGCCGGAGCCGGTCTGGGCCTTGCCGCACACGTCGCGCCCGGCCAGGGCGTCGGGCACGGTGAGGGCCTGGATGGGGAAGGGCTCGTCGATGCCCAAGCGAGCCAGAGCAGCGATGAGATGGGCGTCGACACCCAGGTCGGTGAATGAAGTCAAGTCGTCAGCTACTTCCTCAGTGGTGTGGCTTGCCTCGGCAACTCCACGAAGGAGGACAGCTGGAGGTGAGCCCGTGAGCCGGAAGATCCGCGCTCAACGCCACCAGCATAAGCCATCCAGGATGTGGGAGCGCCACCTTGACGTCTCTCACGGGCCGTAGCTGTCAGTCGGCTTTGACAATTCGGTGGTCCCGCTTGGTGTGTTCGGTCGTACAGGAGGCGAGAAGGTCGAGGGTCTTCTTCCCCCCCTTTCGCTTTCGCTCGGTCGTCGTCGTTCTACTTGGTCGACCTCGACCATCACCGCCTCATCGACGTCTTCGCTGGTGGAAGCGCCACAGCGGCCCGCCATCGCCGTCGTGGCGCCGGCCGCTCTCGCCCGGCGGCTCTTCCGGCTGGCCATTTGGTCTGGGCGTCGCCGGACTGGCCGTGTACTTCCTGGTCCAAAGGGAGCCAAGCTCGCCGTCGCCCAGCGGAATCCCCACGACTCCGTCTCCGTCACGAAACTCGTCAGAACGTTCGAGAATCCTGAGTGGCCGTAGGCCTATGGCCGTAGGGACCATCAGCGATGTAGCGGCCTCTGTCGTCCACGGGCTTGATCAGTCCTTCGTGTAGCACGGGCCGTCAGGCGTCGGCGTGGCGGTGGTCCCATGGCCGATGGGCTCGTCGTGAACACGCTGAGCACGACGCCCATGACAAGGCAACGCTTCACTGAGGGGTGCTCAGCCACTAAGCGATGGGCGACCCGCGACTGGCGTGGAATCGGAGTAGGGCGCGTTGTCGTGGTTGTCGCCGGCTGGCGAGGACAGTCGTTCCCGTCGTGGTCAGCTCGAGCGGCGGGTTCGTCGCAACAAGAGGCTCCCCGCGCCCACGGCGCCCACGCCGATGACGGTGAGCCCAGCCAGGTCACCGCCCGTTACGGGGAGGCCCCCCCCGGGCTTTCCCGGGACCTCGGACCTGGCCAAACCCCTGGGCTCCCGTTGCAGCTGGAAGCCCTGCACCTCGGGCGCCGGACCGGTGTAGCCAACCTGGGCCCGCGCCACGGCGGTCGTCGCTTGCTGGCGCGTGATGGTGAACGGAGCGGAGGCTTCTGTGTCGACCTGGCACTGCGAGAGCACCACAGTGGCCGCGGTCGCGTTCTCGGTCTGGCCTTCCTTGTCGAGCGCCTGAATGCTTACAACGGCGCTTCCGCCCGCCGACGGAATGAAGAACTCGGTGTTGGACGGGGTAAAGCCTTCGATGGCGAAGTCGAGACGAGCCGACCCATCGCTGTTAGCACCAACGCAGTTGCTCACAGTGGCCGTGATGGTTGTGCCGATCGGCCCGGATGTCGGAGTGATGGAGACTGTCGGGCCCGTTTGGGCCGAGGCGGGACCGACAATCGAGAGCCCTGCTCCCAGAGAGACGACGATTCCTGACAGGACTCCCCGCAGCCTCATACTGTTTCCTCTTCTCGGATAGCCGACGCCCGCGCCAGCGCGTGAAACGCGCGCAAAGGGTCGCACCTCTCGGTCGCTGGTGTCAATCACCTATTTCGCCCGCCCGGGGGAAGAGAAGTAGGCCGCCTCCTGGGGCAATGAGCCGTCGGCGATGGCGGCGTTGTCCGCTTCGCCCGCAAATTGCGACCTCCGTCTCGATCGGTGGCTTCATTGTCATCGACAAGACTCGCACCTGCTCGCTCTGGAAGCATGCTTCCGGTGCGCCTGTTCGTCGCCGTGTGGCCGCCACCCGAGGTCGTGGACGCCCTGGCCGGCCTCGAACGGCCCCAGGTGGACGGTCTGCGGTGGACGACGGCCGAGCAGTGGCACGTCACCCTCCGCTTCCTGGGCCACGTCGACGAGGTGGCGGCCACGGAGGCCTTCGGGAGCATCTCGGGGAAGGGCGCAACCGCGGAGATGGGACCAGCCACCGGTCATTTCGGCCGGCGGGTAGTGCACGCTCCCGTGGCCGGCCTCGAGGATCTGGCTGCGGCCACGGTGGCGGCCACGGGCGGCGTGGGCGAGCCTCCCGACTCCCGGCCCTTTGCCGGTCACATCACCCTGGCGCGGGCGAGACACCGCCGCGGCTTGGACCTGCGGGCACTGGCGGGCGCTCCCCTCACCGGCAGGTGGGCGGTGGACGAGGTCACGCTGGTGGCCAGCCTCCCGGGCGGACGCGGGCCGGTCCGCTACCAGGTGCTGGAGACCCTGCCCCTGACCTGGCCGTCTGCTTCGGTAGGGGATACTTGTTAAGAACACACGTTCGGAACTACAGTGGCCGAGTTACAGCTGTGTCATCCGGGCAAAGCATCGAGCAAGTGGCGAGCAAGTGGATTGTCACACCCTCTTCGTAGGGTGGGCCTCGTGCGAAGAACCGTTCGAGAAGAGGGGGCTCCAGTGGAGCGAGACAAGGCACTCGACATGGCGGTGGGCCAGATCGAGAAGCAGTTCGGCAAGGGTTCGATCATGCGGATGGGGGAGGGCGCCCACATGAACGTGGAGACCATCTCCACCGGCACCCTGGCCCTGGACCAGGCGCTGGGGGTCGGCGGTCTGCCCCGTGGCCGGGTGGTGGAGATCTTCGGCCCGGAGTCGTCGGGGAAGTCCACCCTGGCCATGCACGTGGTGGCCGAAGCCCAGCGCAACGGAGGCATCTGCGCCTACGTCGACGCCGAGCACGCCATGGACCCGGTGTACGCCAGCGCCATCGGCGTCAACATCGACGACCTGCTCATCTCCCAGCCCGATACCGGCGAGCAGGCCCTCGAGATCGCGGACATGCTGATCCGCTCGGGCGCGCTCGACGTGCTGGTGATCGACTCGGTGGCGGCCCTCACGCCGCGGGCCGAGATCGAGGGCGACATGGGCGACTCCCACGTCGGCCTCCAGGCCCGGCTGATGTCCCAGGCCCTGCGCAAGATCACGGCCACCCTCAACCGGTCCCGCACCATCGCCGTCTTCATCAACCAGCTACGGGAGAAGATAGGTGTGATCTATGGGTGCATGCACTACTCGACACGCATCACCTTGGCCGATGGGACCCAGGAGAAGATCGGCAAGATCGTCAACCAGCGCATGCCTGTGGAGGTCCTGTCCTACGACCCAGAGCTCGATGCTGTCGTTCCCAAGAAAGTCGTCGACTGGTTCGACAACGGCCGCACTGATCAGTTTCTGAAGTTCACGGTTGCCCGGCCGGGTGGCAACGGCCGGGCGCAGTTCTCCTGCACGCCCAATCACCTGATCCGCACGCCCGGCGGCTGGCAGGAGGCACAAGAGCTGGAGGTGGGTGATCGCGTCCTCCAAGCGGTGCCCCACCGCCTCTCGGACTTCCAGTGGGGGGTTCTCATGGGTGGCCTGATGGGCGACGGGGCGTTGCCTGCCTCCCGGAGCGGCCGCGGAGCCCGGTACCGGTTCGGACATGGCGCCAAGCAGGTCGAGTACTGCGATTGGAAGGCTTCATTGTTCGCCAACATCGGCACTTGTCGTTGGACCAATGCCCAGGGGGCCGTCTATCACGACGTTCACCCGCTGCCCGAGCTGGCCGGATTGCGACAGGCGGTGTACGTGGAGGGGAAGAGGGTGCTGAGCGAGGATTACTTGAAGGGGCTCACACCGCTGTCGTTGGCGATCTGGTACATGGACGACGGGACTTTTTCGTTGCGGGCGAAGGGCCTGCAGAAGCGCACCCTGGATGGCAGCGGTCGTTCCGACATCTGCGTTGAAGCCATGGAGCCCGCAACTCGGTCACGCCTGGTCGCTTACCTGGAGGACACGTGGGGCATCGCCCCCAAGCTCATCTCCCGGAGAGGGATGGCGGTGCTTGTCTTCTCCAAGGATGAGACGGCCAAGCTTCATGCCCTCATCGCCCCGTTCGTCCACCCCTCGATGGAGTACAAGCTCCTTCCCCGGTTCCGAGGGCGCTTCGCGGTGGATCCAGTGTTCGTCCCGATGCATCGGGCGCTCGTCGCCATGCCCATCACCGCCATCGCCGTCAAGCCGCCGTCGAGGAATACCCACCGCTTCGATATCGAGGTGGAGGGGACCCACAACTACTTCGCCGACGGGGTCATGGTGCATAACTCGCCCGAAGTCACGCCGGGTGGTCGTGCCCTCAAGTTCTACTCCTCGGTGCGCCTCGACATCCGGCGGGTGGAGTCCATCAAGAACGGCGCCGAGGTGGTGGGCAACCGCACCAAGGTCAAGGTGGTGAAGAACAAGTGCAGTAGCCCTTTCAAAATCTGCGAGTTCGACATCATGTACGGCAAGGGCATCAGCCGGGAAGGTTCGCTCCTCGATGTGGCGCTGGACCTGGGCTTCGTCAAGAAGTCGGGGGCCTGGTACACCTACGAAGGCGAGCAGCTGGGCCAGGGCCGGGAGAACGCCAAGCAGTTCCTGCTCGACAATCCCGAGGTCATGGTGGCCATCAACGAGCGGGTCCGCCAGCAGCTCGGCCTCGACAGCGTGAGTGACGAGGTCCCCTTGGGCCAGGGGCCTGGAGACGACGAGCCCATCTCCCTGCGCCCGGCCGGAGCGGAGGGCACGGCGAACGGCACGGGAGGCAGCCGCAATTCCGGCTAGCAGCTGACCGCGCACGCACGGCGTTGGTGGCGACGGTGAAAGGGTTGTTCCGGGCAATCGGCTCCAGCGGGTCCGCCTATCCTGGGACCGGTGTCACAGAAGTACCTGATCCGCACCTTCGGGTGCCAGATGAACGAGCACGACTCCGAGCGCATCGCCGGCCTCCTCGAGTCCGAGGGCATGCAGGCCACTGAGGAGCTCGAGGCCGCCGACGTGGTGGTTCTCAACACGTGCTGCATCCGAGAGAACGCCGACAACAAGCTCTACGGACACCTCGGCCAGCTCAAGGCCCTGAAGGAGCGCAAGCCCGGGCTCCAGATCGTAGTGGGCGGGTGCCTGGCGCAGAAGGACCGCGGCCTCATCCAGGATCGGGCGCCGCACACCGACGTGGTGTTCGGCACCCACAACACGGCCCACGTCGCCGACCTGTTGCGCCAATCCGCCCACGCCGGTCCCCTCATGGAGATCCTCGAGGAGTCGGACGCCTTTCCGTCGGCCCTCCCTGCCCGCAGAGACGTGGCCTACGCGGCCTGGGTGACGATCCAGATCGGCTGCGACAACCGCTGCGCCTTCTGCATCGTGCCCGCCGTCCGGGGCAAGGAGATCAGCCGGTCGTCGGCCGAGATCGTGAGCGAGGTGGAGTCCCTCGCCGCCGGCGGCGTGGTGGAGATCACCCTCCTCGGCCAGAACGTGAACTCCTACGGCCGGGACCTCACCCGGCGCCGGCCGCTCTTCGCCGAGCTGCTCAGAGCCGTGGGTGCCGTGGACGGGATCGAGCGGGTCCGCTTCACCAGCCCGCACCCGAAGGACCTCCGCCCCGAGACCGTGGCCGCCATGGCTGACACGCCCGCCGTGTGCGAACACCTCCACCTTCCCCTTCAGTCCGGTAGCGACCGCGTGCTGGCCGCCATGCACCGGGGCTACACCGCCGAGCGCTACCTCGAGAGGCTGGGAGCGGCACGGGCCGCCGTCCCCGACCTGGCCGTCACCACCGACATCATCGTGG
>JALZJC010000077.1 GCA_030859945.1 Actinomycetota bacterium | reverse complement strand
TACGGTCGCCGGATGGGTGAAGGGGCGCCGACGGGCTTGACGGCCACCGGGTACCGGCTGGTCCTCGTCGTCACCGGCCTGAGCATCGCCCACCACGTCGACCACGTGGTACGCGACGTCACCGGCTGGCCCATGAGCGACGGGTTCAACCCGTTCAGCGCCAGTCTGTTCGTCTACCCGGTGATCCTGGCCGGACTGCTGCTGTCCCGCCGGCACCGGGTGGGCGCCCGGTTCTGGGCCGTCCTGGCCGGCGGGGCCGCCCTGTTCATCCTCGCCGTGCACGTCGGGCCGGCGGCGGGGGATTCGGTGACCACCATCCCCGACCAGTACGGATCGACGGTCGCCGACTTGGCCGCGCTCGTCGTGCTCGCCCTGTTCTTGGTTGCCCTGATGGCGCACTGCGCCCACGAGATCCGCAGGATGGCGGCGTAGGACTGCGAGCTCCGCGACTGACGGGGAGCCGACAGTCTCGGTCCTGGATGCGGGGTCTCGCGCCTCCGCCATGGGCCAAGCTGGGGAACATGGCGTTCCCTCGTCCCAGACCGGTGCCTGACGACGCCGACCTCGTCGAGCGTCTTGTGCAGAACCGCTTGTGCGGCGAGGTCGCCACATCCGTCGGCTCGTGCGTGAACAACAGTCGACAACTGGTGGCAGGCCACGACGACTACACCTTCGGCCTCTCCGACTGGCGCCAGGCCACCTTCGAGGACGCCGTCACCGCAGTCGAGGCGCTCGGCGGGGGCCGGCTCCGGGACCATGCCGACGACGCCGCTGCCTTCATCGACCCAGGGGGCACGCTGGCCGGTGTGCGCAAGCACCGGGACGTCCTCGCCGAGCTCGTCGGCGGTGGAGGCGGCAGCGTGCTCGTCGCCACCGGCCACCCGGTCCTGCTGCCTCACTACGGAACGATCGCTCGCGCCCTGGCCCGTGCTGCATGTCGCCTGCTCCAGCCGCTCGGCGACGACGAGGAGCTCACCCACCCGACAGCGGGCAGGCCATGCTCGATCGCCTACGTCGACGGGGTGGGGGCGTTGTTCCACGACGGATCGGTGCATCACACCCACCGCCCGGAGTACATGGAAGCGATGCTGGAAAGCCTCGGCCCGTCGCCGCCCGACCTGGTGATCGCCGACCACGGCTTCGCCGGCGCGGCCATCGCCGCGGGGATCGCAACGCTGTCGATCGCCGACGTGAACGATCCCGCGCTGCCCCTGGCCCAGGCTCGCCACCGTACCGACGGCGTGCTCCTGGTCGACGACGGTCTGCGGCCGGATCTCTTCGCCCCCGTGACAGAAGCGATCCTCGCCCGGGGCTGAAGGGTTCCCGATCCCGACGTAGGAGAGATCGTCAGCTCGGGCTCGATCGCTTCCATCCTCGACGGGTGCGGTTGATGCGCACCAGGCCGTGCCGCCCGTAGTAGCGCTCCAGGCTCGGCAGGTCCTCGTCCTCCGACGCGTAGGCCAGCAGGCGGCGAGTACCGCCCAGACGCAGCCATGCGCAGCCCTGACGGAACAGCCAGCTCCCGATGCCCTGGCCTCGTAGGTCCTCTCGGACCCAGTGGTTCCCCACATCAGCCCAGCCATCGAGCGTCATGACGCTGCCGCCCCTGGTGTAGTCGTCCTCCACCTCGAACATCCCGACGACGTCCTCGCCGGCGACGGCTTCGAACGTAGTGCCGAGCGTCCCCAGCACTCGGCGCACGGCGAGGCCCTCCAGGGGGGCCGCTGCGGCCGTTGGAACATCCCCAAGGGCGCCGGCAAGGGCAATTTCGACGTGGCCGTCGCCATCGTCGAAGCCGGCTTCCGTGACCAGGGTACGCACGTGGGGCCACGAGTCCGGGATCCCGTACACGCCCAGACAGGGCAGGGAGCCATCGGCGTACCAGATCTGCACGTCCCATTTCCGGAGCTGCTCCAGCGCGGCCTGCATGACGGAACGACCAGCGTCGAGGCAGTTCGGCCAGCAGACGATCCAGTCGACTGAGCCGGCGTCGCAGTAGTCACGGCTGACCCGAGCGTCCGTGCCGTAGCGCTTGAGGTGCGCGGCCGCAACCACGCGGTCGCGCTCGAGACCAACGATGGTGCGGCGCTCGGTGACCCAGGGGTCGATGATGTACTCGCCGGTGTCCCGCTCCATCTGCGACAACAGAGCTGAAGCTGGGATCGAACCGCCGGGAAGCACGGTCGCGATGTGGTGGTTCGCGAGCGACAGCAACTGGTCGCGATCCTGGCGGGTGAACGGGCGAACTTCGGGCACGGGAACGACCTCCTCGAAAGTGCTGCGCAGATGGCAGGCATCGAACTCGGAAGCCGCTACCAGTGCGGCACGTCAGCAGGCTAGTCCGGCCCAGGCGCCGCCCTCGCCTCGACCCTGTTCTTGACCGAGGGGGCGACCGATCGCCTACCGTCATCGGCATGACGCCGGAGGAGATCGCCGACCTCGCGCACCTGCGCCGGGCGCGCGACCTCATGGACCGCGACTACGCGCAGCCCCTCGATGTCCCGGCCATGGCACGTGCCGCGCTGATGTCGCCCGCGCACTTCTCGCGCAAGTTCCGTGCGGCGTATGGCGAGACGCCCTACTCCTATCTCATGACGCGACGCATCGAGCGCGCCAAGGCTCTCCTGCGTCAGGGGATGTCGGTCACCGACACCTGCGTCGCCGTCGGTTGCACGTCGCTCGGCTCGTTCAGTTCGCGCTTCACCGAGCTCGTCGGCGAGACGCCGTCGCAGTACCGGGCGCGCGATCACCGCGACCTCGAGGTCGTTCCGTCGTGCGTGAGCATGATCGCGACGCGACCGCGGCGTACCACGGTGACGGTCTGAGCGCTGGCGACCTGCGCCGACGGGTCGGCGCCGTACCCGGCGGTGTCGGCGCACACCGAGCAGGATCGGAGAAGCACGCGACGGGTCGGTGCTCGTACGGTTGTCGCATGGCAGTCACCGTCTCCGCAATGTTCATCCCTGTCCACGACCCCGACGCCGCGCTCGGCTTCTACCGCGACGCGCTCGGCCTCGAGGTCCGCAACGACGTGGCGTCCGACGGCTTCCGCTGGGTTACCGTCGGCGCCCCGGGGCAGGATGTCGACATCGTCCTGTCCCAGCCGCACGGCGGTCGTTCGCAGGCCGAGGGGGACGCCCTCCTGTCGCTCGTGACGCAAGGGTCGCTGCAGGCTGCGATCTTCCGCTCTGACGACCTCGACACCACGTTCGAGAAGGTCCGGGTGTCGGGCGCCGAGGTGCTCCAGGAGCCGGCGTCCCAGCCCTGGGGCGCGCGCGACTGCGCGTTCCGCGACCCCTCGGGCAACCTCGTCCGCATCGCGCAGGCCTGACCGTCGTCCGCCCTGAACCACCAGAAGCAGTCGAGGGCGACGACCGCGTGAGGCCCAGGAAGGCCGCCGACTCCCACAGCTGCAACAGCCGGCCCCGCCCCACAGATGGAGACACGATGAGAACAGCCACGAGGACGGACACGCAGTCGCCTGCGCTGCACGTTGCCGACAGCCACGACCTGATTCGCGTGCAGGGCGCGCGCGTGAACAACCTCGAGGACGTCAGCGTCGAGCTCCCGAAGCGCCGGCTGACGGTGTTCACCGGCGTTTCCGGCTCCGGCAAGAGCTCGCTGGTGTTCGGCACCATCGCCGCGGAGTCGCAGCGGCTGATCAACGAGACCTACAGCACCTTCGTGCAGGGCTTCATGCCGACGCTGGCGCGGCCCGAGGTCGACGTGCTCGACGGCCTGACGACCGCGATCCTCGTCGACCAGCAGCGGATGGGAGGCGACATCCGCTCCACGGTGGGCACCGCCACCGACGCCAACGCCATGCTGCGCATACTCTTCAGCCGGCTCGGGAAGCCGCACATCGGATCGTCCCAGGCGTTTTCGTTCAACGTCGCCTCCATCAGCGGAGCGGGTGCGGTCACGCTCGAGCGCGGCGGGAAGACCGTGAAGGAGCGGCGCAGCTTCAACATCACCGGCGGCATGTGCCCGCGCTGCGAAGGTCGGGGCTCGGTCTCCGACATCGACCTCACCCAGCTCTACGACGACTCCAAGTCGCTCGCCGAGGGCGCGTTCACCATCCCCGGCTGGAAGTCGGACAGCTTCTGGACGGTGCGGGTCTACGCCGAGTCGGGCTTCGTCGACCCGAGCAAGCCGATCCGCAAGTACACCAAGAAGCAGCTCAACGACTTCCTCTACAAGGAGCCGACAAAGGTGAAGGTCGACGGCGTCAACCTCACCTACGAGGGGCTGATCCCCAAGGTGCAGAAGTCGTTCCTCTCCAAGGACGCCGACTCGCTGCACCCCCACATCCGGGCGTTCGTGGATCGAGCGGTCACCTTCACCACCTGTCCCGACTGCGACGGCACCCGGCTGAGCAAGGAGGCCCGCTCCTCGAAGATCGGCGGGAAGAGCATGGCCGACGTCTGCGCGATGCAGATCAGCGACCTGGCCGAATGGGTCCGCGGCCTCGACGAGCCATCGGTGGCGCCGCTGCTCGCTGCGCTGTTGCGGACCCTCGACTCGTTCGTGGAGATCGGGTTGGGCTACCTCTCGCTCGACCGGCCGTCGGGCACGCTGTCGGGCGGGGAGGCGCAGCGCACCAAGATGATCCGCCACCTCGGCTCCTCACTCACCGACGTCACCTACGTCTTCGACGAGCCCACCACGGGCATGCATCCCCACGACGTCCAGCGGATGAACGACCTGCTGCTCCGGCTGCGGGACAAGGGCAACACGGTGCTCGTCGTCGAGCACGAGCCGGAGACGATCGCCGTCGCCGACCACGTCGTCGACCTCGGCCCCGGCGCCGGTACGGCGGGCGGCACCGTCTGCTACGAGGGCACCGTGGAGGGCCTGCGGGCCAGCGGCACCATCACCGGCCGCCACCTCGATGACCGGGCCGCCCCCAAGGAGACGGTGCGGACGCCCACCGGCGCACTGGAGATCCGCGGCGCCAGTGCCCACAACCTGCAGGACGTGGACGTCGACATCCCGCTCGGGGTGCTCGTCGTCGTGACCGGCGTCGCCGGCTCCGGCAAGAGCTCGCTGATCCAGGGCTCGGTGTCCCGGCGGGACGGGGTGGTGGCGGTCGACCAGACCCCGATCCGAGGCTCGCGCCGGAGCAACCCGGCGACGTACACCGGACTGCTCGACCCGATCCGCAAGGCGTTCGCCAAGGCCAACGGCGTGAAGCCGGCGCTGTTCAGCGCCAACTCCGAGGGCGCCTGCCCCAACTGCAACGGCGCCGGTGTCATCTACACCGACCTGGCGATGATGGCCGGCGTCGCGACGACCTGCGAGGTCTGCGAGGGGAAGCGGTTCCAGGCGGAGGTCCTGGAGTACAAGCTCGGCGGCAAGGACATCAGCGAGGTGCTCGCGATGTCGGTGGCGGAGGCCGAGGAGTTCTTCGGCGACGGCGAGGCGAAGACGCCCGCCGCGCACAAGATCCTCGACCGGGTCGCCGACGTCGGTCTCGGCTACCTCACCCTGGGTCAACCGCTCACCACGCTGTCCGGCGGCGAACGGCAGCGGATCAAGCTCGCCACCCACCTGGCCGACAAGGGCAGCGTCTACGTCCTGGACGAGCCGACCACCGGCCTCCACCTCGCCGACGTCGAGCAGCTGCTCGGCCTGCTCGACCGGCTCGTCGAGGCCGGCAAGTCGGTCATCGTCATCGCCCACCACCAGGCGGTGATGGCGCACGCCGACTGGCTCATCGACCTCGGCCCCGGCGCCGGCCACGACGGCGGCCGGATCGTCTTCGAGGGCACATCCGCCGACCTCGTCGCCGCCCGCTCCACCCTCACCGGCGAGCACCTCGCGGCCTACGTCGGCACCTGACCGAGGCCCTCGCGGACACCGTGAGACGAGTTCTCTCATCTGTCTCGACTCGGTCCCACTCGAGCGGCATACCGAACGTTATGTGCTGACTGAGGACCGACCTCCGCCCCACCCGGTCGACGTCATCGCTCGGCCAGAGCTGATCGACCTGTACGGAGTGATCCAGGGCTCATTCATGGACGTGCGGAGCGGTCGCCGTCCACGGCTGGCTCGACTGGCTGCGTGACCTCCCGCTCGAGGTGCGTGCCGTGCTACCGGTCGGAACCCATGTGCTCGGAGTGCACGCGTCGCCCGGCCGAGACGACGGAGATGGGATCACCGACAACGTGACGCCGAGCCGGCGTTCGGGTCGGCTGGTCCGGTGCCGGTCGTCATCGCAGGTGGGATCGGCGAGCCAGGGTGAGAGGTCGTCGTAGCTGATCGACGTGGCTCCTTCGACCGGCCGCACACGGCCCGTCGTGTGATCGCGACGCTCCCGTGACAGGTTTCGCTGAACCGGCGTTAGGTGTCGACTCTGCGGTAGATGAGGTCGAAGTCGGTCGTGTAGTTGGTGCCGTCATCGGCGATCTCCCAGGGTCCGGTGATCGTGTTCCCGTGGTCGCTAAAGGTCGCTGTGAAGCGCTGGGAGAACGGCTCGCCCTCCCGCCAGAGCTTCCACTCGCCGTTGGCGAGGCTCATCTCGTAGACGCGGCAGACGCCGCGCACGTCGGAGTACAGCTGGAAGTACGTCCCGTTGGCCGCATCGCACCCGATGATGGAGACGTTGTCGGGCGCCTCGGGAAGCTCGGCCGTCCCCCGCTCGAGCAGATGCGCCCCCGAGGCGTGCCACTCGAAGGTGACCCTTCCGCCGCCCGGCCACGGCTTTCCGTCGGGCCATTTCGCCTCGAAGGTCCACTCACCGACCAGAGGCTCGAGCTGGCGTAGCGCTTGCTCCGCGGTTGGTTGGTCCATCGATCCGCTCGTTCCTCCTGTGGTGCGCTCGCAGTCGCGACGCACTCGCAGGCCTTGAGGCATCTCGGGTCCGTCATCGGATCAGACGCACGCCGGGGATCGAACTCATCGGTGGAACCCGCTCGGCGCTAAGGCAAAGCTCATCAGGCGTGCCCTCCAAGTGGCCAGTAGGGGCGCCCGGTGACGGCATCACGAGTCGGGCGCTCCGTAATGCTCGATCGCCTCTCATGCTCACAGGACGAGCCGAGGTCCGTGCCGGTGAGCGGTCCGACTCGGTGGTGATTCTGGACGGCCCGGCCACGATCGCCGGATTCGTGGACGGCGCGGTGGTGGCGCTGAACGGCGACGTTCGGGTTACCGGGACAGTCGAGGAGGACGTGGTCGCCGTCAACGGCAGGGCCATCATCGAGCCCGGTGGGCGGGTGAACGGCGATGTGGTGTCCTCGCGGGACCCAGGTGGCCCCTGGGGCCGCCGTCGGTGGGGAGACCTCGAGGGGTCCGCTTCAGCTTCCGGGCCCTCGGGGCCGTGCTGTGGATCACCTGGTGGGTGGCGGTCACCGTGTCGGGCCTCATCATCGGCCTGTTGCTTATGGCGCTCGCTCCGAGGGCAATGCGGCATCCCTTGCCATTGCTCGGGAGCGGCCCGGGCCGAGCGTCGGGTGGGGATTGCTCGTGGCGATGGGGCTCCCGGTGGTGTCGGTCGCTGTGCTGTTCACCGTGCTGGGCATCCCGCTGGGGCTCCTCGGCCTGCTCTCCCTGGCCCTCCTCTACTCCCTGGGCTACGTCGTGGCGGCGCTGGCCCTCGGGCGGGCCGTGGTCAAGGAGCCGAAGAGCCTCTACCTGGCGTTCCTGGTCGGCTTCGTCATCCTGCGCCTGGTGGGCCTGATCCCGGCCCTGGGTGGGTTGGTGACCTTCCTGGCTACGGCCTTCGGCCTCGGGGCCCTGGCCGTGGCCGGCTGGCGGGCCGCCCGGCGAGAGCCCGCTACAGCCCAAAGAGCCGGCCCGCCGGTCCCTGAAGGCGACGCCCGTAGTTCAAACTGGCCGGCGGTGCCCTCGTAGCAGGTAGAGAGGTCCCGGGTGCGCCGGAAGGTGGCCCTTCGGACTTCTTACCGGCGGTCGTGGTCGACGGCCTCGGGGTCGCCAACGGTGATGACGGACTTGCCTCGGGCGTGGCCTTCGATCAAGTGCCGGATGCCCGCCGGGACGTCGCTCAGCGGGTACGTCCGATCGATGGTGGGCGAGATCCTTTCCTCCGACGAGGACGAGCCTGCCCCCGGGGGGCGAGGGCGCGCCGGACGTCCTCGGGTGCGGGGCCGTATTCGTCCTGGACGATCGCCTTCATCGTCTCCACGCCGGCGGTGGCGGGGATCGGCTCCGTCGGTCGGTCGAGCGTTGCTCTCCTCCTGGTCTCTCCAAGTGCCGGGGCGACAGCCCGCAGTGCCCCCACCCCGGCCTTGAGCAGCTCGCCGTCGGTCAGCGCAGATCGCCACGCCGGCGGTGCGCCACCTGCCAGCGCCGACGCCCCCCTACCGTGGAGCGGTGAGTGAACGCCCCACCAGGGCCATCCTGTTCGTCCTGGCGACTGCCCTGCTGATCGCCGGCGTGGTGTCCGCCACCGTCGTTGAACCCAGCCCGACACGGGTCGCTCCTGGCTCGCGGGGTCCCATCACAGCTGTGGCGTCCACGGGTACGGTGTCGGTGTACCAGGGCCTCGGCGCCTGGATCGACGCCTACGACTACGGCCCGGCGTACCACCGGCCCTGGGAGGGTCGTCTCCTTGTCCCCGAGGACGTCGACCTCCTGGCCGACCGGGGGGTGCGCACGCTGTTCCTGCAGGCGACCCGGCTGGATCCGCGCTCACCCCAGGGCATTGTCGACCCGACGCTGGTGGGCCGCTTCCTCCAGCGGTCCCACGAGCGCGGCCTGAGGGTGGTGGGCTGGTACCTGCCGAAGTTCGCCGACCTCGAGGCCGACCTCGCCAACCTGCGATCGACGCGCGACTTCGAGTTCGAGGGTCATCGCTTCGACGGCCTCGGGGTCGACATCGAGTGGCGCCGGGACGTCGCAGATCACGGGGAGCGGACCCGGCGCCTCGTCGAGCTGTCCCGGCGCTTCCGCCAGGAGACAGGCGGGAACGCCCTCGCTGCCATCGTCTACCCGCCAGTGCTGCTGGAGGCGGTCTTCCCCGGGCACTGGCCCGGCTTCCCATGGGCCGAGCTCGCCGGGATCTATGACGCGTGGCTCCCCATGACCTACTGGAGCGAGACCACTCTGGGCTCGGGTTACCGGGAAGGCTATCGGTACACCGGCGACAGCGTGCGGGCCCTCAGAGCGAGGCTTGGCATCCCTTCGGCGCCGGTGCACCCGATTGGAGGCGTGGCTGACGTGTCCAGTGTGGCGGACTACCAGGGGTTCATCCGAGCGGCCCAGGAAACGGGCGCCATCGGCTGGTCCGTGTACGACCTGCGTACCACCTCGCCGGCCGGGTGGGACGTGCTCCAGCGAGCCAGCGTGGGGGGCTAACCCTTGGGCTGCACCCACGCGAGGGCGAATGGCCCTGGCCAATGTGGTCCGGCGCTTCTTCAGCCGGCCACCGCGCTCAGTCCGTGTAGATCGCTCGCGTCACCCAGGTTGCGATCTGACTGCGGGGAACCCCAACAATGAGGGCCTGCTGGGTGACCCTGCGCTCGCGCCCTCGCAGTGGTCCTCTACCCTGGACAAGGTCCACCCGCGACTTCGATGCCTGCGGATCTCTTCAGAGCAGGCAGCCCCAGCGGCGGCGGCGAGTTGCTGCCCGAAGGAAAGGAGCAAGACGTGGAACAAGTCCGAGCGGTCATGACGGTTAACCCACTCACGACGGCGAACCACTCAACGGTGCTGGAGGCGGCCCGCCTCATGCGAGACGGCAACGTCGGAAGTGTCATCGTGACCGATGACGAGGCCGTTTGCGGCATCCTCACCGATCGCGACATCGTCGTGCGTGCGGTGGCCGAGGGGCGTGACCCGCAACAGCTCGAGGTCGCGGAGATCTGCAGTCCGGAGCTGACCACGGTGGCACCCGGCGACAGCGTCGGGGACGCCCTGCAGGTCATGAGAGAGCAGGCCCTTCGGCGAGTGCCCGTCGTTGAGGACGCCAAGGCGGTGGGCATGGTGTCCCTCGGTGATCTGGCCATCGTCAAGGCAGGATGGCGCCAGCGAGTCAGGTTCTCCAGCTACGTCCCCAAGGACGACGACCCAGCCTCGACGTTGGCCGACATCAGCGCGGCACCTCCCAACACCTAGCACTTCCCCCGGCATGTTCCGGGTACTGCCCGGCCAAGGTCCTCGACCTTGGCCTGCCTCCTGCACGTCGTGCAAGGGCCGTTCACGGGCGCTCGTTACCATGGCCGGGGTGGCACCGCAGACAAATCCACGCGGTGAGACTGGCTACGAGCGCGCCGATCGCAATCTGGCGGAGCTCCTGCAGGAGCTGCGTGTCGCCCTCCCCGGGGTTCAGGTGCTCTTCGCCTTCCTGCTCACGGTGCCGTTCACGCCGCGCTTCGAAAGCCTGACGGCGTACCAGGAGAAGCTCTACTTCGGCACCCTGCTTTCAACGGCGCTGACCACGGCCCTGCTCGTTGCGCCAACGGCCAACCACCGGATGCTGTTTCGCAAGCGCGACAAGGAGTACATCGTCGTCATCTCGAACCGGCTGGCGGTCGCGGGCCTTGGGTCGATGGCGTTCTCGATGTGCAGCGCGGTCCTGTTGATCAGCGACTTTCTCTTCGACGCCGCCACCCCGGTCGTCGCCACGAGTGGTGCAGGGATGGTCTTCGCATGGTTGTGGTTCGTCCGGCCGTTGCTCCGACGGAATCGCCTTGAGGAAGAGCCTGAGCCCTGGGTCGCCGGCTCCGGAGATCCGCCGTTGTGAGCGTGCCGGGCGGGGTTCACTCACGCGTCGTCAGGCCGCCTCGACCATCTCCTCGACCACCTCCAACCGGCTCGTGCGCCGCACGCCGTTCACTGTCACCGAGATCTCGACTCTCCCAGGACGAAGCCCGACGAGCTGGCCACTGACAGGGTCGAACGTGGCAACGGCACGGGGATGGGCGTCCTGCGCCGGGCCGATGTGCAGCTCGGGCGAGCCGCTCCAGTCAGCCGACACGGGATAGCCCACTGGGACCCGGCGACTGTCTTGGATTACGACGGCGCTCACCTCGGCCTCCGAGCCGGCCTCGACGGAACCCGGCGCGTGCAGCTCCAGTGCATCTACGTGGGGGCGCAGCTCGAGCTGCAACCATGCGCCGGGCCCGTCGCGACCCTCCGGCGCGGCACGATGGCGCACCGCCGGGTCGGCGGGCGTGGGCCGGCTCTGCACGCCAACCAGCGACCATCCGGTGAAGCCGCCGGCATCCGGCGCGGCCGAAGGCGCCTTGCCGGCGTTGCCGATCAGGGGGAGCAGGACCCCGTCCTGGCGCGAGCTGGCGAACAACCCGGCGTGGGAGGCGACGTACGCCGCTCCCTTGCCGGTACGCGAGCGGTGGTCGGCCAGCCAGTCCACCACCAGCTGCGCCTCCTTGCGGTCGGCCAGCTGGGAGTTCTGCGTCGGCGAGGGATCGGCGACGGGATGGTGGGCCATCACCACCACGTTGGCGATGTTCCGGTCGGCGACCGCGCCGTCGAGGGCCCGGCGCAGCATCAGCAGCTGGTCGAAGCCGCCGGCCCGCAGCGAGCCCAACGAGGAGTCGAGCAACACGAACCTCGTCCCGTTGTGGTCGAAGGTGCGGTACGCAGCCCCGAACACCTCCTCCCACTCCGATAGATCGCCCGGCCCGGCGGCCTCATGGTTACCGGGCACGTAGTACAGCGGCACCCTGCCGCCGACCTCCTCGTCGATGACGCGCTTGGCCAGGGCGATGTCGCGGGCGAAGCCCCGGTCGAGGAAGTCCCCGTTGATGACCAGGAACTCCGGCCCGGCGGCGATGGCCTCTCGCAGCGTGCGCCGGGCCTGAGCCACCAGATCCGAGGCTGGGTCGTCGGCGGTGAATTGTACGTCGGACAGAACCGCGAAGCGCCACCGGCCCTCGGTGGCCACGGTGCCGTCGGTGACCACGGCAGGATCAGCCACGACCGGCGACGGCGGCAGCTCCACCTGCTGGGCGACCTTCACGGACAGGTCGTCGACGACGATGCGACCGGAGTACTGCCGGCTCGGTGCGGTCTCCACCACGTAGAGCCGGAAGAACCGTAGCGGCATGGTCAGCCCCGCCGGCACCTCCGCCTCCACGTACCGCCATCCCGTCCAGTCGACGCGAGGTGCCAGGTTCACCGTCTTGGCCGACCCCCCGGCGGCGTCGTAGATGTTGGCGCGGAGCCACGCTCCCTTGCCGTCACCGTGCACCCAGGCGCCGATCCGCTGCGGCGCACCGGGGAGCTCCAGCTGCGGGGTGGCGACCAGGTAGGCGGCCCGGGTGGCCGTGGTGCCAGTCAACGAGTAGTCGAGGGCCACAGCCCCTCCCCCGTCCCGACCCGGCGCCGCCGAGGCCTGGGCCGTGACCGCGCTGGGGAACCGGGTGGCCGTCCACCGGCTGGCGTCGTCCATGGTGTCGACGATCTCCGTGCGCAGTCCGACGGTGACGGCCAGCGCCGTGGTCAGCCCCGCGGCCCGCACGGTGACCGCGCCGGCCCCTTCCGCGGTGCGGGGCTCGACCCGGAACCGGTCGCCGTCGGCGACGATGTCGAACAGCGCCTGGTCGTAGCTCAGGTCGACGTCGTTGGGCTCAACCCACGTGGAGAAGCCGTCCCGGTCGTAGCCGAGCACCTGGAAGCTCCCGGTGGCGCCGGCCCCGGCCAGGGAGACCTGGGTCGTCGAGGTGCCGATGCGGACGGGCTCGCCCAGCACCACCATGTCTGTGCGACCCGACGCACCGCCCTGAGCGGCGGTGACGGTCACGTCACCGGGCCGCCGGCCGGTGACCACCGCCGTGCCGTCCTCACCGGGGGAGACGCGGGCCACCCCAGCGGGCGTGGCTTGCCAGCGGGGGCCTGCCGGCACCGGTGCGTAGGTCTCGTCGTGGCCCCGGGCGACCACGATGCGGCTCAGGCCGGTGAGCACCCGTCCAGCCTGGTCGTCGTCGGCCTCGGTCTGGGTGGCGCCCTCGACGTGGAACCCGGTCAGCTGGCCCGAACCCCGGGCGGCGACCACGCCGAGGCCGTTGGGGGTCAGCCGCTCGCCGCCGTCCGACGGGCTGTTGACCACAGTGGGAGCCTCGCCGGGGTCGCGAGCGAGCATGGTGGAGGAGCCACCACCGTCCAGGTTGAGACCATCGTCGGCGCCCAAGTCGGCCAACAGCTCGCCGAGCTCCCGCTCGGTCATGCCCCGGCTGTCCCGCTGGCGGCCGTCGATGGTCACCAGCACCATGCGGCGCCCGTCCTCGGAGAAGCCGATGGCGGTCCGGGGGTGCAAGGCAGTGTCGTCCAAGGGTGGCACATCGCCATCTCGCAGTAGGACGGTGCCGCCTCCCACGGCCACGGCCACCTCGCCGGCGTCGGTCCGGGGTCCGTAGGCCACTGCGACCCGCTCACCCGGCTCGAAGGCAGCCAAGGCGCCGGCCCCGGCCTCCCGTCCCACCAGGGCCAGCTCACCCTCGGCCAGCGGGACGGCGCCGGCGGTGTCATCGACGGAAACCACCGCTCCGCCCCGTATGAGGACCTCCCGCACGGGGGCGGCGCCGTCCACAGTGCGGGTGCGGGCGGCCTCGCCCCAGGCCGGGGTGTAGAGGCCGACGCCTCCGGCCGCCACGGTCGGGGAGTTGAGGTTCGTGAGAGTGACGCTCGTGCCGCCGTCGTCGGTAGCGGTCCCCTCGAGGAAGATCTCCGCCAAGCGGCCCAGGCCGTCGGCGCCGATGGCGGCGGCCTGGTTGTGGCCGGAGGCGGGGGCGTTGACCAGGCGACCGGGCCGGCCGCCGTTGACGGGCCCGGTGCCGGAGCCGGGTTCAGCCTCTATGCCGACACCCAGCGGGGCGCCGGTGTCGTTGATGTCGAAGAAGTCGCCGTTGACTGCGGCGATGGCGCTCTTCCGGGCGGCCTGCTCGCTCAGTACGGCACGGCCCGAGACGGTTCCCGGGTTGAGATAGTCGACGTGCAGGCGTTCCTCGTCGAGGTCGGCCACGAGGATGTCGCCGCGGATCCACCCCCGAGCGTCGATCCGGTCGAAGCTGGTGTGCATCAGCCCCGGCGCCACCTGGGTGTCCTCGCGATCGGTGACGATGGCCTCTCCGGCCGGAGCCAGGGCCACGTCGGGGAGGTCGGAGAGGCTGGACGACCCGGGGGCGGCCTCGGCCGCAACCCGCGGGGCCGGGACGGGGTGAGGCGCCGCCTGAGCTGGCGGTGCCGTCGACAGCAGCAGGCCGAGCACCAGGAGGAAGGCGGAGGCCCCGGCGCGGCGGCGCAACGGATGAGCGCGGTGTCGGTGGGACATTGGGACCTCCGGGTATGGCGTCGAGTTGTCGGACCTGGAGTTCACCAGGGCGAGGAGATATCGAGGTGAAGCCCTGGTGACAGGCAAGCCAATCCTCGGTGAGAGTTGTGCACCCGCGACGATCGGTGCTTGGCAGGGAAGGACCGGTTACCCCTGTGCCCGTGGAGTCACTACCTTCCGTCTGGACCCTTGGCCATGCCGACCAGTGCCCAGACGAAGCTGTGGTCGGCGTAGAACTCGGTTGCGCACGTTCCGGTGGCCTCTTCGCCCCTGCCTTCGGCGTAGAGAGCCTTGCAGGCAGCGAACTCGTCATCGCCGCCGACGGCCGCCTTTCGATCGGCGTCGAAGCCAGAAGCGAGGATCTCGCCGCGGGCGAAGATGTGGTCGATGCCTTTGTCCTTGGCGGACGCGTAGCCGAACTCCTCGGTCAGAACCTGCCAGAACGGCATCGCCGTGCACCGAGGATCGGTGGCGCTGACGTCAACCTCGACGCAAGGGCGATTGTTGAAGTCACCTCCGATCACCTCCACCTGCCTTGTCGAGGGCGAGGGATAGGTGGTGTCGAGCAGCTGTGCGATTCTCTCCGACCACTCGGCCTTGTAGCGGAAACCCACGTCGGCGGAGGTGAACCGGCTGTTGGGCACGTAGTGCAGGCTGACCAACGGCGTCGACAGGCCACCGCGGCGCTCCTTGGCCATGAGGTAGGGCTCCTGCTTGGTGATCCAGGTGCCGGAGCGGTGGTGCTCCTGGGCGTAGGCGTTGTCGACATAGCCGCCGGCGTCCAGCAACCGCATGGAGTCGACGTTGAGCAGGATGGCCGTCTCCCGGCGAATCTCCGGGGTGGTGGCGGTGGCCGGGACGACGACGTGTGACTCGCCGGGGCCGGCGGCCACCACGTAGGTGGAGCCGGTCATCTCGGTGAGGATGCGCGCCACCTTCTCGGTGCTCGCCCCGATGACCTCCTGGAGTAGGAGCGCATCCGGCGTGTAGGGGACCTGGCTCAGCAGGCGACGAACGAAGTTCTCCATGTCGGTTGGGTCGGCGACGTCCTCCTCGCCGAAGGCTTCCAGCAGGTTGGCGTCGACGACCAGAACCTGTCCCGGCGGTGACTCGGCGAGACGCGCTCCGTCACTGGGCTCCGCCTGCGCTGCCGTCAGTCCGGGGCCGACGGCGACCAGCGTGAGGGCAAGGACGCCCAACCAGGCAGCGACGAAGCTCCTGGCGCGACGGCCGGCCATGGGGGTCGAGCTTTGGGTCACGGTTGCCTCCTGGCTGATGTCGGGCGACACGAAGCGGCGTGGATGGCACGCTACGGAGCCAGTCGTGCCTCCCGGTGGCTCCCAGTAGACGACGGGGTGGAGGCTCGGTGAACAGACGGCGGCTCCGCCGGAGACATCGGGGCTGGCTGAGGTGCCTCCACTCGGCCCGGCCGGCCCTCGTGTTACCGCGGGCTTCGAGCGGTCCTCGCACGCGCCGGCGGCGTCGTCCTCGGTTGCACGGAGATCGAGCTACTCGTCCGTCCGAAGGACACCTCGGTCCCCGTGTTTCCTTCCACCACCGCTGTCCACGTTCGAAGCGCAGTCGATGCAGCATCGCTTGGCTGACTGCTGCGGTCGGGCTGCCGCCGCCGCTCGTGGTATCACGGGGCATCGGCGTGGCGGACCTGGTCGCGGGCCGCGGCGTAATGCACGGACTCGAACACGATCAGCGCCCACAGCACGGCGCCGATCACGGCCACGGTAACAAGGGCGTCGACCTCGTGGGCGAGGGGAATCAGGGCAAGGAGGATGACGGCAGCGACAAGCCGTCCGACGCTGAAGGTGTGGAGGCTGCGACGCTTGAAGGCCACCTGAGCGAGTAGGTACATGGCGGTGCCGCCGGCCAGTGCAGTGGCCATCTCCCAGGGCAATGGGTCCGCCACGTGCGCGAGGGTGGCGGCGGTGATGACGCCACCGTCGACCCCGGCCTCTGCCCCCACTCCGATGGCCACGATCGACTCGCCCAACGCCACGATCATGATGAGTCCGTGGCGCTCGGCGAAGTGGCCGGCGACGAGCCGCCAGCCGCTGGTGTCAATGAACAGCGGGCCCGCCATGTCGAAGGCAAGTGCGGAGGCCCACACAGCCAAACGGGCCTCCCCTCCCAAGTGCGAGCCAGCCACGAGGATTGTCACGCCGATTGCCGTGCTCGCTGCCAGGCCGGCGACGGAGTGGCGGAGCCCAGGATCGTCCCGGCTGGCGAGGATGAACAGCACGATGGAGTGGCCCTCACCGCTCCGTAGGCAAACGCCAGAGTGACGCCGGAATCACCAAAGGTCCTCCGGTACGCACAACGACGTGACCAGCAGCGCGGCCATGGCCGCGAACAGCACGAGACGCACTCCCCCTCGTCCGGGTCGACCACGCTGGTCAGCCACGCGTATCCGACCCATGCCCACCACAAGAGGCCGAGCACGTCAAAGAACAGCTCGAGGGGACTGACCCTCTCACCGTCACGAAGGTCATCCTCATCCGGGCCGACCGGCATCACGCGTACTCACGCCCAAGTCTGGCCGATCGGACGTTGGGGGCGGCGCGGCGGGAACCCAGGTAGGTGGGAGCAGCCGCCCTGGGGCCGGCTAGGGCGGGGGAGTCGCCTCGGCTCGGTTACCGAGGAGGGTCGTGACCGCCGTGCCGGCGCGAAAGATGGTGATGTCCCCGTCGACGGACACCTTGAGGACCACCTGGGCCGTCTCCGAGAGGGTCTTGGCTGCCGCGGTCCGTGCGCCCTCGTATTGGCTGTCGGCGGTGGTGACGATGGCGCCGTAGGCCAGGAGGCGGCCACCAAGATCGAGCACGGTGGCGCCGTCAAGTGCCGCCAGGCGAGCGAGGGTGTGCTCGTCAAGGTCCTCGGCGTCGATGAGGTGATGCAGGCGCGTCTCGCTCCGCATGGCCGTGGGGTCGATGTCGTGGCGAAGGTCGTAGCGGTCCTTTGGTGAAACGACGCCGTCGAGGCTGGCGGGGTCGTCGACGATGGCCAGGATGGCGCCACGGGGCTGGGCGGAGATGATGAACGCCGCTCCTGCCACCAGCGCGGCCACCGCGCCGGCGCCGATCATGTTGGCGATGGCAGCGCTCAGCTCGACGGGAAAGGCAGTCCAGTGCTCCCCCCGGCGGACGAGCAGCGGCTGGCCGTCGACGAAGGTCCAGATGCTGCGATCGGCTCGGACGAAGAAGCCGATGCCGCCAAGCACTCCGGTGGCTTCGCCGACCAGCGAGCCGGTGTCCACCGTGCTCTCGGTGCTGGTGGGCCGGCGATCGACGCCCGGGGCGAAGCGTTCGAAACGGTGGCGTTGCAGCTCGGTACGGGCCCGCCCCTGGGGGTCGACCACCAGCACCGAACGCTGGCCGTCGAACAGCAGCGGCGCCCGCTTGGCGGCTCGGATGTCGCCCGGATAGCGGAGCTCGAGGCGTGGAGTGTCGTGCAGGACGTCGGCCACGATCACGCCGTGGGTCACGTCGTGGGCCTCGACCCGCGTCCCGCTGAGCTCGATCAGGAACTCGATGGTCTCGGCGACGAGGTCGGGATGGGCGAGGCTGCCGACTCGCGACGCGAGGTGGCGGGACAGGATCTCCGCCGCGACCGTGTCGCGCAGGGCGCGCTGGAGAGCCGGTCCGATCCGGGTGTGCCCGACCCCATCGTGGCGCCGGAACTGCGCTGCCGCCTGGATGGCGGCAACGGGGAGGGCATCGAGGAGCTCTGCGAGCGACGTACGGTCGCCAGGCCGGACGAGGCGGGCGACGCGGTCGTTGAGCCGGACAATGACGGTCGTCTGCCAGCCGGCGGGGCCCGCGCCCGTCGCCGCCGCCATCCCGACCTGGGTTGGCGGCAGGGGAGGGGCCACACCGCTGGGGGCGTAGGACACCTCGACCGACGCGCCCACGAGCACCTCGGCGAGGGCGTCGGCCGCGGCCTGGCCCACCGGGTCGTCGGGGATCTCGTCGACCGTCGAAGTTCGCCGGCAGGTCATGAGTGACGGTGTCGCCGCCCGTCCCCCAGACTGTTCGAGCCGGGGACCGGGGCCACCCACACGGCCGACGCCTGGCGGGGGCCGATCACCCACATCTCCCGGCGTCGTCGTCGGCGAGCTTCTCCAGCACTCTGGCGGCGACGGTGCTGAGCATCTCGAGCTCGCTGGGGCTGACCAGGTCGATGAAGTGGCGGCGCACGCCCTGGACGTGCCCGGGAGCGGCGCCCTCGATCGCCTTGCGCCCCTGCTTGGTCACGACGACAAACGCCCCCCGTTGGTCGGTCTGGCACCTCTCGCGCCGGACAAGGCCCCGCTCGACCATGCGGGCGACGTGGTGGGAGAGCCGGCTCTTCTCCCAGCCCAGCTCGCGGCCGAGCTCGAAGGCCCGCATGCGGCCACCGGGTCGGTCGGTGAGGGCGGCCAGCACGAGGTAGTCCTGATAGGAGGGGCCCGAGGCCTCGGCCAGCTCGCGGCTGAGGGTGGCCGTGAGCTGCAGCTGCATCAACTGCAGCATCCGCCACGCATGGAGCTCGTCCACGTCGAGCCAGCGGGCGCCGGTCACGAGCCCAGTCTATCCGGGAATAGTTGATATGTCATCCTCGTTTTTGGTAGGGTAGTTGCAAGATCAACGAGATCGGAGAGTCATGAGCACGATTACCGCAACCGAGAACCTGACCGGCGAGTACACGCTGGACCCCAGCCACTCCCGCATCGGGTTCGTCGCCCGCCACGCCATGGTCGCCAAGGTGCGTGGCTGGTTCAACGAGTTCGAGGGCAGCGGCTACTTGAACGCCGATGACCCGTCGAAGTCGCGGCTCGAGCTCACCATCAAGGCGGCCAGCATCGACACCCGCAACGCCGACCGCGACGCCCACCTGCGCAGCAACGACTTCTTCGACATGGAGAACTACCCGGAGATCCGGTTCGTGACCACATCGGTAGAGCCCGTGGACGACGCCACCCACCGGGTGACCGGTGACCTGACCATGAAGGGGGTTACCAAGCCGGTCACGCTCGACGTGGAGTACGCCGGCAGCGCGGTCGACCCCTTCGGCAACACCCGGGTCGGCTTCGAGGGAAGCGTCGCGGTGAACCGCAAAGACTGGGGCGTCAACTGGAACGCTCCTCTGGAAGCGGGCGGGGTGTTGGTGAGCGAGAAGGTCGTCCTCGAGTTCGAGGTGTCGGCCATCAAGAACGCCGCCTAGCTACCGGCCGCTGCTTCGATTGCACATGCGGTGCCTGTGCAAGCTCGGCAAGCCTCACGATCGCCGCGACCGGGCGAGCCACTGATCGACGGGCGCGTGATCGTCGGTTAGCACAGGGGCGCCTTCGGCAAAGGTGGTGACGGCGGGACCGGTCAAGACCTCCTCTTGACCACCGCGGGACCCGATGTGAGCGACGATGGCCTCGGCGTCGAGGGGGCTGTCGCTGGCTACGACCACCACGTTGCCGCCCACCTCGTTGGCGATCAGGGCTTCGGGGGCGATAACGGCCACCTGGCCGAACGCCGCGAGCAGCGTCGCCACCTGCGCTCGGGCGAAGCGCATTGGGGGGAAGTCAATGAGGTTGAGGACATAGGTGCCGCCAGGCCGAAGGGTGGCGCGGATGGCCCGGGCGAACTCGACGGTGGTGAGATGCCAGGGGACCGCCAGCCCCCCGAAGGCGTCGCCCAATACGACATCCTGCCGGGCCATGGGCAGATCGGCCACTAGCAGCCGCGCGTCGCCGACGCGAACCTGAAGATCCGGTCCGGTCCGCAAGCCGAGGCGGTCCCGGGCCAGCTCCACCAGCCCGGCATCGATCTCGAGCACCTCGCTGGTCGAGCCCGGTCGCACAGCGCGCAGGTAGCTGGGCATGGTGAACCCGCCCCCGCCTACGTGAAGCGCGTTGAGGGGACCGGCCGGCGCAGTTGCGGCCAGCACGTCGGCGACGGTCTTGGCGTAGTCGAACTCGAGATGGGTGGGGTCCTCCAGATCCACGTAGCTGTGCTCCAAGGCGTCCAGGACGAGTAGCCGCCCTCCAGGACGTCCCTCGTCCTCCACCACCCGGGCGCAGTGGTAGACGGTCTCCGCGTCACAAGGGTCGCCCATCACGACGCCGAGGCCGGTGCCAACCACCGCCACTGCCCATACCGAGGCGACGAGACGGCTGCTCGTGCTTCCCCACACGGACAGCCACATCGCCGTCCCGGCCGCCATCAACAACCCGCCCAGCACAAGGATCGATGTGGTCGTCGAGGCCGCTTGGACCAGGACGAAGCCGGCCACGAGGGTGCCGGCGATGGCACCAGCCGTCGCCAGTGCCGAGAGCCGGCCCACCACCTGGCCGGTGACCGCCAGGTCTCGCAGCTGGAGCTTGATCACCGCCGGGGTGACGGCGCTCAAGACCGCCGCCGGTGCGAAGAGGCCGGCGATGGACAAGGGCACCACCCATTCCCGGCTGCCACCGGACAAGGTTCCGAGCAGGCGCACACAGGGGACGGCGAGCATGGTCAGGGCACCGCCACCGACCATCAAGGGACCCAGCATGACGCGGGGGTGGACCCGGTCGGCCATGCGACCGCCCAGCGACGTGCCGGTGGCGATCCCGCCCAGAACAGTGGCGATGACGGCGGTGTAGGTCTCGAGCGACAACCCGACGTACGGGGCGAGGAGCCGGCCTGCCAGGATCTCGAGGACGAGCACGGCCCCTGACGTGAAGAACACCAGCCCGCCGGCAACCGGACGACTCATGGTTGGCATCGGGCCAGCATCGCCTGTGGGCTACTGGTCGAGGACGGGTCTTTCACTGGGTGAGCACGTCGAGTGCCTTGAGGTAGCCCTCGGTGTAGGTCGGGAACTGGGCGACCTGGTCCGACAGCACGTCCATGGAGATGCGGGCCCGGATGGCGAGCGCGGCCTGGTGGATCCACTCCGCGGCCTGAGGAGCCACCGCCCAGGCGCCCACCAGCACACGGTGCTCGAGATCGGCAAGGAGACCGAGCTGACCACGGGGTTCGCGCTCGTAGGTCCAAGGTCGCGCGATGAGCTCGGGCAGGTCGACCTCAGCGGACCCGGTGTGCAGGTGCCGCCCGTCGGCCTGGTGCTTGGTCAGGCCGACCGCCGCGATCTCCGGGTCGGCGAACACGACGCGGGGGATGCCCTCATAGTGAGCAGCGCGGTGCCGGCCCAGAATGTTGTCGGCGACGACGCGACCCTGGTATTTCGCCACGTGCGTGAAGGGCATGATCGACGTGACGTCGCCGATCGCCCACACGCCCTCGGCGGCTTGGCACCGCTCGTCCACCACCACCGCTCCGCCATCGTCGAGGCGGACTCCGGCGTGTTCCAGTCCGAGGCCTACCGTGCGCGGCGAGCGGCCAGTGGCGAAGATGACCACGTCGCCCCGGACCAGCGTGCCGTCGTCGAGCTCCAGCACGCTGTCGGTCCCTTCGACCCGCGCCCGGACTGGCTGCACACCAGTGCGGACGTCGACGCCGGCGGCGCCCAGGTGCTCGCCGGCCAGCTCGCTGACTCGTTGCTCTTCACGGCCCAGGAGCCGATCGCTGCGCTGCACGATCGTCACGTTCACGCCAAACCGGATCAGGAACATCGCGGTCTCGATGCCCACCGCGCTGCCACCGACGATCGTCGCCCGATCAGGCAGGTCGGCGGTGGTGAACGCCTGCCGGTTGGTCCATACGGTGGTGCCTTCCAGCCCCTCGACGGTGGGAAGGGCGGCCGCTGACCCCGTCGCAATGATCACGTGGTCGGCCCTGAGCCGGCGCCCGCCGGCCTCCACGCCCCCTGGCCCCGTGACCCGGCCCGCCCCCTTGATGACGACAGCTCCCTGTTCGATGTATCCGCGGACCTGGGCCGAGTCGTCAAGGTGGCGGATCATGTAGTCCCGGTAGTCACGTGATTTTCCCCAAGACATCTTGAAACCCTCGACGCCCGGGACCCGCGCCCCTTCGCTGGCCACCTCTCCCGGGCGGAGCACCGTCTTCGACGGGATGCACGCCCAGTACGCGCACTCTCCCCCGATGAGCTCCTCTTCGACGACGGCGACACGCTTGCCTGCATCCAGGAGACGGCTGGCGGCTACTTCTCCCGCCGGGCCCATACCGAGCACGATGGCATCGAATCGCTCACAGACCATGGCGGGTCTCGGATCCGCTGCGAGTCCTTCTCGGGGGTAATTCGCAGCTCCTTGCCCGGTTGCTCTCGTTCACTGACGTTCCTCCCACCGAGTCGGGCGGCGGCAGCGCAGCCCCGCCAGGACCAGGCTACGGTGAGCCGGCGTGGCCGTCGCCGGGCTCCGCTTCGGGCGCAGCCAGGCATGGCACAAGCGATTGGGCGACATCTGGCCCGCGGAGAGGACCTAGCCATGAAGTTCCTGGTGATCTGGCGGATCGAACTGACAAGGCTCTCGAGCGAGATGATGAGGGCAATACTGACCATGCCCGACTACGCCACGCCCCTCGAGGAGCAGGGCAAGGTGATCGGCCGCTACCACATCGTCGGCTCCCACGGGGGTGCGTGGATCTACCAGGTCGAGTCCAACGAGGAGCTCGAGATGCTCCTGGCTCGTTCCCCCGTCTACAACTTCTCGCGCTACGAGGTGTACCCCCTGGCCGACATGGCTGCGCTTCCCCTCCAGCCCCCCGAGTAGCAACACCCGGGCTTGGGAAACGTGGTTCGAAGGCGCCTCTCCCGCCGCAAGTTGATTCTGGGTGGCTTGGCTCTGGTCCCGGCCGTCGTGGCTTCATGCCGGTCGGGCGGCGGTCGAGGGGGAACGAGCACCACGACGACAAGGGCTGACCCGAGTGGTGCCAGCGGTCCGGCGGCGACCCTTGCCCCCACCCCTGCATGCGCCGACGACAACGATCCCACGGCGTCGCAAACGGAGGGCCCGTACTTCTCCCCCGAGTCACCGGAGAAGACGAGCTTCCTGGCCGATGTGGAGAAGGGCGTGCCCATGACGCTCACCGGATCGGTCCTGACGACCGCTTGCCAGCCCGTGGCCCAGGCGCTCTTGGACGTGTGGCACGCCGACCAGGAGGGGAACTACGACAACCAGGGCTACAGACTTCGGGGCCATCTCTTCACCGACGCTCAGGGCCGGTACCGCCTGGAGACCATCGTCCCTGGCCTCTATTCAGGGCGGACCCGGCACCTGCACGTGAAGGTGCAGGCCCGTCGGCCCGGCCCTGTGCTCACCACTCAGCTCTACCTCCCAGGCGAGCTGGCCAACGACCGCGACGGCACCTTCCGGCCAGAGCTGCTGATGGAGGTAAGAGAGGTTGGCGGCCGCAAGGATGCCGCCTTCGACTTCGTCGTCGAGGCATAGCTCACCTCGGACCGGCGGTCAGCTCTCCTTGGCCAGGACGAGCCTGAACTCCAGTGTGGGATCGGACTCGACGGTGACGACCCCACCGACGTTGGGCGGGTCCATCCCGAAATCGGAGAAGGGGAAGGTGAGCGCTCCGGCAACCTCCACCACCACACCGGTCGCCCGCACGTCAACCGGGAGGCCGTCGGCGAAGTCTTCGGCCACTTTCCCGGCCAGGTAGTCACCAAGCGCCACTGGGCCACAGCAATCATCGAACCCTGACCTTCCTCGACCGACTGGTTGACAACGCCGCCCTCGGAGTTTAGGTTGTATTCAACCAAACGGTTGAGCACAGGAGGAAGGGCTGTGACGGCTGATCCGCTCTCCCGGGTGTTCTCGGCTCTGGCCGATCCCACCCGGCGCGACATCGTGGCCAGGCTCACCGGCGGCGACGCCACCGTCAACGAGCTCGCCGAGCCCTATGACGTGACCCTCCAAGCCGTTTCCAAGCACCTCAAGGTGCTGGAGGACGCCGGTCTGGTGAGCCGCACCCGGGAGGCCCAGCGCCGCCCGGTGCACCTCGAAGCCCAGGTCTTCGACCTGATGACCAAGTGGATCGAGCGCTACCGCCGCCAGGCGGAGGAGCGTTACCGCCGCCTCGACCACCTCCTCCGGACCATGCCGGAGGACGTCGAACCCAACCCACCACCCCGACCACCCAAGACAGGAGCATCTACGTGACCACCAGCACCCACCAGACCGACATCATTCTCGACCCCGACGTCCCCCTCGTCCGGATCACCCGGGAGTTCGACGCCCCGCCCGAGAGGATCTTCCGGGCTCACACCGACCCCGAGCTCGTCGTCCAGTGGCTCGGCCCCCGCGGAAGCGAGATGCGGATCGACCACTACGACTGCCGCACCGGTGGGTCCTACCGCTACCTGCATGTCAGTGACGGCAACGAGTTCGGCTTCCACGGCTCCTTCCACGAGGTGCGCCCCTCAGAGGTGATCGTCCAGACCTTCACCTTCGAGGGCTCCCCCGACGACGTGGCGCTCGAGCGCCTCGTGCTCGAGAACCTCGGCGACGGCCGCACCAGGCTGACGGCCACCTCTCTGGTCGACTCGTTCGAGGGACGCGACGCCTTTATCGCCAGCGGCATGGAGGACGGTATACGCCAGAGCTACGAGCGCCTCGACGAGCTGCTCGCCGGCTGACGGTCGCGCGCCCGCAGCCCTGCGGGGCAAGTCTGGGGGTGGGCATGCTCGAGTGGGCTCATCGTGCTGACCGAGTCGTGCGAGACTCGGGGCGTGGCTCCGATCGGGAGGCTGAGCGTCGTTGCCCTCGACTGTCGTGACCCGCAGGCCCTGGCCACCTTCTACAGCACCATCACCGGGTGGGGCATCGAGGACGCTGACGGCAACTGGGTGCAGCTGCGCAACGACCGTGATGTGACCCTCGCCTTCCAACTCGCGCCCGATCACGAGCCGCCGGTGTGGCCGAACGGCGAGCAGGCGCAACAGGCCCACCTAGACTTCGACGTCAACGACCTCGACGTGGCCGAGAGACAGGTTCTCGCCTTGGGCGCTCGCAAGGCGGAGTTCCAGCCCGGCACAACCTTCCGTGTTTTCCTCGACCCAGCAGGTCACCCCTTCTGCCTCGTGATGGCCGGCTGACAGCACCGAGCCTGCGACGAACGGTCCGATGAAAGGACGGGCATCATGACAACGACACCGGACGGCCCGCCCGAGCCGGCTCCGGCTGGACCGCCGGGTCGCCGCTGGTGGGACTGGCTGCTGGGTGCCCTGCCGGCGCTGGCCTTCCTGGCCACGTTCGGGTTCTTCTTCCTCGACAGGAACCGCGAGGCCCGTACCGTCTTCAAGAGCAGCCGCGGCATTCTCACGGTGGCGGCGATCTTCGTGGGCTATTTCGTGGTCGCCGTCGTGATTCGCCGGTTGGCTCGGCGAGCATGGGTGGCGCCCCTGGTACTCACGGTTGTGATCCTCGGTCTGGCCGCCTGGATCGTCCGGCCCTACTACGTCGACGAGACCGCTGACCGTCGGCTTGCCGGTCCTGTGGGCGAGGGCCCGAGGGCGGTGGCACCGGCAGACGATGCCGGCGTCCCGTCTGCTTCGCCGGCTCCACCCGCAGCTCAACGCATCGGCACCGGTCGACTTCAGGGAATCGGCCACGACGCCTCGGGCGGAGTATCGCTGATCCGCAGCCCCGACGGCTTGCTGGTAGTGCGCTTCGAGAGCTTCGACATCGAGGGCACGCCCGACCCACGCGTCCATCTTCTCGAAGGAAGCGACAAGCGCAGTCCGGGCGGGGTGACGCTCGGGCGGCTCCATGGAAACCGCGGCCAAGTGCTCGACTACCCCGTCCCGGCGGGGTCCGGCGCCGGCCCGGGCTGGACTGTGCTCGTCTGGTGCCGGAGCTTCTCCGTGCCCATCGCCAACGCTACGCTGGCGACGACCTAGCGGAGGGCGCTGCGTGTCGATGTGGTCACCACACGTCCCCGGAGCGCCAGTCGCAGGTCAACTCGGCGGTGAGATCGATCTCGCCGGAGCCGAAGGTGCGCAGCACCATCACGCCGTCATCTTCGTCCGCGGTTCGTCGCCGTCCGTCAGGGGCGTTCACGTACGTTGGTCCCCGCCATGACTCCCAGCCCAGTCGTGCGTAAAACTCCGGGCTGCCCGTGGACAGCGCCCCGAGGTCATAGTCCCTGGCGATGATGTCTCCGGCGGTGCGCATCGTCCTGCTGGCATGGCCGCGACGACGACCGTCGTGCCGAGTCGCGACGCCCTCGACGTAGCCGGCCGACAGCGACCGCTGGCCCACCACGAGCGATCGCGGCACGAGCGCAGCATGGGAGGCGATCACGCCGCGCCCCAGCGCGAGGACGTGCAGGCCCCCGATGGTGTGACGCCAATCGTCGTCGGAGAAGAGTCCGTCGAATGCGGCGTCAAGGAAACCGAGAAGGACCCGCAGCTCTTCGCTGGAAAAGTCCCCGGTCCGGCGCACAACCAGGTCGACCACCGAACCAGCATCATCCAACACTGCTCACCCGCACGTTGTCGAACTGGAAGTTGGCGCCCCACTGCGGGCCCCAGTTGTACAGGACAACCCGCATGTGGGTCACTCCGCTGGGCACCGTGACGTCGCCGCCATAGGTACGCCAGTCGCTGGGCATCGGCGAGTCCGGTGGCACCAGGTCGACAAAGGAGGCCCCTGGGGACCAACGCCCGAAGTCACCACTGGTGCCGAACCATGCTCGGAGGAAGAAACCGTCGGGGTGGGTCGCTCCGGGCCAACCCACGTAGGCGGCGTCGGCCTGGATGCGGAACACCTGCCCCGGAGCGACCGCGAGGGAGTTGGAGGCGATGCTGGCGCCATCGGTCCTGGTGTACGCCAGGACGTCATGCACTCGACTTCCCGTGCTGCCCACCTTGGATTGGTACCCACCTCCCCAGCCCGTGTAGTCGAAGTTCGTCTGCCAGTCGTAGACGTACCTCGTAGCGGCGTCGTACCGCTCGAAGTCGGGATTTGTCAGCCCGAACCCCGGCGGCGGGGGAGTGGACTCGGTCACCGAGTAGACCAACCGGTTGGGCGATCCCGGTCCCGGGTCGGATACGACGTTGGAGGTGGCGGTGTTGACGATGGCGCTGTGCACGTTGGACGCCGACGCCGATGGGTTGGCCTGGAGGTAGAGGGCCGCCACCCCGGCCACGTGAGGGGCGGCCATGGACGTCCCGCTGACGGTGGCGGAAGCGGTGTCGGCCGTGTGCCAAGCGGAGCTGATGATCGAGCCCGGTGCGAAGAGGTCGAGGCACGGGCCGTGGTTGGAGAACGACGAGCGGGCGTCCGAGGAGGTCGTGGAGCCCACCGTCATGGCCGCCCCCACCCGAGCGGGCGAGTCGTTGCAGGCGTCGTAGTTGTCGTTGCCGGCGGAGATGGCGTAGCTCACACCGTCGCTGATGGAGTTGGCCACGGCGCTGTCCAAGGCGTCCGAAGGCCCGCCCCCCAGGCTGAGGTTGGCCACCGCTGGCTGGCCGGGCTGATGGTCTGCGGTGACCCAGTCGACGGCGGCGATCACACCCGAGGTTCTGCCTGCGCCGCTGCAGTCCAGCACGCGGACTGGAACCAGCTGGACCTGCTTGGCCACCCCATGTGTGCTGCCGCCCAGCGTGGCGGCCACGTGGGTGCCGTGACCGTTGCAGTCCTGGGCGCCCAGTCCGTCATCGAAGGCAGTGGCCCCGGCCATGACCCGCCCCCCGAACTCGAGGTGGGTGCTACGAATGCCTGTGTCGATGACGTAGGCCTTTACTCCCGAGCCGGTCGAGTTGTAGGAGTAGGTGCTGGTGAGGGGCAGAGCGCGCTGATCGATGCGGTCGAGGCCCCATGTGGCCTCCGCCTGTATGTCGCTGGCAGTAACGACTGCGTCTGGCTCGATGTATTCGACCTTGGGGTTGCGGCGGAGAGCGTCGATGGCAGGGGACGGCAGGGTGGCGGCGAAGCCCGCCAGGGCGTGGGCATACTCCTCGTGGACCTGGCCCCCCCGGCGCCTGGCCTCGTCCCGACCGGAGCGCACGTCCTCCCTCGACGCACCCCTTCTGAAGACCACGACGTAGCGGCCCTCTATGGGTC
>JALZJC010000136.1 GCA_030859945.1 Actinomycetota bacterium | reverse complement strand
AGCGCTCGTCGCGCAGCGCCCGCACGGTGCGCACGGCCGAGACCGGGTCCAGGGCCAGCGGCGCCACCGAGCCGTTTGCCGAGAGGGGCACCGATCCTCCGAGGGTGGTGATGCCCCGGTCGGCCGGAGGTGGCCCGTCCCAGGGCGCCAGCAGGGCCACATCGTGGCCAAGGGCCCGCAGGGCCCGAGCCTGGCCCAGCGCCTGGCCTTGCACGCCGCCGGGCTTGGTCAGGCTGTAGGGACAGACCACGGCCACGCGCACGGGCTCACGCTACTGCCGCCCACCGGGGCCCACCGGTGGAGGACGCTACGGCCTCGAGGCGGGGACCAGCTCCCGGTCGGACGGCCAGTTCGGCTGGAGCAGGTGCCACTGGCTGGGATCGCGGCGGATGAGGGTCTCGAGCTCGTTGGCCAGGAGCTGGGTCACCCGTTCCGTGTCCTCACGGAAGCGACCGGTGCGCTCCACCGCCACGGGCGGTCGAACCACGCCGTGATGGCCACGACGGCCGGTGAAGTACACGGCGGTGGGGAGGATGGTGGCGCCGGTGCGAAGCCCCAGCGTGGCCGGCCCGCTGGGCAGGGTGGTGCGCTCGCCGAAGAACTCCACCTCGACGCCGGTGCCGAGGATGTCCCGATCGGAGAGCAGTCCCACCACCCCACCGTCTCGAAGGCGGGCCATCACCGCCGTGGCTGCGCCCGGACCGAGCGGCACGATCTCGAGGCCGACCGACCGGCGCAGCTCGGTGAACCACGCCAGCAGCTCCGGGGGCTCCACCGGCTCCACCACGACGGTGATCGGGTAACCCCCCACGGAGGCGAACCAGGCGCCGCCGTAGTCCCAACCGCCCAGGTGCGGCAGGGCCATGATCACCCCCTTCCCCGCGGCCAGCGCCCGCTCGAGATGCTCCAGGCCCTCGTAGGAAGTGTCGGCGTCGAGCTCGGCGGGCGACGAGCCGGGGATGCGGGCCGACTCCATCCAGTAACGGGCGTAGGAGACGAAGAGCCGTCGCACCTCCCGCTCCAGGGCCTTGTCCGTCATCCCGGAGCCGTGGCACCGGCGCAGGTGGCGCGCCACCATGGTCCGATGGTCCTGCATACGGTGGCAGTACGCCAGCCCCCCGACGGTGGCCACGGCGCCGGCCATGGGGGCGGGCACGGCTCGGGCAACTGCCCACGCGGTGCGGTACAACAGATAGGGCCCTCGACCGGCCAGCCGCGTGCGCCTTCTCCTCACGCCGGCGCTGGCGGTGGCGCCCCGGGGAACGCCGTTCCCTGGGCGGGCGTCAGGGCCGGGTGCCTGCCCGCCGGCGGCGGGAGCGCTCGGGCACGCGGGGCCGCCATCCTCCAGCCCATCCACGGGGCCGGCGGGACCGTCCGCCCCGGCCCGCGGCCGACTCCCTGGTCCTCTCTCTCCATGCGCGCCACTTGGCCTCGGAACGCCAGTCGCGTCGGGCCGGGGGGGCACGGCCGGCGCTGGCCTGGCGCCACACCTTGGCGAAGCGCTGCGTCGCCGTCACCAGCGTGAGGGCGAGCATGACCCAGAGCAGGGGCACCAGCAGCCCACTCCACAGGAGGGCCACACAGAGGAGGATGATGCGCTCGGCGCGCTCCATGAGCCCACCCTTGGCCGAATAGCCGAGGGACTCCGCCTTGGCCCGTTCGTAGGAGATCAGGTTCGACGTGGCCAGCACGCCCAGGGGCAGGACCGCGGCGTGGGCGCCCTGCTCCGTGGCCAGGTACCAGGCCAGACCCCCGAGCACCAGAGAGTCGCTCACCCGGTCGGCCACGGAGTCGAAGAACGCGCCCCGGGGACCGGCTGTGCCCGCAGCCTTGGCCACCGGACCGTCGAGCAGGTCGGCCGAGGCCATGGCCAGCAGGAGCGCGAGCCCGATCCCGAGCCGGCCCGAGGCCAGGGCCAGCGCTGTGGCTCCCGCCGTCAGCAGACCGAAGAGGGTGAGGTGGTCGGCGGTGACGCCGGCACGCCGGATCGCCGACCCCACCGGCTGTCGAGCTTTGTCCACGCTCTCGACCCAGCGTCCGTCGAACAATGAGGCTCCTAATGCCGCGGGGCGCCTGCCCAATTGCCGCGACCGGTTTGTAGGCGTTCCACGCTATCACCGGGCCCGACCGACCAGACGCTGGGTTAGGGTGACTGATCCATCTCCGTGCCAGTCGAGCGAGGCGCCCGTGAAGAGCTTCCCGGCCGAACAGATCCGCAACGTCGCCCTCGTCGGACACGGGGGAGCCGGGAAGACAACACTGGCCGAAGCCCTCCTCTTCTGCTCCGGCGCCATCAACCGTCAGGGTCGGGTGGACGAGGGCACCACCACCACCGACTTCGACCCCGAGGAGGTGAAGCGCCAGATCTCGGTGTCCGTGGCGCTGGCGCCGGTAGAGCACGACGGGCACAAGATCAACGTCCTCGACTGCCCGGGCTTCGCCGACTTCCTGGTCGACGCCGAAGCCGCCCTGCGGGTGGCGGACCTGGCCGTGTTCGTGGTCAGTGCCGTCGAGGGGGTGGAGGTCCAGACCGAGGTGCTGTGGAGGCTGGCCGCCGAGCTCGGCCGGCCCCGCCTCGTGTTCGTCAACAAGCTGGACCGGGAACGAGCCAGCTTCGAGGGCACCCTCCAGCAGCTGCGCGAGGTGTTCGGAGCCGGCATCGCCCCTCTCGAGCTGCCCATCGGACAGGAGCACGACTTCAAGGGCATCGCCGACCTGCTCACCGACACGGCCATCATGTACGAGGACGGCCAATCCGTCATCGGTGACATCCCCGACGAGATGGAGGCCCTCGAGCAGCAGGTGCACGAGAACCTCGTGGAGGGCATCGTCGTGGGCGACGACGACCTGACGGAGCGGTACCTGGAGGGGGAGGTGCCCACGGTCGAGGAGCTGGAGACCACGCTGGCCAAGGGTGTCACCGCGGCCCAGGTGTTCCCGGTGCTGTGCGGATCGGCGGCCAAGAACATCGGCATCGACCGCCTGGCCCAGTTCCTGTGCCACATCACACCCTCTCCGGCCGACAGCCCGCCCGTCACCGTGCAGGCGGGAGACACCGTCCACGAGATTGCCTGCGACCCTTCCGGGGAACCGCTGGCCTACGTGTGGAAGACGCTGGCCGACCCCTACGTGGGCAGGATCTCCGTCTTCAAGGTGCTCTCGGGAACGATCAAGCCCGACACCGTGCTCACCAACCCCCGCACCCATGCCGACGAACGACTCCACAACCTGTTCACCCTGCGGGGCAAGGAGCAGGAGCAGGTGCCTCAGGTGACGGCCGGTGACATCGGGGCCGTGGCCAAGCTCGGAGACACCATCACCGGTGACACCCTGGCGCCCAAGGGCACGCCCGTGCGCCTTCCCGACTCACCTGCTCACGAGCCGCTGCTCTCCATCGCCATCCGACCAAGGTCCAAGGGTGACGAGGACAAGCTCATGACCGCCCTGCACCGCCTCCAGGACGAGGACCCGGCCCTGGTGGTCCGCAGGGTGGACGAGACCCATCAGACGTTGCTGGGCGGTACCGGCGAGACCCACCTGACCATCGTCACCGAGCGCCTGCAACGCAAGTTCGGGGTCGAGGTGGAGACCGAGGAGGTTCGCATCCCCTACCGGGAGACGGTCACCAGGACAGCCGGCGCCGAGGGGAAGTACAAGAAGCAGACCGGCGGGCACGGACAGTTCGGCGTGGCCAGCATCATTCTCGAGCCCCTCGAGCGGGGGGCGGGCTTCCAGTTCGAGGACAAGATCGTGGGGGGCGCCATACCCCGCCAGTTCATCCCCGCCGTGGAGAAGGGCGTCCTCGAGACCATGGACCGCGGCGGCCTGCACGGCTTCCCCATCGTGGACATCAAGGTCACCCTCCTGGACGGCAAGTACCACTCCGTCGACTCCTCGGAGATGAGCTTCAAGATGGCCGGCTCCATAGCGCTCCACGAAGCCATGGCCAACGCCGACCCGGTGGTCCTCGAGCCCATCTCCCGGCTCGAGGTCACCGTGCCCGCCGATCACCAAGGCGACGTCATGGGTGATCTCAACGCCCGCCGAGGCCGCGTGCAGGGCACGGAGGCGGGCAACGGCGGGGGCCAGGTCATCGTGGCCATGGTCCCCACCTCCGAGCTGCTCCGTTACGCCATAGACCTGCGCGCCATCACCGGCGGCCGGGGCCGTTTCAGCGCCCGCCATGACCACTACGACCTCCTCCCCCAGCACCTGTACAACAAGCTGCTCCCGAAGGAGGATGACTAGGCCTTCCCCCCTCGGAGCGTTTGATCACTGGACCCCCGATGGG
>JALZJC010000111.1 GCA_030859945.1 Actinomycetota bacterium | reverse complement strand
GGTGAACACCTCGGGGAACCCGCCCCCGGCGTAGAGGGCGGTGCAGCCGCTGGGGAGGGCCGGGTCGGTGACCGGGTCGAAGGGCGCCAGCTCGGCACCGGCGTCCTCCAGCGCCTCGAGGTTGTCGGGGTAGACGAAGCTGAACGCCGGCCCCGACGCCACCGCCACCCGGGCCCGGCCCGAGGCCCGGGGCTTCGGGGGAGCGACGGTGCGTCCAGCCGGGGCTCCGGCGCCGAGGCCGACGACGGCGTCGAGGTCGCAGCCAGCTTCCACGGCCGTCGCCAGGCGGTCGAGCGACCGGCGCACCGCCTCCGGCTGCTCCACCACCGGGACCAGGCCGAGGTGGCGGTCCCGCCACGACCAGGAGTCGTCCCGCCGCAGGACGCCCAGCACGGGGAGGCCGAGGGGCGCCAGCGCCTCCCGGAGCATGCGCTCGTGGCCATCGCCGCCCACACGGTTGAGGACGACGCCGGCGACCCGCACGACGGGGTCGAAGGTGGCATAGCCGTGCACCAGGGCGGCCACCGAGCGGCTCATGGCCGAGGCGTCGACGACCAGGATGATGGGAGCGCCGAGAAGGGTGGCCACGTGCGCCGTGCTGGCGGTGAACCCGTCGTCGGACGCCCCGTCGAAGAGCCCCATCACGCCTTCCACCACCAACAGGTCGGCACCTGCGCCGGCCCGGGCCGCCAACGGCGCCACCGCCTCGGAGCCGCACATCCAGGCGTCGAGATTGCGGCCGGGCCGGCCGGTGGCCAGGGCGTGGTAGCCGGGATCGATGAAGTCGGGACCGACCTTGGCTGCGGCCACGGTGAGCCCCCGCCGCCGAAGTGCGGCCATGAGCCCGGTGGCGATGGTGGTCTTGCCCACCCCCGAAGCCGTACCCGCCACCACCACCCGAGGGCCCAGCGTGCGGATGGTCAGTACTCGATCCCCTTGATGGCGCTAACGCCCCGGTCGTAGGCGTGCTTGACCTTGCGCATCTCGGTGACCGTGTCGGCGACCTCCACGATCTCGGGCGGGGCGTCCCGGCCGGTGACCACCACGCTGGTCCGGGGCGCTCGATGGCGCAGGGAGGTCACGACGTCGGCCGTGGTGACCCAGCCATAGTTCACGGCGTAGGTCAGCTCGTCGAGGATCACCAACTGGTAGTCGCCCGAGGCCAGCTTGGCGGCGGCGACCTCCCAGGCATGACGGCCCTTGGCCGCCGTCTCGTCGAGGTCGGTGGACTCCCACGTGAAGCCGTCGCCCAGCGTGTGCCATTCGATGTCGAGGTGGTCGGCCAGCTTGCGCTCGCCGGTCTTCCACTTGCCGCCCTTCACGAACTGCACCACGGCCACCTTCCAGCCCCGGGCCCAACCCCTGGCCATGACGCCGAAGGCGGAGGACGACTTGCCCTTGCCGTGACCGGTGTTGACCAGGACGACGGACTGGGCTCGGGCCACCGGCGCAGGCTACCGGCGGCGGCCACGTTTGATCACTCCACCCCCACACAGGGGGTCGAGTGATCAAACCCTTCAAATGGCCCAACCCGGTCGACCCGTCGCCCCAAGGGCTCTAGGCTGGCCGGCGCAGCGCAGGGAACCCGGTGTGAGTCCGGGGCTGTCCCGCAACTGTGACCGGGGAGCGGACCCCACGCATGGCCACGGCCCGAGAGGGCGGGAAGGCCGGGTGAAGCGCCGATCCGGGAGCCAGGAGACCTGACCTGCCCGGAAGCTTCCGGCCAACGCGAGGACGTGAACGGTGGATCTCCAGGTCCGGCTCCGGCGTGAAGGCGCACGAGAGCTGCCCGTGTTGGTGCTGCGTTTCGCCACGCCCATGCGAGCCATCGCCTCTTCCCCTCACGGAGGGGGGCTCGGCCCCCGCCGGTGGGTGGTCAACGCCCAGGTTCCTCCCAGCTACGCCCGCCGGGACCCGGACCACCACCTCAACAAGCTGGCTGTCTCGCTGGGGCTGCCGGGCCGCGGGGTGGGGTTCCTCACCGCCGCCGACGTCCGCCGCCGCACCACGGGAAGCGACGGCGGCGTGGAGGTGACCGCCACCGTGGGCCTGGACCACTGCGTCCTGGCTGCTGCGCCTCCCCAGCCGGTCACCGCTCCGGCGGGGCTGGCCGGAACCGTCAACCTCATCGCCCTCGTTCCGGAGCGACTGTCCGACGCCGCCCTGGTCAACGCCATGGCCGCGGCCACGGAGGCCAAGACCCAGGCCATCCGCGACGCCGGGTTCGCCGCCACCGGCACCCCCACGGACGCCTTGTGCATCGTCTGCCCCGACCAAGGACGGCCGCACAGTTTCGGAGGCACCCGGTCGTTGTGGGGGTCCCGGTTGGCCAGGGCCGTGCACGCCGCCGTCCTGGCCGGCGCCGACCGGTGATCACCCTGGTCCTCGGGGGAGCCCGCTCGGGCAAGTCGGAGGCCGCCGAGCGCCTGGCCGCCCGCCTGGGCGGCGCGGTGACCTTCATGGCCACGGGCACAGCCGTCGACGCCATGGGCACGGACGAGGACATGGCCGAGCGCATCGCCGCCCATCGCCGTCGCCGCCCGCGGTCGTGGTCCACGCTGGAGGTGGAGGACGACCTGGTGGGCGCTCTGGGCCACGTCGACGGCCCGGTCCTGGTCGACGCCCTGGGCACCTGGCTGGCGCGCCGGGACCACTTCCAGGTCGACGCCGGCGGGCTGTGCCGCGCGCTGTCATCCCGCCGGGGCGACACGGTGGTCGTGTCCGAGGAGGTGGGCCTGGGGGTGCACCCCACGAGTGACACCGGCCGGCGCTTCCGTGACGCCCTGGGTTCCCTCAATCAGCAGGTGGCGGCGGTGGCCGACGACGTGCTCCTGGTGGTGGCCGGTCGGGTGCTGCCCCTCGGACGGCCATGACGAGACGACGATGACGGGAGGCGGTGACGGGACGGCCATGACGGGCCTGGGCGAGGCCGTGTCCTTCCTGACCCTCCTCGGCGGCCCCACCACTGCCAGCCCGGCTGCGCTGCCGTGGTTCCCGGCCGTGGGGCTCGGCCTCGGGCTGGCCCTGGGAGCCGTCTGGTGGGGAGCGGGCCAGATCCTGCCGGCGCCGGTGGCGGCCGCGGTGGTGGTGGCCGTGGACCTGGGTCTCACCGGCCTGCTACACGTGGACGGGCTCATCGACAGCGCCGACGGCCTGCTGGCCCCGATCACCCGGGAGCGCCGGCTGGAGGTGATGGCCACCCCGGACGTGGGCGCCTTCGGCGTGGCCACCGCAGGGGTGGCGTTGCTGCTCCGCTGGACGGCGCTGGTTGCGTTGGCGCCGGCCCCGTTGCTGCTCGCCGCTCTGTGGTGCGCCTCCCGGACGGCCATGGTGATCACCGCTCGGGCCCTTCCCTACGCCCGCCCCGGTGGGCTGGCGACCTCCTTCCTCGGGGGACGAGCCGCTCCCGGCGCCCTTGCTGGGGGAGTTGCGGCCGTGGCCCTGGCCGTCTGGTGGCGACCGCTCGCCGGCGTGGTGGCCGTGGGGGCGGCTGCGGCCGGCGCCGCTGCAGTGGCGGTGCTGGCCCGGCGGCGGATTGGCGGCTTCACCGGAGACGTGCTCGGGGCCGCGGGCATGATGGCGGAGACGGTGGGCCTGGTGGCGGCGGCGGCCCGCTGGTGAGCGGGGGGCGCCTGGGGAACGTGGCCTTCAGAAGGCGACCGTCATCCTCCCCTGACCGGCTGCGGGCCGCGGCGATCGGGCTCCTCGCCGACCTGATGCTGGGCGAACCGCCGGTGCGGCCGCACCC
>JALZJC010000093.1 GCA_030859945.1 Actinomycetota bacterium | reverse complement strand
CGACCCGGGGCAGGCCGGGGACGATGCCCATCAGGAGATGCTCCACCCGGGGGTGGGTGCCACCGGACACGGCGACGGTGCACCCGTCACAGGAGGCGCCCACCATCCAGAGCAGGTAGATCTTCTCCAGAGGGCCGATGCGCAACGTGTCCTGGTCGGGGAGCACGGCCCGGCTGCGGATACCGATGGGCGCCAACGGGTCCAGCGGGTCGAAGCCGTCGATGAGGCCGATGTCGGTGTTCTTGGGCTCCTGGAAGGCCTCGACCTCGCCCCCACCGGAACCGGCGTGGCGATAGCGCTCGGCAACCACCTCTGTCCGGCGCCCGCTCGTTCGCTCTCCGGCACCACCCTTGTTTCCTGCCATGTCGTTGACGTCTCCCTTTCCCTGAGGCCCTCGTCCCGGGCCCCTCGTAACGGTTGGGTATATGTACCCTACACCTATCTGGCCGAATCGTGCACGGCAGCGTACACTTCGGTGAGAAATTTTTCCGACAGCTCGAAGTCGCCGGTCCGCAGCTCAATTGGCAACCGGGGCTGAGAGGGGACGAGAGGCGACGAGCATGGACGAGATGGTGCACCCCCCGAAGTCCGAGGCCCTGCGGGGACTGTACTGGCGCAGCGAGATCCTCCAGGTCATGTACTGGCTCCGGGGCGAGGGCTTCGGGGACCAGGTGGACGCGGCCCTGCTCGAGCGGTTCCTCGGCGTGGACGCCGCCATCGGGGTCCAGTACATGGACCAGTTGGTGGAGGAGGGCTACCTCCGCCGCCTCGACGGGCGCTTCACCCTCTCCGAAGCCGGTCTCCAGGAGGGAGCGTTGGAGTTCGCCTCCTCCTTCGACGAGCTGACCCGTCCCACGCACGGGGAGTGCAGTGCGGACTGCTGGTGCCACAACTCGCCCGAGGAAGCTGCGGCCTGCGCCACCGAGCGTGCCGGCCACGAGCACGCCGCCCACGACCAGTGAGGGCCGAGGGCACGTCGAAGCGGGAGGAGCCGCAGGGGGGACTGCCCCGCAACTACCTGCGGGCCACGCTGCTGCTCCTCATCGGCGAGGCGCCGGCTCACGGCTACGACCTGCTGGAACAGAGCGCCCGGCTGGGGCTGCACACCATCGACGCTGGTGGCCTCTACCGCGCCCTGCGGGTCATGGAGGGGGACGGCCTGGTGGACTCCAGCTGGGAGCACTCGGCGTCGGGACCGGCCCGGCGGACGTACAGCCTCACGGTCGAGGGCCGCGAATGGCTCCACGCCTGGGCGGGCGCGCTTCGAGAGACGCAGCGCTACCTGTCGTCGTACCTCGACCGCTACGACCACATCGCCCCATCCCTGAACGCCGAGGTCCTGGAAGCCCACGTGGCGGGCAGCGAGGTCCCGAGGTGAGCTCCCTGCGCCTGGCCGTGGCGGGGAAGGGCGGAGCGGGGAAGACCACGCTCTCCTCCACCCTCGCCCGAACGTTCGCTCGCCGTGGGCGCCGGGTGGTGGTGGTCGACGCCGACAGCAACCCCAACGTGGCCGTGGCCCTCGGTTGCGACCGGGTGCAGGCTGCGGCCATACCTCCGCTGCCCACAGGCCTCGTCTCCCGGCGCCTGGACGGAGGACCGTCGCTGACCGAGACGGTCCCGGCGGTGGTGGAGCGCTACGGGGCGGTGGGGCCCGACTCGGTGTCGGTGGTGCACATGGCCATGCCCGCGCACGCCGACGAGGGGTGCTTGTGCTCGGCCCACGCCACCGTGAGCGGGATGCTGGCCGACGCTGCGGTTCTGCCGGACACCGTGACCATCGTGGACCTGGAAGCGTCGCCCGAGCACCTGAGCCGGGGGACCACTCGCCACGTCGACGTGCTCCTCATGGTGGTGGAGCCGTACTGGCGCTCGCTCGAGACCGCCCGGAGAATGTCCAAGCTCGCGGCCGAGCTGCCCGTCCCCCACGTCGGCGTGGTGGGCAACAAGGCCAGATCGGCCGCCGACGCCGAGGCCATCGCCGGCTTCTGCGCCGGCTCGGGCCTGGTTCTCGACGGCCAACTGCCGTGGAGCGACGGTGCTCTCGACGCCGACAAGGCCGGTATCCCCCTGATCGACTACGACCCGGAGGATCCGGTGGTGCAGGCGGTGGCCCAGCTCGCCGACCGGCTCGGGGCCGGCCTGCAGCCCTCCGGAGCGTCCGCGTAAGCAGGACCCTCCCGCTAGGTGTAGCCTGCACTTAGCCAACGACAGGAGACGAGGGCTCCCGGAAGGCGAAGAGCATGGACGGATGGACGGTGGGATTGATACTGGGGATGGTCGGCCTCGTCGGCTTGGTGTTCCTGCTCGGACAGGTGGTGAAGGCGGCAGCCACCACCGCGGCCACGGCCCAGGCCGTGCTGGCGGCGCTGGACGAGGTCAAGGCCAACACGGCCCCGCTGGCGAGCCTCCGCTCCCCCCCTCCCGGATCACCCGGCCCCGCGGCAGGGGAGAAGACCGAAACAACCGAAACAACCGAAACCACCGAAACAAAGGTGTCCGAGGAGTGGTTGAGTTGACCAGAGGACCAGGAGGTCTGTCATGTGCCTAGGAATTCCCGGCCAAGTGGTCCAGATCGTGGATCCCGCCGAGCACAAGGCCATCGCCGATGTCGAGGGCGTCCGGCGGGAGATCAACGTCGGCCTGGTGCTGGGCGACGAGGGCGGTCTGTCGGTCGGGGACTGGGTCCTCATCCACGTCGGCTTCGCCATGAGCGTGATCGACGAGGAGGAGGCGGCCAGCACCCTCGACTTCATGCGGGGGCTGGGCGAGCTCTTCGACGACGAGATCGACCAGTTCCGGGAGAGCACACCGCTGTGAGGCGAGCACGGTGACCCTGGCCAGCCCCGCCGCCCCTACAGGGGCCTCGGCGTCTGGTCCGGCTGCCTCGGGCATCGGCGGGCTGGCCACCGACCTGGCTGCCGCCTCGTTGGCACTGGCCCGGCGGTTCTTCGCCGGCGGCACCATGTGGTGCGCGTCGCCCACCTGGCCCTTTCACGCCAACCACGTGGCCGTCGAGTTCGTCCACCCGGTAATCGTGGGCAAGCGTGCCCTCCCGGCCGTCACCGTCCCCGCCGGTGGGGACCTGGTGGCCACCCTCCGGGCCACCACCCGCCCCGGTGACATCGTGCTGGCCGTGGCCGGGGCGAACGAGGGAGCGGTGGCCGCGGCCATGCGCCGGGGGCAGGCCTGGGGCGTGGAGACCGTTTGGCTCGGTGCCGGTCCGCGCCCGCCGGCGGGTGCCGCCGACCACGTTCTCTGGTTGGAGACCTCGGACAGGCTGGAGGCCTCCGAGCAGTTCGTACGGATCTACCACATGCTCTGGGAGCTGACCCACGTGTGCTTCGAGCACCCGGGACTGCTGAAGCCTCGCGACCTGGAGGAGAGCTGCACCGACGAGGTGTGCATCACCTGCTCGGACGAGGGACGGCTGGCCGAGGTGGTCACCGTGGAGGGGGACGAGGCCGTGGTGCGGGCCGCGGGCGGCAGGGAGCGCATCGACACCAGCCTCATCGACGTGCCCGTCCCGGGCGACCTGGTCCTGGTGCACGCCGGCTCGGCCATCTCCCTGGAGAAGGGATGACCGGGCCCCCATGACCGACTTCCTCTACCCGTTCATCGAGGCCGACGAGCGCGATCCCACCGCCCTCATGGCCGATCTGGCTCGCTCGGCGGAAGGCAAGTGGGGCCAGAGCTCGGACCTTCGGGCGCGGACCCTCGCCGAGTGCGGCCAGCAGCTCGAATCGGTGGCCGTGGCCATGGCCGAGCGCTTCGCGGACGGGGGACAGCTGTTCACCTTCGGCAACGGCGGTAGCGCCACCGATGCCGACGGGGTGGCCCAGCTGTTCACCAAGCCTCCGTGGGGCCTGCCGCTGCCCGCCCGCTCTCTCGCCGCCGACCAGGCCATCCTCACGGCCCTGTCCAACGACATCGGCTTCGACGTGGTGTTCTCCCGCCAGCTCATCGCCTACGGCCGGGCCGGCGACGTGGCCTTCGGGACGTCCACCAGCGGCAACTCCGAGAACCTGCTGATGGCCTTCGCCGAGGCCAAGAAGCGAGGCGTGCTCACCGTCGGCCTGGCCGGCTACGACGGCGGTCGAATGGCCGCCAGCGACGACCTCGAGCACTGCATCGTGGTCCGCTCCGACAGCGTGCACCGAATCCAGGAGTCCCAGACGTCCGTGGCCCACGCCCTGTGGAGCCTCGTCCAAACCCAGCTCCGAGACCGAGAAGAGGTAAGCGCATGAAGTTCGTCGACGAGTACCGAGACCCTGCTGCCGCCCGGGTGGCGGTGGAACAGATCGAGGCCCTGTCCGACGGGCGCCACCTCAAGTTCATGGAGGTGTGCGGTGGCCACACCCACACCATCTACAAGCACGGGATCGAGCGGGTGCTGCCGCCCAACATCGAGCTCATCCACGGCCCGGGGTGCCCGGTCTGCGTCATCCCCATGGGGCGGGTGGACGACGGCATCGCCGTGGCCGAGACGCCGGGCGTCATCTTCACCTCCTTCGGCGACATGATGCGGGTGCCCGGCAGCAACGGGAGCCTGCTCGACGCCAAGGCCCGTGGTGCCGACTTCCGGATGGTGTACTCACCGCTCGACGCCCTCCGCATCGCCAAGGAGAACCCCGACCGCGAGGTCGTGTTCTTCGCCATCGGCTTCGAGACCACGGCCCCGTCCACGGCCGTCACGCTGCTCAAGGCCCGGGCCGCCGGCATCACCAACTTCAGCGTCTTCTGCAACCACGTCACCATCGTCCCTCCGCTGAAGGCCATCCTCGAGTCGCCCGACCTGCGCCTCGACGGCTTCATCGGCCCGGGCCACGTCAGCACGGTGATCGGCAACCACCCCTACCGGTTCGTGCCCGCCCAGTACGGCAAGCCGCTGGTGACCTCGGGCTTCGAGCCCCTCGACATCCTCCAGGGCATCGTCATGCTGCTCCGCCAGATCCGCGAGGGCCGCTGCCAGGTCGAGAACCAGTACACGCGTGCGGTCCGGGACGAGGGCAACCTCCGGGCCCTGCGGATCATGAGCGAGGTCTTCGAGGTCCGGCCTCACTTCGAGTGGAGGGGGATGGGCTTCATCTCCCAGAGCGGGCTCAAGCTCAACGAGGCCTTCGCTCCGTGGGATGCCGAGCTGCGCTTCTCGGTGCCAGGCGTGCGGGTGGCCGACCCGAAGGCCTGCCAGTGCGGTGAGGTCCTGAAGGGGGTCATCAAGCCGTGGGAGTGCAAGGTGTTCGGCACCGCTTGCACCCCGGAGACACCCATAGGCACGTGCATGGTCTCCTCCGAGGGTGCCTGCGCCGCCTACTACAACTACGGGCGCTACAACCGCTCGGCCACCATCCCGGTGGAGGCGGCCATTCCCGTGAAGTCGGCCTAGCTCATGAGTGAGGCGGCCGAGCCGATCACTCGGGAGCAGGGGCCCCAGCCCTCCCGCGAGGAGGTGGTGCTCGACCGCATCGAGGCCTTCCGACGTCGCCGCCCGCGCCTCCTCGAGGAGAACGTCACCTCGGCCCATGGCGCCGGGGGCAAGGCCTCGGCCGCCCTCATCGACGCCGTCTTCCTCGAGGCCTTCCGCAACGACACCCTGGCCCCCATGGCCGACGGGGCCGTGCTCGAGCTGCCCTCCGGCGAGCGCTTGGCGTTCAGCACCGACTCGTTCGTGGTGAAGCCTCTCCGCTTCCCCGGCGGCTCCATCGGCCACCTGGCCGTCCACGGCACCGTCAACGACGTGTCCATGATGGGCGCTCAGCCCTCGTGGATCTCGGCCGCCTTCGTCATCGAGGAGGGCTTCCCCATCGCCGAGCTGAAGGCCATCGTGGCCGACATGGCCGAGGCCGCGGCCACCGCCGGTGTGGAGGTGGTCACGGGAGACACCAAGGTCGTCAACAAGGGCGCCGCCGACGGGCTGTACGTCAACACCTCGGGCGTGGGCGTGGTTCAGGCCGCCGAGCTGGGCGCCAACCTCGTCAGGCGCGGGGACAAGGTCCTCGTGTCCGGCACCATCGGTGACCATGGCGTGGCGGTGATGCTGGCGCGCGGAGACCTGAACCTCGAGGCCGACATCCAGTCCGACACCGCCCCGCTGAACGGGCTGGTGGCGACGCTGCTGGAGGCCGCTCCCCACACCCGGTGGCTGCGGGACCCCACCCGCGGCGGCGTGGCCACGGTGCTCAACGAGCTGGCCCGGGACGCGGAGGTACACGTGACCCTCGAGGAGTCGATGCTCCCGGTGCGCGGCCCGGTCAACGGAGCCTGCGAGATCCTCGGCATCGATCCCCTCTACGTGGCCAACGAGGGCAAGCTGGTGGCCGTGGTCCCGCCCGACGAGGCCGACGCCGCCCTAGGGGCCATGCGGGCCCATCCCCTGGGGGCCGACGCCGCCCTGATCGGCGAGATCCGGGAGGAACCGCCGGGGATCGTCCTCATCAACACCGGCTTCGGAGGGAACCGGATCGTCGACGTCCTCGTCGGCGACCCACTCCCCCGCATCTGTTGACCCGCCTGGGAAGCAGAGCTTCCCCGGCGAGGTAGACGTGCCCGAGCGGCGGCGGCTGCGGGTCACCGGCACCGTCCAGGGAGTGGGCTTCCGGCCCTTCGTGTACCGCCACGCCGTCGACCTCCAGCTGGCGGGTTACGTGGGCAACGACAGCGAGGGCGTCGTCATCGAGGTCGAGGGGACGCCCGAACACCTCGACGAGCTGTGCCGGCGGCTACGGGAGGAGCCGCCCCCTCTGGCCCACGTCCACGCCCTGGAGTCGACGGCCCTCCCTGCCGCCAACGGCTACGGCGACTTCCACGACGGGGGCTTTCGCATCGTGGACAGTCGAGTGGAGGGTGCGCCGGCCGTGGCCGTGAGCGTGGACGTGGCCACCTGCGCCGACTGCCTCCGCGAGCTCCGGGACCCTGGCGACCGTCGCCACGGGTACCCGTTCACCAACTGCACCAACTGCGGACCTCGGTACACCATCATCCGCTCCATCCCCTACGACCGGGCCTCCACCACCATGGCCGGCTTCACCATGTGCGAGGCCTGCCGGTCCGAGTACGAGGACCCGGCCGACCGCCGCTTCCACGCCGAGCCCAACGCCTGCCCTGTGTGCGGTCCGCAGCTCCGGCTGCTGGCCCCGGACGGGCAGTTGCGGGCCGAGGGTCCCGAAGCCCTGGGAGAGGCCGCCCAGCTGCTGGTCTCGGGCCGCCTCCTCGCCCTCAAGGGGCTGGGCGGCTATCACCTGGCGGCCGACGCCACCGATCACATGGCGGTGGGCGAGCTGCGCCGCCGCAAGGCGCGAGACGACAAGCCCTTCGCGGTGATGGTGCCCGACGTTGCCGTCGCCCGCAGCCTGTGCCGGCTGCCTGCCGGCGCCGAGGCCGCCCTGGCCTCGGCTCGCCGGCCCATCGTGCTGGCCCCCCGGCGACCGGGCGCCCTGGTGGCCGACGCGGTGGCGCCGGCGCTCCCGGAGCTGGGGCTGATGCTTCCCTACACGCCTCTCCATCATCTCCTCATGGAGGCCGTGGGCCGGCCTCTGGTGATGACGAGCGGCAACCTGTCGGACGAGCCCATCGCCCACGACGACGCCGACGCCCTGGCCCGTCTCGGTCCCATGGTGGACGCCGTCCTCAACCACGACCGCCCCATTCACATCCGCTGCGACGACTCGGTGGTCCGCTCCCTCCCCCCTTCGGGCTACGGTCGCGGGAACGACGCCGAAACGGTGTCGATTCGGCTACCAGCCGCCGCGACACAGATGGTGCGCCGTTCCCGGGGCTACGCGCCGGAGCCCGTCACGCTGCCGGTACCCGCTCGCCGTCAGGTGCTGGCCGTGGGGGCGGAGCTCAAGAACACGGTTTCGGTGGCCAAGGGGGCGGGCGTGGTGGCCAGCCACCACATCGGTGACCTCGAGCACCTGCCCGCCTACCGCTCCTTCCTGCAGGCCGTGGGCCACCTGTGCCACCTGGCCGGGGTGGAGCCCGAGGTGGTGGCCCACGACCTGCACCCCGAGTACCTCTCCACCAAGTTCGCCATGGACCTCGACCTGCCCAACCTGGCAGTGCAGCATCATCACGCCCACATCGCCTCGTGCCTGGTCGAGCACGGCCGCACCGAGCCGGTGCTGGGCGTGGCCTTCGACGGCCTGGGCATGGGTCCCGACGGGACGCTGTGGGGCGGCGAGCTCCTCGTGGCCGACCTCGTCGGCTTCCGCCGGGTGGGCCACCTCCGAGCGGTGCCCCTCCCCGGTGGCAACCAGGCCATCCGAGAGCCGTGGCGGATGGCGCTGGTGTGGGCATCGGTGGCCTTGGGCGGGAGCACGGCCGAGAAGTACGGCCGGGAGGTGGACGAGCGCTGGCCCGCCGTGCTGTCGCTCTCGGAGCACCCCGACACGCCCGCCACCACCAGCGCCGGGCGGCTGTTCGACGCCGTGGCCGCCCTTCTCGGGCTGCGCTCGACGGTGACCTACGAGGCTCAGGCCGCCATAGAGCTGGAGGCGTGCGCCGCGGGCACACCGCTCTCGGACCCCTCCGGTGAGGAGCTGGCGACCAGCCGGGGCCAAGGCGGCCTGGTGCTCGACCCGTCGCCGCTCCTGAGGCACGTCGTGGCCCAGCGCGACGCCGGCACCCCGCTTTCCCTGATCTCGGCGGGTTTCCACGACGGCCTCGGCCGGGGGGTGGCCCGAGCGGCCGCTGGACTGGCTCGAGAGGCGGGGATCGACACGGTGGCCCTCTCCGGCGGCGTGTTCCAGAACGCCCGTCTCACCGCGGTGGCGAGCACGGAGCTCGAGAGCGCCGGCCTCGCCGTGCTCATCCACCAGCGAGTGCCGCCCAACGACGGCGGCATCAGCATCGGCCAGGCCGGCGTGGCCGCGGCCAGCGCCGTGGGCTGAGCCTCAGCCCGACCTCCTGGCGCTCCTGGTCCGGCGGGGCGGCACCGTCTTCTTGGTGACCTTGGTCGCCGTCACCTTGCGGGACGGCGTCGCCCTCCGGGTGGTCCTCGTCGCCTTGGTCGTCCTGGTCGCCTTGGCCCCCTTGGCCCCCTTGGCCCCCCTGGCGGCCTTGGCACCCTTGGCGGCCTTGGCTGTCCTGGTCGCCTTGGCTGTCCTGGTCGCCTTGGCGGCCTTGCCTGCCACCGCCTTCCTCGGGGACCTCTTGACCGTCCTTCGCGTCACCCTTACCACCGGCTCCGGGGCCATGACCACCTCGGGCTCCTCGACCAGCTCCTCTTCCTCGACCAGCTCCGTTTCCTCGACCAGCTCCTCTTCCTCGACCAGTTCCGGTTCCTCGACCAGCTCCTCGCCCTCGAGCCACTCGTCTTCCTCGAGCAGCTCCGGTTCCTCGACCAGCTCGGCTTCCTCGGCCTCGTTCTCCCGAGGGAGGGGCGCCGGCGCCCAGCCCTCGTCCTCCTCGATGATGTCGAGGACGGGTTGGGTCGCCCGGGTCAGGTGCTCGTACACGGTGTACGCCTGGGACACCACGTTGGCGAAGCCGGGGTACGTTCCCTCGAACAGGTCGGATGCCACGAAGCGCTCCTGGGACTCCCGGTCGTCCCAGAGGTACACGGCCCCGTAGGTGTTCGATTGAGCATCCTCGAGCCAGACCTTGGCTTGGAGGCCGGGCAGGGAGGCGAACTGGGGCGCCACCTGGTGAGCGATGTCGACATAGTCCTGCTCGCTCACACCGTTGAGGTTGTAGGTGACGATCTGGACGTACATGTCTTCTCTCCTAATGGTGGTCTGTTCCGTCGGTGGAACGAGCTGTTCCGGCCTTCTCGGGTGACCTTCTCGTCCCGTCGAGCTCCTGGAAGCTGGTCAGGAGCCGCTCCGCCTTTTGGGCGAGCGTACTTGTCTTGGCCGAGAACTTCTCGGCGTCGCCACCGGGTGCTGGGTATCTGACCTTCCGTCAGCGCTCCTCGGCGGGCCGCCAGCGCTCTCCGCGTCCCCTCCGGGGCTTCTCGGATCCCTTGTAGGTGGCGATGGGAGTGAAGCGCCGGGCAGGCTCCACCAGCTCGGACTGGTTGGCCATGACCTGATCGAGATCCTTGTAGGCGGCCGGCATCTCGTCGAGCACCGCCTCGCCGCTGGTGGCGAAGACCTTCCCGCCGGCGAGGTCGATCCGTTCGAGCTCACGTCGTACCGAGAGCTGTCTGCGGGCCTGCCTCCGGCTCATGACCCGACCCGCCCCGTGGCTGCACGAAGAGAACGACGCCGGGTGGCCGAGGCCACGCCCGAGGTAGGTGAACGTGCCCATGGAGCCGGGAGTGATGGTCGCAACACCCGGGCTGGCCTTGACCGCGCCCTTGCGGTGGACCCAGACGCGGTGACCGAAGTGGCTCTCGTTGGTGGCGTCGTTGTGGTGGATGTTCACCATCCGGTCCCACTGCATGGCCGCCGGGAAGTGGCGTTCGAGAATGGCGCCCACGGCATCGAGCATCCGCCGCCGGTTCCGCTCGGCGTAGCCAAGCCCGGCGTGGAGGGCACGCTCGTACGCTCGCCCCACCCGCAACCAGCGTTCGCCGCCGTCCCCCACGGGCAGCCAGGCCAGACCCGGGTCCGGCAGCGACTGGCCGCCCTGGTGGCAGTAGCGGAGGGCGAACCGGTGGAAGTTGTTGCAGATCAGGCTTCCGACACCCCTGGAGCCGGAGTGCAGCATCACGGCGACATCGCCGTCGGGCCCCGCCAACAGCTCGACGAAGTGGTTGCCGGCCCCGAGGGTCCCGGCCTGGGAAACCCCTCGTGCCACGAAGTCGTCGCGGGTCAGGCGCCGGCCTTGCTGAGGGTTGATCGACTGGCTGGTGGAGAGCGGCGTGGCACAGAGATCGGCGGCCTCCTCCAGAGCGTCGAAGGCGTCGTGCAGCAGAGGCCTGACGTCGTCGTTGTCGTCGCCACCGGTCCCCGCTACGTGGCCGCCGGCGGCCGGGATGACGGCCTGCACCGAGCCCATGACCTCGTCCCGGGCTATGGGCCCGGCCTTTCCGCTGGGGGTGGGGAGCGGCGCCAGCAACTGGTCGCGGCTGAGGGAAGTGGGCACGAGGGCCATGCCACAGCCGATGTCGTTGCCCACCGCGTAGGGGGAGATGGCGCCGTCAAGAGCGAGCACGGCGCCGATGGGCACGCCGTAGCCCTGGTGGCCGTCGGCCATCACCGCCACGTGGTGGAAGGCCACGGGAAGGTTGGCGCAGTTCAGCGCCTGGCGCCGAGCGCCCTCCTCCAGGTCCGGCGCCCAGGTGAGGACGGGGATGTCGGCACCACCGATCTCCTCCATCCTTCCATTCTTGCTCCGGTGGAGGGTCGCGACGGACTGCGGTTCACCTGACCTGGAGCTCGGGACTGAAGACCCGGCGGGGCAACATCTGCTCCACGGCTCCGGCCATGGCGGTGAAGGCCCGGGAGACCTCGCCGTCGGGGTCGGACACGGCGACGGGGAGGCCCACGTCACCGCCCTGGCGCAATGCCGGGACCAGGGGCACCTGCCCCAGCAGGGGAACGCCCAGTGCCTCGGCCAGCTCCGCTCCGCCCCCCCGGCCGAAGATCTCGTAGCGCACTCCGTCGTCACCCGTGAACCAGGACATGTTCTCGATGACGCCCCGGAGCGGGAGCTTGACCTTGCGGGCCATGTAGGCGGTCCGCTGGGCCACCCGCTGGGCCGCGGGCTGCGGCGTGGTGACCACGAACACCTCCGACCTGGGCAGGTACTGGGCCATCGACAGCGCCACGTCGCCGGTGCCGGGCGGCATGTCGACGAGCAGGTAGTCGAGGTCACCCCAGTACACGTCGACGAGGAACTGCTCGAGCGCCTTGTGCAGCATCGGGCCACGCCACATCACCGGCTGGTCGTCGCCCACGAAGAAGCCGATGGAGATGATCTTCACCCCATGGGCCACGGGAGGAACGACCATGTCGTCGATCACCACCGGGTCGTGGTCGACGCCCATCATCTTCGGGATCGAGAACCCGTACACGTCGGCGTCGAGCACCCCCACCTCGTGGCCCCTGCGGGCCAGGGCCACGGCCAGGTTGACGGTGACGGAGGACTTGCCCACCCCGCCCTTGCCCGAGGAGATGCCGAGCACCCGGGTTGGCGACTCCGGTCGCATGAAGGGGTTGAGGCGACCCTCCTCGTGACCCAGGGGCTGGCCCGCGGCGCCCGGCGAGTTGGAAACGCCTCTGCTCTCCTCCATCCTCTGGCGCACCGCCGCCCGCTCCTCGTCGGTCATGACCGTCATGTCGACGTCCACTTGGTCCACGCCGTCGAGAGGCAACAGGGCAGCGGTGACCCGTTCGGTGATCTCGGCTCGGAGCGGGCAACCGGCCACGGTCAGGGCCACCAGGACAGCCACGTCGCCGCCCTCGATCTCCACCTTCTTCACCATGCCGAGGTCGACGATGCTCATGTGCAGCTCAGGGTCGTCGACGGGCCGAAGGGCGTCGATGACCTGGCCCTCGGTGAGGGGGCCCTGGGAGGAGGGACCCTGGGTGACCGGCACGCGCAGGTACAGTACTTGTGTGGACCGGCCTCCCGTCACCGATGCCGAGTTCTCCGCCGCTGTCGCCGCCGTCACCTCCGCCTTCGGTGATCCCACCCGCCGGCACATCTTCCTGTTCGCTCGGGAGGAGGGTCGGGGGGTCACGGCGGCCGAGGTCGCCGAGCGCTTCCAGCTGCACCCCAACGTGGCCCGCCACCACCTCGACAAGCTCGCCGCCGGCGGTTACCTCGAGGTGTACGTGGAGCGGGCCGAGAGCGGCGGGGTGGGGCGCCCGTCGAAGCGGTACCGGGCCGCTGAGGAGGAGATGAGCCTGGCCTTCCCGGCTCGTCGCGACGACCTCCTCGTCACCCTGCTCGGGAGAGCGCTGGCGCTGGTACCCGAGGACCAGGCCGAGGCCATGGCCGAGCAGGTGGGTGAGGAGTACGGGCGGAGCCTGGCTCAGCACATGTCGCCCGCCGACTCACACCGCTCCTTCCGGGCCGCCCTCCACGCCGTGGCCGACGCCCTCACCGCACACGGGTTCGCGGCCCACGCCGAAGCCCGGGGCTCTTCGCTCGCCATCGTGGCCGAGCAGTGCCCCTTCGGCGACGCTGCCACCCAGCACCCGGTGATCTGCGCCGTCGACCGGGGCATCGTGCGGGGAATGCTCGCCAGCCTCTACGGGGAGACGGCTCCTGCCACCGCCGCCTCGCGCGCTCAGGGCGACGACGCCTGCGTCACCGCCGTTTGACGCCTCATCCTCCCGTGCGGCGCCTGGCCGGCCTGGTGCTGGCGGCGTGGCTGGCGGCGTGCAGCTCCGGCTCCGGCCAACGGGAAGGGGGTCCGTCCACGTCTTCCCAGCCCGCCCCCGGCGCCACGCCGCCGACGTCCTCCGCCACGGCGCCCACCTCTCCGCCCGGTCGGGTGGTGGCCACGTTCACGAGCGCCGGCGCCAGGCTCCAGGTCACCGAGGTGGCTCGGGACCTGGACACCGTGTGGTCGCTGGCGTGGGACCCGGCCGGCGCCCTCTGGTACACGGAGCGCCCGGGCCGCCTCACCAGGCTCGGGGACCGGCCGCAGCGGATCGACGGGGTCGTGGAGAGGGGAGAGGGAGGCCTCATGGGCCTCGAGATCGACAGGCAGGGCCGCAAGTTCGTGATGTACACCGGCGCCGGCGACAACCGGGTCGTCCGCCTGGAGCCCGACGGCTCACAGCGCGCCCTGGTGGAGGGCATCGAGAAGGCGGGCCTCCACAACGGCGGCCGTCTCCGCTTCGGCCCCGACGGCACCCTGTACGCCAGTGCCGGCGATGCCACCCGCACTGAGCTCCCGCCCGACCCCGGTTCGGTCAACGGCAAGGTGCTGCGCATCGACCCCGAGTCGGGGAACAGCTCGGTGTTCAGTCGCGGTCACCGCAACGTCCAGGGCCTGTGCTTCGCTCCCGGCGGGCGCCTCCTCGCCACCGAGCACGGTCCCTCGGGCAACGACGAGGTCAACGCCCTGACCCAGGGCTTCGACGGCGGCTGGCCCCGTACCAGCGGGAACGGGCTCAAGAGCTACCCCTCGAGCATCGCCCCCGCCGGCTGCAGCGTGTACGGGGCCGCTCTCATCCCGGCGTGGAGGGACTCGATGCTGTTCGCAACCCTTCGGGGCGGCGCCCTGCACCGGCTGACCTTCGACGCCAAGGGAGCGGTGAGCGGTGAGGAGGTGCTGCTGGAAGGGGAGCTGGGCCGGCTGCGCGACGCGGCCGTGGGCCCCGACGGCGCCGTCTACCTGGCCACCTCCAACCAGGACGGGCGGGGGAGCGCCCGCGACGGCGACGACCGCATCCTGCGCATAGGCCCCGCTCCGTAGCTCCTAGTTTGGAGGGGTGCCCGACCCGGCCCTCGCCCGCGTTGCCTTGCCGCTGATGGCGCTGATGGCGGTGATCGCTGGGGGGTGCGCGGACGGGGACCGACCGGCTCCGGTTGGGGCCCCCGTCACCACCACCGGCAACGCTGCCGCAGGAACGAGCGACACCGCGGCCCCACCCCAGGCGCCGCCTGGGTCACCACCGCTCGGCGCTCCCGCGGCGGCGGGGACCGGGGCCGGCGATGCGGCGTCGGTGGCGGCCTCTCTGGAGGCGGCGGAGCGAACCATCCGCGACCCCGCCACTCCCGCCGCCGACCTGGAGAAGGCCGGTCGGGCTCAACAGGACGCCTACCGGCTGCTGGTGGACCGCCCCGAGTGGACGCCGCAGGTGCTGAGCGCCGTCCCTTCCCCGCTGCGGCCGACGGTACAGGCCAACGTGACCGCCGGGGCCGAGCTGCGGGCCTTGAACAAGGCCAGGACCTCGCTGCCTCTCTGGCGCATCGTGGCGCCCGCTCCGGCCCAGGAGCTGCTGGCCCACTACAAGGCCGCCGAGGCCGACCTCGGCGTGCCGTGGGAGTACCTGGCCGCCATCCACCTGGTCGAGACCCGCATGGGCCGCATCCGGGGAACCAGCTCCGCCGGCGCACAGGGTCCGATGCAGTTCCTGCCCGCCACCTGGTCCCGCTACGGCAAGGGGGGCGACATCAACTCCAACCGGGACGCCATCTTCGGTGCCGCCCGCCTCCTCGCCGCCAACGGAGGCCCCAGGGACATGAGCAACGCCCTCTACCGGTACAACCCGACGCCGCGCTACGTGAAGGCGGTGACGGCCTACGCCACCGAGATGCAGGGGAACGAGCGGGCCTACTACGGCTACTACCACTGGCAGGTGTACTACCGGTTGGTGGACGGCGACCGTCTCCTGCCCGTGGGCTACGGCTCCTGAGGGAGCGAAGTGCGAGGCGGATGGCTATCGCTGCTGGATGGGAACGTACTGGCGCTCGTCCGCCCCCACGTAGATCTGGCGGGGGCGGGCGATCTTGGCATCCTGTTCGAGCAGCTCCACCCAGTGCGCCATCCACCCGGCGGTGCGGGAGATGGCGAACAGGACGGGGAACATCTCGATGGGGAATCCCATGGCCTGGTAGATGAGGCCCGAGTAGAAGTCCACGTTGGGGTACAACCGCCGCGCCACGAAGTAGTCGTCGGAGAGAGCCTCCTCCTCCAGCTTCAGGGCGATGTCGAGGAGGGGACTCTTGTCGGTGACCTCGAAGACCTCGTCGGCCACCTTCTTGATGATCGCGGCCCGAGGGTCGTAGCTCTTGTAGACGCGATGGCCGAAGCCCTGGAGACGCCCCCGGCCCTGCTTCACGCCGGCGATGAAATCGGGGACGTTGTCGAGGGAGCCGATGCCGTGCAGCATGCGGATGACGGCCTCGTTGGCCCCCCCGTGCCGAGGGCCGTAGAGGGCGGCGGCGGCCGCCGCGCAGGCCGAATAGGGATCGGCGTGGGCCGACCCCACTGTCCGCATGGCGGTGGTGGAGCAGTTCTGCTCGTGGTCGGCGTGGAGGATGAACAGCACGTCGAGAGCGCGGGCGAGGGTCGGGTCGGCGGCGAAGCGGGGCTCGGCCACCTTCCACATCATGGAAAGGAAGTTGGCCGGGAACGACAGTGAGTTGTCGGGGTACACGAAGGGCATCCCCACGCTGAAGCGGTGGGCGGCGGCGGCCAGCGTGGGCATCTTGGCGATGATGCGCACGATCTGCTTCTGGCGGCTCCCGGGGTCGTGGATGTCCTTGGCGTCCATGTAGAAGGTCGACAGCGCGGCCACGGCCGACACCAGCATGCCCATGGGGTGGGCGTCGTAGTGGAAACCCTCGAGGAAGCGCTTGCGCACGTTCTCGTGGATGAACGTGTGGTACGTGATGTCGTGGATCCACGTCTCGTGCTGCTCGGGGGTGGGCAGCTCCCCGTTCAACAGCAGGTAGGCCACCTCCAGGTAGGTGGACCGCTCGGCCAGCTGCTCTATGGGGTACCCCCGGTAGCGCAGGATCCCCTGGTCGCCGTCCAGGTAGGTGATGGAGCTCTCGCACGCCGCCGTGGACAGGTAGCCGGGGTCGAAGAAGAGCAGGTCGGGCAGGGCCTTGCGCCATGACGAGGCGGCGATGCCGCCGTCCACGATGGGGATGTCGAACCGCTCACCGCTGCGGTTGTCGGTGATGGTGATCGTCTCGTCGGCCACGAGAAAACGCTACCCCTCCTGGCGGCTCACGGAGCCCGCACGCTCTCGGGACGGCTGGGTGTAGCGGTAGACGTTCGTTTGATGCACGTCGGCGTAGGCCGCAGAAGCGCCCAGGAAGCGGTAGGCCCACTCCTGGGCGAGCTGGCGGTTCTCGCAGAACACGATCGGAACGTTCGGGTAGCGCACCTGGGGCGGCGGCGAGCATCTCGGCGACCATCGATGGTGCGACGTAGGACAGCCGGAACACGTCCACGCGTACCGCTCACGGGTGTCGACCACGATCTCGAGCACCCCTGCCGCGCTGCGGCGCGTCGGTAGGCGCATCCCGGCCGGGTCTTGCGCGTCGTCTTGGCCGTTTGCCAGAAGATGCCCTCGCGACCGCCCTGGAGGGTGGTGACCACGAACTGCGAGCGGTTCTCGCGGTACCGGTCGAGCACGAGGTCGATGGCCACACCGCGGGGGTGCAGGAGCGCACCGGTGTCTCCTCGACGATCTCCGCGTCCTCCGGCCACTCGCCGCGATGGCAGTAGACCTTGGCAGTGCGGGGCCAGGTGTCCTTCGCCTTGGGCACGAGCGGCGCCGACCCCGACCGGGACCCACAGCAGGTACGGCAGCGTCGAGCCGGGGTCCGGGTTGCGGGCGATCCGGAACATCGCGGTCATCCCATCACGCTCGCAGTGGGTTCGAGCCCGTCAGGCCGAGCAGCTCGGGGCTGGTGTAGAGCCGGCGCGGCCGGCCTCGACCGGTGGCCGGCACCGTTCCGTGGTCGACGAGAACACCGGCCTCGACGAGGTCGTGCAGCGCTGCGTTCGCCGACTTCAGGGGAACGCTGAGCTCCTCCGCCACGAGCGGGCCGGTGAGCACGAGATGGCGCGGCAGCAGGTCGAGGGCGCGCCATGCCGCGGCGTTGCTCCGGAGGCGGCGGGTGCCCTCTCGTGGCGCGCCTAGCCGGTCGTCCCAGGCCCGGCGCAGCTCCTGCACGGCGGCGACCAGCTCTTGCTGGGCTCGGCCGGCGCCGGAGACGGCGTCGGCGAACCACTGCACCCACCCCTCGTGGTCGCCGAGCCGGAACAGCACGAGCCCCGAGCCGTAGCCGCCGACGTCGGCGGCGATGCGGGTGCTGACCGGCGGAGGCGTCACGAGCGAAAGGCGGCGCACGAGGATCCAGGCGATGAGAACGCGTCCGACGCGGCCGTTGCCGTCGGCGAAGGGGTGGATGAGCTCGAACTGGGCGTGGGCGATGGCCGCCTGGCTGACCGGGTCGGCGTCGGTGCTGTTGACGTAGGCGACGAGGTCCTCGAGGAGGTCGGGCAGGTGCTCGGGCGGCGGCGTCACGAGGTGCGCGTCGAGGGCCGAGGTCCCGCCGATCCATCCCTGGTCGGTCCGGACGACGCCGACGTGGCGGGCCGGTGTCGGGCTGCCGGTCATCAACGTCCGATGCCAGCGGCACAGGCTCTCGATCGCCAGCGCCCCCGCGTGCGCTTCCTCCATCGCCTCGGTGACAGCTCCGAGGTTGGCGGTAACCCACGCTGCGGCGGACGGCCCGGCGTGGTCGTCGGTCTCGGCGAGGACGATGTCGACGACTGGGGCGGTGACGCCCTCGATGAAGGAGGATGCGACTCCCTCGGCCCGCAGCAGCAGCCGGCCAAGCGCGGAGTAGTCCTCCGGCATCGTCTCGGCGCCGTGCTCGACCGCGGCCTGAGCCCGGGCCGTGCGGGCGATGGTGTCGGCGCCGAGCGTGAGGTCGCGGTCGGCGAGTCGAGCGGGCACGAACGCCCGGGCACGTCGGCCTTGCCACACGATGGGTACCTCGACGCCTTGCGGCTCCATGGCGACCTTTCGTACGGTTACGGACTCAAGTGTACGATATACGCCATGGAGCTCCGGTCCCCCGCATCTGAGCGCGGCATCTCACGCTCGAGCGCCGCGACGGGGAAGCCTTCGCTGCCGGAAACCGCAGGCTGTCATTCCGTTTCCAGCTCCATTCGGTAGACGTTCGTGTCCCGGCGCTCGAAGCCCAGTCGCTGATAGAGGCGGTTGGCCGCCTCCCGGGAGGGGCGAGACGTGAGATCCACCGTCCGGGCCCCCTCGCCGGCAGCGAGCTCGAGGGCCCGCCGGGAGAGGGCCTCCCCGACTCCCCGGCCCCGAGCCGACTCGTCCACCACCACGTCCTCGATCCACGCCCGGGTACCCGTCGGTATCCGGAACACCACCAGGGTGAGCGAGCCCACGATGGGCTCCCCGACACCGAGGCGAGCCACCAGGAGGTGCGTGCGGGCGGCGCCCACCATCTCCGCCAGCTCGGGCTCCGCTGGTGGCGGCGACGACCTGGACAGCTGGGGTACGAGCCGGGCCATGGCTCGCGCCACTTCGGCCGTGACCTCCCGTACCTCCTCGACGACGACGCTCATCGGCTCCCTTCGCCCCGGCTCGCTGGCAGCCGCGGCCTCTCACGTGGCCTCTCCCGGGTTGTGAGGGGAGGTGACGGGCGACTGTAGTGGGGAGGTGCGCGTCCGGGGATCGGAGGCTGTGGTCACCGGAGCGTCCTCTGGGATCGGCTGGGAGACGGCGCTTCTCCTCGCTCGAAAGGGAGCCCGAGTGCGGGCCGTGGCCCGCAGCGAGGACGACCTCCAGAAGCTGGCCGGCGAGCACCCGGGCATCGTCCCCCACGTGGCCGACCTGGCGGTGGAGGACAACAGGGTGGGCCTGGTCGAGACCGCCGGCGAGGTGGACATCCTGGTCAACAACGCCGGGCTGGGCTGGACGGGACTGGTGGAGGACATGCCTGCAGACCGGGTCCGCCGCCTGTTCGAGGTGAACGTCATGGCCCTGATCGACCTCACCCAGCGGGTGCTACCGGGCATGCTGGTTCGCCGGCGAGGCCGGATCGTGAACGTGGCGTCGGTGGCCTCGTGGGTGGCCACTCCTCCGCTCACGGTGTACTCGGCCACCAAGTTCGCCGTGCAGGGGTTCAGCGAGGGCCTCCGCCGTGAGGTAGCGGGGCGGGGCGTCGCCGTCAGCACCGTCAACCCCGGGCCCATCGCCACCAAGTTCTGGGCCAGCAGCACGGGTGGGGACCGCCTTTCACAGCACCTCGAGGACGACCTCAAAACAGGCCTCCCTCCCACGGCGGTGGCCCGAGCGGTGCTGCGAGCCGTGCGCCTGGGCGCCCTACCCGGTTACGAGACCATCGCCGTCCCCCGGCTGTTGGGCCTGGCCCGGCTGGCGGCGCTCCCCGGGGTGCGGCTGGCCGTGCACGCCGGGTCGCTGGTGTCACGCCAACCCGCCGTGTGGCGCCGCATCCGGGGCGACTGAGCGCCATCGCGTCACCAGCCCGAGGTCGCCAAGCTCGAGGCAGTACCGTCGTGAGATGGATGCCCTGCGGTGGGACGAGCGTCCGTCGCTACGCCGTCCCGTGCTGATCGCCGCTTTCGAGGGTTGGAACGACGGGGCCGACGCAGCTTCGTGGGCCGCCCGCTACCTGGCCGAGAGCTGGTCGGCCCGCACCTTCGCCACCATCGACCCCGAGGAGTTCTACGACTTCAGTGATGTGCGGCCCCACGTGCGCCTGGTCGACGGGGTCACACGACAGGTGGACTGGCCCGCGCCCGAGCTGTCCGCCGCCTCGCCGCCGGGAACCCCGCACGACGTCGTGTTCCTCCGCGCCGCCGAACCTCAGCTCCGGTGGCGCGCCTACAGCTCCCTCGTCGTTGAGGCGGCCAGGGAGCTCGGCGTGGAGCTGGTGCTCACCCTGGGGGCGCTACTGGCCGACGTGGCCCACACCCAGGACGTGCCGGTGACGGGGATGGCCGCCGACGCCGAGCTCATGCGTCGCCTGGGGATGAAGAGGTCGCGCTACGAGGGGCCCACCGGGATCGTGGGCGTTCTGCACGACGCCTGCTCGAGCGCGGGCATACCGACCGCCTCGCTGTGGGCCAGCGTCCCTCTGTACGTGGGAGGCACACCGTCACCCAAGGCCACCCTGGCCCTGGTGGAACGGACCACCTCCCTGCTGGGATCGGAGGTGGGCACCGTCCAGCTCGAGGTGGCGGCTGCGGCCTACGAGCGCCAGGTGAGCGAGGTGGTGGCCGAGGACGAGGACATGGCCGCCTACGTCCGACGTCTCGAGGAGCTCGATGGTGAGGACGTCGACGGTGGGGACCTCCATGGTCAGCACCCGGCCGGGGACGACCAGGGCAACCTGCCGTCGACGGACGCCTTGGCCGCCGAGGTCGAGCGCTTCCTCAGGGACCAACCCTCGGAGTGAGCCGTTCCGGCCCTGGGCCGGTCAAGGGTGGATCCCGTACCGGGCCAGGGTGGTGGCGGCGCCGGGGAAGACGACGCCGGCAGCCTCGATGAGGTCCCGGGGGCGGGCGATGCGGTAAGCGGTGCGAGCCACGTAGAGCCGCAGGGCGCAGTCCACCCGGTCGGGGGGCCCGAGGGCGGCCAGGGCCTGGACCGGCTGCACGTACACGCTCCGGTAGTACGCCCCCTGCCGCCCCTCCCAGAACGTCATGGCCGCGCCAGCCCGACCCCGGCCCTCGGCAGGGACGGCCTTGGCCAGGAAGTCGTCGAGCGTACCCTCGCCGCGGCTCTCGGCCCAGCTGGCCAAGCCTTCGTCGAGCCAGGGGTCGCGGCCCTGGTCACTGCCGACCAGGGCGTAGAACCACATGTGGGCCACCTCGTGGGTCGTCGTCCGCCCGTCGGTACCGGGCCCCTGCAGGACGTGCATGGGGTACTCGATGCCTCCGTCCAGCTCGGGGGTCACGGCCACGGTGAAAGACGGCCAGGGGTAGGGCCCGTAACGGCGGGCGAAGTCCTCCAGCACCCGCGTGACACGGGACAGGTACACCGAAGGGGAGTCGGCCAGACCGGCGTGCACACCCACGGTCACCTGAACGGGCTGAGGAGCGTTCACGGTGGCCGAGGCGGTGGTGAAGTGGCCGACGGAGACGGCGAAGTCGGGCACCGCCGACGCCTTCCAGCGTCCGCCGCCGTCGGCCGTGCCCGTGGCCAGCACGTCGAAGCCGGGCGGGGCGGCGACGGTGGCCGTGAAGTCGGCGGTCAGCGCGGTGGAGGCCTCGGCGAAGCCCGACGTCGGGGGCCGGATGGCCCACCCCACGCCCGGCTCCCACGCCAGGATGGGGAAGAACGACCCCAGCCGGATGGCGTCGCCGCTCCTCGAAACCCGGTCGTCCACCGGGCCGGGCAGCGTCAGCTGCCAGTCCACGGTGGCGTCCACGGGACGGTTGGCGACCAACGCCGCCTGCGGGCGCACCACCAGCGTGGTGGGGCTCTCCTGGGCGGTGGGCACGGTACGGCCCCCGACCGTCACCGCCCTGACGTCGAGACGGGCCCCGGCCCGGGCCGTGCGGGGGCCGTTGGGCCAGAGCCGGAAGACCAGCCGGTCGGTGGCCACGTCGGGGGTGAAGCGCACCGCCACCCGTCCCACGACGGTGTTGGCCGCCGGCCTCACGTCGATCTGCAGGTCGTAGCGGGGACGGTCGGGAAGCGGGCCCACGCGCTCCGGTACGGCGGGACATGTGCCCTCCGCGGGACGGGCCGGCGCCGGGACCACAGGGGTGGTGGTGGTCGTGGTCTCGGGAGGGGCGACCTCTGCCGGGGACGCCGGTGGTCGGGCCGTCCGGGATCCCCCGCCCGAGCAAGCGCCGAGCACCACCACCATCGCTGCCACCACGCCGAACCTCGGCCGCACGTCGCCCATGGTCCCACGGTCCTACGCTCCGTCCGGTGGCGCCTGCCCTGGTCCCGACCTGCGTGTGGCGGATCTCCGCAGGGCTGATCGTGGCTCTCGACGACCGGTTCGGCGAGCCCGTGGACGCCTACGTCAACGGCTCTCAGGTCTGGCTGCGCGACGACGGCCCCGGCGGCGTGATCCTCGAATGGCGACTGCACCCGGTGGCCGGCTTCCGACGCCCACCGGGAGTGGGAACCTACGACCTGTTCTCGGTGGTGGCCCTGGCCGTGGCCCGAGGCGACACGCCTCCAGCGGCGCCGGCGCAGCTCTGGGACGGGCTGGAGGCCTTCCCCGCCCACGGCGACGACGTGGAGCCCTCACCCCTTCGCTCGGCGGCCAGCGAGGCGCTGGGCCCGGCTCCCGACGCCTGCGGGCTGGCCGATCACGCCGCCGTCGGTGACCAGTGGGAGCGCACCGGCGGCGCCGTCTCCATCGTGGAGGCGCTGCTGGCGCAGCTGGCGGGCTGAGGGCCCTTCGTCGGTGGAAGGCTCCTGGCCGCACGGCGGTGGCGCTACGGTCATCTGGTTGCCAGAGACGGCCGGCACCCGCTACCTCGAACACCTGAGCGACGGGGACGTGGGCCTCCTGGCCGGCTTCCTCGGCCAGGGCTCCCAAACCGTCGCCGAACTGCGGTCGCGCCCGGCCGCGGTGGAGGGCCTTCTCTCGCACCCGGCTGCCTTCGACACCGTCTTCGCAGCCCGCGGCGGGGAAGAGCCCTTTCTCCGGGCGTCGCCGTTCCTGGTCTTCGCCCTGGCCGTGCACCGCTGCGCCGCCGAGCTGCGTGACGCGACCAACGTGCCCGAGTGGCTGGGGCCTCGACGGAGGGTGACCGTGTTCGACGTCGCCGACCTGAGAGGCTTCCTTCACGAGCCTCACCGCCGGCTGTTCCTGGTCGAGCTTCTGACCTCCTATACCCGCGTAAGGAGCGGCAGCGTCCTCGTCTATACGGAGCGCGGGTGGCGCCGGCGCCGGTTCAGCGAGCTGGACCCGTTGCGCCTGGCCTCGCTGCTCGACGTGGTGCCCGAAGCCGAGCGGGTGGGTGTCTACCGCCGGCTGGGCGACGTGGCCCTGTTCCTCACCGGGGTCTTCCCCGACCACACCGCCACCCGCGCCTTCAGCCCCGTCGGCGAAGCCCGGCTCCGCCGCTCGGCGGGGCTCAGGACGTCCGACTCCGACCGGACGGTGCCGGGCGGGGGAGCGGTCACCCTCCTCGAGACTCTGGGCCGGCGCTGGTACCGGCTGGCGTCCTCCACGGCGCCGGTGCGGACCGACGCCATGAGGGTGGTGGACGAGATCGGCCAACGGTTCCACCATGCCCGACGCATCCTCAACCTCGTCACGGAACGCCACCTGTTTCCGTTCCGGGATCGCTGGACGTCCTCTTGGTGAGCCCGGAGTGGCTGGGCCCATGGTCCCGCCAGGCCGGGTCGCGTGGGGCGTCGAAGAGAACCTCGATGGGCTCCCCCCGGATGGCGGCGAAGGCGCGGGGGGCCCAGCGATCCACGCCGGCCAGGGGCGTGGGTAGCGCGTCCTCGGCGAACCAACCCACGTCGGCGCACTCGAGGGGATGGGCCTCCAGCTCGCCGCCCACCATCCGGCAGTGGAACACGACCGAGTACAGCGGGATGCGGGTGAAGCCGAGGCGGAGCCCGTCGAGCAGGGCCACGAGGCGCACCGGCTCGACCACGATCCCCGTCTCCTCCGCCACCTCCTTGACCGCGATCTCCGATGCCGAGTAACCAACGTCGGCCCATCCCGTCGGGTACAACCACACCCCCGAGTCGGCCCGCTGCACGAGGAGCAGCTCACCCCGGTCGTTGCCGACGACGGCACCCACCGCCACCTTGGGGGTGACGTAGCCCGGGACGCCGGCGCCCACCTCCTTCATCCACTCCTCCACGAGGAGGTCGCTGGCGTGCTGGTGCCCGGCGGCCACGCGCATGTCGGCCGCCACCTTCAGGACCTCCTCGAAGCGCTCCCGCTCGTAGAGGTTGTCGGTGAAGCCGAGTGCAGTGCGGGCCACGCCCGCCAGGGCTTCGCTCCAACGCAGCAGGTCCTGGTCCGAGACGGGCCTGGGACCCGCTTCCGAATCGGCCGGCTCCACGAAGCCCGAGGCTAAACGGTCCCGCCGAGCGGCTACTCGACGGTGAGGGTGCCCTTCATGTCCTCGTGGCCGCTCACCTCGCAGGTGAAGTCGTACGTGCCGGGCTGGGCAGAGAACTCCACGCGGCGACTCTTGCCTGCCGGCACCTCCAGGTCCACATCGAGAGCATCGATGGTGAAGGTGTGCCGGGACAGGTCCTCGTTGCCCACGTGCACGGACACGCGTCCGGCCCTGGCCCGGGCCATGTCGGGCTTGAACTCGACTTCGGAAGCCTTGAGGACCACGTCACCGCCCTCGGCAGCCTGGTTGCTCACGAACAGGCTGGACACCACGCTCAACCCCACACCGAGGACGATGACCACCAGAGCCACCACGCCGACCTGTGCCGCAGAGGCGCTGGGCCAGCCTCGCAGGAAGCCCACCATGGCCAACACCCCCACGACGGAGGCCACCAGGCCGGCCAGCGTGGTGCTGAAGGCCAGGAAGGAGGCCGGATGCGACACGTCTTCGACAATGAACGGCAGGCTCGTCAGCACGAAGAGGATGGAGACCACTCCGACCATGATGGGGCCAGCCTTGCCCGGCCTCCGTACCAGTCCGATGGCCACTGCGTAGAGCAGCAGGAAGAGCAGCAGCGGTGGGATGACGGCCCCTGCCAGCAGCACCTGGATCACGAGCATCACGACGATGTTGACGGCGGCGACGACCAGAAGGAGGCGCCGCCACCGGCTCGTGGCCGCGTCGGTAGGTGTCATGCGTGCCTCCCCTCGCTTCGCTTGGGAAGAGACTAACCGTGGTGGTCCCCAGGAGCTCGGTGGAGCTCCGCCAGCACGGCTCGCTCGACCTCACGCAGGTGCTCGTCGTCGCCGACCTTCTCGCCGCCGGCGTCGGTGACATAGAAGGCGTCCACCACTTCGTGGCCGAGGGTGGAGACCTTGGCCGTACGCACGTCCAGGTTGCAGTCGTCGAGGGCCCGGGTGATGCGGTACAGGACACCGACGCCGTCGGGCGCCCGCACCTCGACGACGGTGGCGGTGGCCGACGCCTCGTTGTCGATCAGCACCCGCGCCTCGGCGGGGTGCGCAGAGGTCGTCCGATGGCGACCGGAATAGGCGCGGGCCCTGTCGGCCAGCTGGGCCTCGAGCGACAGGCGACCGTCGAGGCACCGGGCGACGTCCTCGCGGAGGCGGTCCCAGTCGGGCGCGACGCCAAACGCCGGTTCAACCTCGAAGACCTCCACCGCCATGCCACCCTCCCCGGCCGCGACCGCCGAGCGCACCGTGAGGCCGTGCACGGCCAAGGTCCCCGCCACACGGGAGAAATGGCCCGGCCGGTCGGGGGCCACCACGGTGACGCCACCGTCGTCGACCACGATCACCAGCTCCCCCTTGGCCATGAGGGCGCGGTGCTCGGGTGTGGGCAGTGTGGGCGTGACCGGTTGGCGATGGCCGGCGAGGAGGCGGGCGGTGCGGTCCACCAGGTCCCGCACCAGTCCTGCCTTCCAGGGACCCCAGGCCGCGGGCCCGGTGGCCAGGCCGTCGGCCTCGGTGAGGGCGGCCAGGAGCTCGAGGGTCTGCTGGTCCCCCACGGTGGCGGCCACCGCTTCCACGGTGGCGGGGTCGTCGAGGTCGCGGCGGGTGGCCACGTCGGGGAGGAGCAGGTGGTGACGCACCATGTCCACGAGGACCTCGACGTCCTCGGGGGCGAATCCCATGCGAGAGGCGATGCGGCCCACCATCCCGACGCCAACCTCGGTGTGGTCCCCGGGGAACCCCTTTCCGATGTCGTGCAACCAGGCGCCGACGAGCAGCAGGTCGGGACGGGAGACCTGACGGGTGAGAGCGGCGGCCTGGGCCGCGGCCTCGCACAGGTGCCGGTCGACGGTGAAGCGGTGGTAGGCGTTGCGTTGAGGGCGGCTTCGTACCGCCTCCCATTCGGGCAGGAGACGCGCCAGGAGACCGCACTGGTCGAGGGACTCGAGCACCGTGATGGCCGCCGGCCCGGTCCCGAGTAGGGCCACCAGGGCGTGGCGGGCGGCGGGCGGCCAGACGTCGCCGGGGCCGGGGGCCTCCCTCGCCAGGCGGTCCAACGCGGCCCGGGCCAGCGGGGCGTCGCTCTCGGCTGCCGCCGCTGCGGCGCGGATCACCAGCGAGCGGTCGCCGTGCGGGTCGGCGTCGGGCCCGAGGACCACCTCGCCTTCCCGTAGGAGCAGACCCGATCCCAGCGGGCGGTCGAGGCCCGACGTGCGACCCCTGGGCCCGGCCAGCGCCGAGGAGACCCGTCGCCAGCCGTCGTCGCTCCACCAGGAGATGGTGCGAGCTGCACCGGCTATGGCGGCCATTAGGGCGTCGGCGTCGGCGTAGCCGAGATCGCCGGCTACACCGTCCTGCTCCTGGAGCAGCAGCCGGTCCAGCGTCTTGCCCGACCGGCGGTGCAGCTCGACACGGGCCGACAGCAGTACCTCGTGGGGCTCGGCCAGAGCGTCGCCGCCTCCGTCCACGGCGGGAATGTCCACCACGGGGCTGGCCAGCGCCGCGGCCCGGAGGGCGTGCACGTCCCGCAGACCCCCGCGGCCCTCCTTGAGCTCGGGCTCGAGGAGGAAGGCAACCTCACCGAAGGACTCGTGGCGGGCTGCCACCTGCTCACCGAGCGCCGCCAGCCACCGCGACCAGCGCTTCGGCCACCGCTCACGAGCCCGGTCCGCGAGCTCGGCGGCCAGGGCCCCGTCGCCCGCCACCAGCCGAGCGTCGAGCAGACCGAGAGCGGCCTTCAGGTCCAGAGCGGCCACGGCCAAGGCCTCCTTGACCGTCCTGACGCTGTGGTCCAGCCCGATCCCGGCGTCCCAGATCGGGTACCACAGGCGCTCGGCCACGGTCTTGACGTCCCTGGCGCCCCTGTGGACGAGAACGACGTCGAGGTCGCTGCCGGGGCACAGCTCTCGCCGGCCGTACCCGCCCACGGCGACCAGGGCGACGCGGTCCTCGGAGCCCAGCAGCTCCGACAACCAGCCGTCGACGAGGTCGGAGTAGGCGCGGCACAGGTCAGCCCCGCTGAGCCCGGACTCGGTGAGAAGCCGGGCTCGCTCCTCCTTGGACGGCAGCCCGCTAGAGCGCGTCCGCCCCCATCTCCCCGGTGCGGATGCGAGTGACACTGTCGACGCCGGTCACCCACACCTTGCCGTCGCCGATCTTGTCGGTCCGAGCCGCGGTCACGATGGCGTCGACCACCCGCCCTGCGTCGGCATCGTCGGCCAGCACCTCGACGCGTACCTTGGGCACGAAGTCCACCGTGTACTCGGCGCCCCGGTAGACCTCGGTGTGGCCTCGCTGGCGGCCGAACCCCTGCACCTCCGAGACCGTCATCCCCCGCACGTCCAGGGCCTCGAGCGACGCCTTCACGTCGTCGACCTTGAAGGGCTTCACGATGGCAGTTACGAGCTTCATGCCCCGACCCTACCCATCGAGCCGAAGTCCCCGAGGCTGTAGGCGGCCTCCGAGTGCTGGGTGGTGTCCAGGCCCTCTTCCTCCTCGGCGGGCGTGACCCGCAGCCCGATGATGACGTCGACCAGCTTGGCCAGGACGAAGGACACCACCCCGGAGAACACAAGCACGGCCCCCACGGCCACCAATTGGTCGACGAGGAGCGCCGATCCGCCACCGGCGAGGATCCCGTCGAAACCGGCGGGGTTCACCGAGACGTCGGCGAAGACGCCGAGCAGGAGGGAGCCGACGATGCCGCCCACCAGGTGAACGGCCACCACGTCGAGCGAGTCGTCGTAGCCGAGGCGGAACTTGACCTGTACGGCGAGGAAGCAGACGACACCTGCAGCCAGCCCGATGGCGAGAGGGGACAACCCGGTCACGTAACCGGCACAGGGCGTGATGGCGACCAGCCCGGCCACCGCCCCCGAGGCCGCGCCCAGCGTGGTGGGATGGCCGGTCTTGAGCTTCTCGGCCAGGAGCCAGCCCAACATGGCGGCGGCGGCAGCCAGGTGGGTGTTGATCAAGGCCTGGGCAGCCAGGTTGTTGGCGCCGAGGGCGGAGCCGGCGTTGAAACCGAACCACCCGAACCACAGGATCCCGGTGCCGAGCAGGGTGAGTGGCAGTGAGTGCGGGGGCATGGCGTCCCTGGGCCAGCCCTTTCGTTTGCCCAGCACGAGGACCAGGGCGAGGGCGGCGACGCCGGCGTTGATGTGGACCACGGTGCCTCCGGCGAAGTCGAGCGCACCCCGCTTGAACAACCAGCCGGTGGGGCTGAACACCCAGTGGGCGACCGGGGAGTAGACCAGCACCACCCACAGCGCCAGGAACACCGTGTACCCGGCGAACTTCATGCGGTCGGCCGTGGCTCCGGTGAACAGGGCCGGCGTGATGACGGCGAACATCATCTGGAAGGCGCAGAAGGCGAGGGCCGGGATCGTAAGGCTCAGATCGATGCTCTCGTCGACCTCCACGTAGCCGGGCAGCTGCGTCGCGGTGTCAGCCAGGTCCTTGAGGCCGGCGAAGTCGAAGTTCCCGATCCAGCCGCCGCCGTCCCCGAAAGCCAGGCTGAAGCCCACCAGAACCCAGAGCACGCTCACCAGGCCCATGGAGAAGAAGTTCTGCATGAGCATGCCCAGCACGTTCTTGGAGCGGACCATGCCGCCGTAGAAGAAGGCCAGGCCCGGTGTCATGAACAGGACCAGCCCGGCCGACGTCAGGACCCACGCTGTGTTGCCGCTGTCGATCTCCATCTGCTCCAGCCTGCCGACACGTTGTTTCAGGATCGTGACCCAGCTGTTTCGCCTGTGTGAACTCGTGCCGCCCGATGGACTCAGGCGAGGAGCTCGCCCAGGCGGGCGAAGAACCTCGAACGGGGCAGCACCTCGTCGCACCCCGCGGCCCCCGCGGCGGCGAGCAGATCGTGGTCGACGTGACTGGCGAAGCCGACGGTGCGGACACCGCGCAGCTCGGTCAGGGCCTCCAGCACGCCTGGACGCGAGAGGTCGAGCACCACCACGTCGGCGGGCGTGCCCGCCAGCTCGGCGGGCGTGGTCACGAAGGTGACGTCGCCCGCCGCGGCCACCTTGGAGCGATCCATGAGGTCGGGGACGTAGGCGGCGACGCGGGTCACTCAGGTGTCCCGTGGCGCCGCTTGTGGAGCCAGGCCTTGGCCGCTCCCCAGGCCAGGCCCACGTCGAGCAGGGCCGGATCGATGTCGGCGAACGACGCCGGCGTGAGGTCGTAGTGGTCCTCCGGGAAGCGCTCCACGGCGAAGCGATCGCGCCGCACCGGTGGCACGCCGGCCTGGCGCAGGACCTCGGTTGGGTAAGGCACGGCTTGGCGAAGGATGCTCAACGGGTTGGTGTGCTGCTCGTCGATGTCGGCCTCCAGCAAGGCCCGGACCCGCGCCCCCACATCGGCCCCCGCCCGCTCGCCCGCTCGCCGTGCCGCGGCCATGACGGCGGGGTCGCCATGCCCGCGGTGGGCAACCAGCATGCGCTCCACCGAGCGCTCCACCCACCGCGGGAGGCCGGCGTCCACCCCCTCGGCCAGGGCACGGGCCTGTTCGTCCAGCACGCCATCGGTCACCATGGTGTCACCCCCGCCTCCCAACCGTCGCCAGTTGCAATCACCTGGCTCGCTCCAAGACTCCTCGCACGGCTGCGACCACTTCGGTGGGTCGGTTCACCAACTGGTCCCACGACACCCGCAGCACGCACCAGCCGGCGGCCAGCAAGGCTGCGTCCCGGCGCCGGTCCGCTTCGGCGTCCAGCCAGCTCGAGTGGTGGCGGCGGCTGTCGGCCTCCAACACCAGGCGGGCCTCCCGGTACACGAAGTCCACCCGGCCGATGAGCGCGGTGTCACTGCCCAGATCCACCTGGCGGGCAGGTACCGGCAGCTTGGCCCCGCCGAGCACCGCCATGAGCAGGTTCTCCAGCTCGCTCTCCGGCGGGGCCTGGCCATCGTCTCGTTCCGCAAGCAAGCGCCGGAGGAGCCGGGAGCCTGGACGGCCCCTCTTGCCCGCTTCGGCCAGCACCACTCGGAGACGGGCCGGAGTGGTGAGCTTCATGGCCAGGGCGTTGGCGAGGGCTCGTTCCGCCCGCTTGGGGTGGAGGGCGCCACAAAGGTCCAGCAGGGTGCGCGCCGAGCTGGTGACCGGGATGCCATCTACGGCAGCGACGTGCCCGGCGGGCAGGCAGCGGGTCTCGTGAAGGGCGCCGACCCGGGCAACTCGGCTGGGACCTCTCAATCGTGTCACCTCCACCGGCCCCGCACCGAAGCCGGGCAACCGCCACAGTGCGGCGGCGGACTGGTGGGATGCCACCGCTCCCGCGCCGGCCGTCAAGACCGCTGCCAACAGCGACTGCCGCCAGGTGGGCGCCGAACCCGGGACGCGGTACACGTCCCGAGCCATGCGCTGCCACCGTTCGGCCCGCACCCGCCCATCCACGACGCCGTCGCTCAGCCCAGCACCCAATGCCTGGGCCCGAGTGACCAAACCATCCTGGTGTTCGGCCAGGGTTCGGAGCGGATCGTCGATGCGCATGGCTCCAGCAAACCAGGAGGCTGCGACACAGGTCCCCTTCCCGCACTTCTGGCGACGATTTCCGCCGGATGTGGCGGAAATCGTCGCCAGTTGGAGTTGGGGGCCTCAGCGCCATCAGCGGAGACGGCTGCGAACAGGCGCCGGCACCTCGTCCACCTCGCAGGACAGGCGCAGCCGGTCCCCCACCACGGCGACACGGGTGGCGGCGCACGCCAGCACCTCGCTGCGTGGCAACGAGACCGTGCGCTCCATCCCCCCGAACCGCAGCACCAGTGCGCCGTCCCTGCCCACGGCGGGGCGAGCGCTCACGGGCAACGGTCCGGCCCGGGATCGAACCTCGCCCCCGCCGATCGACACCGGCACCGGCAGGGCCCGGCTGAGGGAGGCGGCGTCGATCTCGGCGCTCATCGTCCCCCCCTCGATGGAGTCGACCGACGCCTCGGCCGAGAAGAGGGCGTCACGGTCCACCTTCACGCCCCGGAGCTCCAGGTCCACGGAGCTCAACCGGACTGCTCGGGTGGGCACCTGCTGGAAGCGAAGGTCGACGTTCCCGGCCGAGCCGGCCACGAGGAGGCGGGCCAAGAAGGGGAAGGAGTCGATGTGGGCCTCGACCGACCCGGCGCCGGGGACCTCGGCCCCGGCCCGCGTCTCGATCCGGCCCTCGGCGACGCGCTTGGCCGCCACGTCCGCACCCACCAGGATCAGGACCACCGCGGCGACGCCGAGCGGGGCGCGTACGGCTCCCACGCGTACGGCAGTCAGCCCTCGACCACGTCACCCAGGCGGTCGACCTGGACGCCGAGGTCTCCCAGCCATTCGATGGCCCGTTCCACGGCCAGCTCGTGACCACCGAGCTCGCAGATCATCCATCCCACCGTCTCCTCCACGTTGGCTCGGCGGATGTTGGGCATGATGTCGAACTCTCGGACCATGCGAGCGATCACCGGCTGTTTGATCAGGTGCTCGGGGAAGGTCAGCTTCACCCGTACGTTGGTCACGCCGTTCATCGGAGGGAGAGGGCTGGTGAGGAGAGGGTCTGGTTAAGGTTGCCCGACCTGAAGCCTTCGAGGTCGAGTGTCACGTAGGTGTAGCCCGCCCGGCGAACGGCGTCCACCACGGCTCGGCGTTCCTCGAAGGCCCGGGCCAGCTCGTCGCGATGCACCTCGAGGCGTGCGAGGGCGCCGTAATGACGCACCCGGAGCTGGCGGAAGCCGAGAGCGCGCAGCGCCGACTCGGCCCGCCCCACCGATTCCAGCACGCCCAGGGTGACCGGAGTGCCGTAGGGGACCCTGGACGCAAGGCAGGCGGCGGCGGGTTTGTCCCAGGTGCGAAGGCCCAGCCGCCGGGACCAGTCCCTCACGTCGGCCTTGGTGAAGCCTGCCTCCACCAGGGGGTAGGCGGCGCCGCGCTCGGCCGCGGCGCGCTGGCCCGGCCGGTGGTCGTCAAGGTCGTCGAGGTTCACGCCGAGCACGATCGTGGCACCCTCCTCCTCGGCGACAGGAACGAGGGCGCCCATGAGCTCGGCCTTGCACCAGTAGCAGCGCTGGCCGTCGTTGACCGAGTAGGCGGGGTTGGCCAGCTCGTGGGTGACCACCGGGGTCCACCGCAGGCCCCACTCGC
>JALZJC010000087.1 GCA_030859945.1 Actinomycetota bacterium | reverse complement strand
CCGAAGGTGATGCCACGGTCGACCACCAGCCCCTCGATCTGGTTGAAGCTGGGCGTGTGGCGGGCGTCGGGCGTGTCCTTGCGGTACACCTTGCCCGGCATTATCGAGTAGATGGGCGGGGGCTGGGCCTCCATCACGCGGATCTGCACCGGCGACGTGTGGGCCCGTAGGAGAGTGGACTCCGGCTCGCCCCAGTCGACGTAGAGGGTGTCGAAGCCGCTGCGGGCGGGATGGGATCTCGGGATGTTCAGGGCCTCGAAGTTGTACCAGTCGGTCTCCACCTCGGGTCCCTCGGCCACGGCGTAGCCCATCCCCACGAACACGTCCTCGAGCTCGTCCCGGGTCTGGGTGACCAGGTTCAGATGTCCCCGCTCGGGCCCCGGCAGCACCTCGGTGAGGTCGAGGCGTTCAGCCTCGAGGCGCTGGGCCCGGGCCGCGGCCTCCAGCTGGCGGCGGCGGTCCCCGGCGAGGGACTGGAGACGGTGGCGAGCCTCGTTCAGCAGCCGGCCCTTGTCGCGCCGCTCGTCGGGCGGGAGCTGGCCCAGGCGTTGGTTCAGGGCCGACAGCTCCGAGCGCCTGCCCAGCACCTCCGACTCGGCGGCGCGCAGCTCGTCGGGCTCGGCGGCGGCCTCCAGTCGGGCCGCGGCCTCCTTCTCGATGCGGGTGATGTGCTCGACGTCCACTGGTGCCAGTCTGCTTCGGCGCATTATCCCTTAGGGGCCGGCGCGCCGCTGACGGGCAGCCTCGAAGCACAGGACCGCCGCCGCCATGCCCACGTTCAGCGATTCCGACCGGCCCGTCATGGGAATGGTGACCCACTCGTCGAGGACGGCGCCGAGCGCCGGCGGCAGGCCGGTGGGCTCGCTCCCGAGCACGACGGCGGTGGGGGCGGTGAAATCGACAGTGGTGTAGTCGCGGCCCGCGCCCACCGCCGCGCCCAGTCGGCGCAGACCGAAGGTCCCGAGACGAGCGAGGACGGCGGTGGGATCAGCCTCCACCACCAGCGGGACGTGGAACAGAGCCCCGGCCGACGCTCTCACCGTCTTGGGGTTGTACACGTCCACGGAGCCGCCGCAGAAGACCACGGCGCCGGCGCCGGCCGCCTCGGCGCTGCGCAGCACCGTCCCCGCGTTGCCGGGGTCCCCGACGCCCACGCACACGACCACGAGGGGCGCCTCCGCCACCGCCTCCAGGTCCACGGTCAGGTCGGTCACCACCGCCATGACCGGCTGCGGCGTGACCGTGGAGGCCACCCGGCCGAGCACCCCCGGCGCCAACTCCAGGACCCGGGCGCCAGCCGCCCTGGCCTTCTCCAGCAGGGCCGGATCGGCCTCCGCCTCGGAGAGGAGGGTCTCCACTGTGGCGCCCGCGGCCAGGGCCTCTCGAACCAGCTTGGTGCCCTCCACCACGAAGACTCCCTCGTCCTGGCGAGAGCGGCGACGAGCGGTGAGGCGCCGGAGCCGTTGGACCTCGTGGTGCCGGTAGCCCAGACCGTCGGCTGGGCCGCTCAGGACCGCTTGGTGGCGCCCTCGGCGACCTTGACCAGTGCCGCGAAGGCGGCCGGGTCCCGGACGGCCAGGTCGGCCAGCATCTTGCGGTCCACCTCCACCTCGGCCAGGCGCAACCCGGCCATGAAGCGGCTGTAGCTCATGCCGTGCTGGCGAGCGGCGGCGTTGATGCGCTGTATCCAGAGCTGGCGGAAGTCACCCTTGCGGGCCCGCCGGTCCCGGTAGGCGTACTGCAGGGAGTGCATGACCTGCTCGTTGGCGGCCCGGTAGCTCCGGCTCTTGTTCCCGTAGTAACCCCGCGCCTGCTCGAGGACGGCACGACGGTGCTTCTTGCTCTGGACCGACCGCTTGACCCTGGCCATGACGCTCCTCTTCTCTCCGGCTCTTCTCTCCGACGCGGGAAGGGCTCAGAGCCCGAGCAGGCGCTTAACCTGCTTGGCGTCGGAGCCGTTGACCTCGGCCTGGCGGGCCAGGCGCCGGGTGCGGACCGACGACTTCTTCTCCAGCAGATGGGACCGGAACGCCTGGCGACGGCGGAGCTTACCGGTGCCGGTGACCTTGAACCGCTTGGCCGCCCCTCTGTCCGTCTTCATCTTCGGCATTTCCGAGGTCCTCCTCTCATCACTCTCACGTCAGCCCGCCGCCCCTTCCCCGCTCCCGTTGGGGCGGTGAGGCGCCCGCTTGTCGGGCGCCAGCACCATGACCATGTTGCGTCCGTCCACCTTGGGCGCCGCCTCCACCTTTGCGATCTGGCCCACGGTCTCCGCCACCCGGTCCAGGATCTGCAGTCCCCGTTCCTGGTGGCTGAGCTCGCGGCCCCGGAACATGATGGTGACCTTCACCTTGTGCCCCTGGCCGAGGAACTTCTCGACCTGGCGGGTCTTGGTGTCGAAGTCACCGGGCCCGATCTTGGGCCGGTACTTCATCTCCTTGATGCTGACGTTGGTGCTCTTCCGCC
>JALZJC010000074.1 GCA_030859945.1 Actinomycetota bacterium | reverse complement strand
CACCAGAGGAGCGCCACCGTCGGCCGCGGTGGGCCCGGCGACGCACAAGGCCGCAGCCAGGCCGAAGGCCGGCGCCCGCCATCCCCGCGGACTGGCCAGCACCACGGCTGCGGCGGCGCACCATGTCGACGCCGTGGCCAGCGTCGGGCCGACCAGCCCTGCCGGTCCGAGGACGGCCTGGGCGCCGGCGATGGCTTCCAGAGAGGTGGAGCCCCAGCGGACGGCGATTGAGAGGCCGGCGACGGTGACCGCAGCCGCCGCCACCAGGTCGCCGGCGGCGAGGGCGAGGAGGACCGCCAGCAGCACGGCGTCGCCCGCCGACGCCAGGGCCACGATGGTCGCGGCGGCGGCCGCGCCAAGGCGAAGGTCGGATACTGCGAAGGTCAGCGCCGGCCCGTCGCTCGACGTCGGGGACCCGCCGCGAACGTGCGGACGAGATGGTGCCACGAGCAGGAGGGGCACACCTCCACCACGTAGCACGCCACCTCGCCGGCCCGCCGGGTGAGCTTGGCCAGCTCGGCGGCGTCGGCGAAGGGATGGCCACCCGGCGACAGGTGGCGGCCGAAGGCGTAGGACACGTGGACCACGGGGGCCGACTCGCAGATGGGGCAGTCCTCGGCGGTCGGGCAGCCAAGGGCGCTGGCAGTTCGGAGGAGCTCGGGGTGGGCGTCGCAGACGTCGAGCCTCGAGACCCGCCCGCGGCGGAATTGGCTGAGGAGGGCGTTACGGGTCAGTCGGTAGTCGACCTGGCCGGGAAGGGCATCAGCAGACGTGGCGCCGGGCACGGACTCCGGCCGGGAACTCACGGCTGCCCAGGGTAGCTGTTCACGCCTTGACGGGGCCGGTGTGAGGGCACATACTGGCTCCGATATATCGATCCGATACATCGGTCCGTGATCCCCGGGGCTGGAGTCAACCGCGGGGGCGCCGACCGAGCAAGGGGCCTGGTGCTGGAACTGGCAATCCTCGGCGTGCTGAAGGAGCAACCGCTCCACGGTTACGAGCTCAAGAAGCGCCTGTCCGAGGCCTTGGGACCCCTGTCCAGCGTGTCCTTCGGCTCTCTGTACCCGGCCTTGAAGCGCCTTCAGGCCGCGGGCGCCCTGGAGGCCGCCGAGGCCGGTGAGGTCGGTCCCGGCCGGTCCGATCCGGACGGGGCCAGCTCCGCTGACGCCGGCGACGGGCGCGGGACGGCGCCCATTCCCATGACCGGCTCGCTGGGAGGCGAGATGGCGGCCTTCAGGGCCCGGCGAGGGGCGGCGCCCCGACAGGTGCGGGGATCGGGGGCCAGCTCGCGGAGGGCCAAGAAGGTCTACCGGATCACCGAGCGGGGTGAACGCCTCTTCGAGGAGTTGCTGGCGGGGGGCGGCCAGTCCGCCGACGACGACCGTGGCTTCGGCCTGAAGCTGGCGTTCGCCCGGTACCTGCCCGTGGAAGCCCGCCTCGGGCTGCTCGAGCGCCGCCGGGCCCAGCTGGTGGAGCAGCTGGCCAGGGCCCGCTCCTCCATCCGAGCCAGCCGGGAGCGCCTCGACAGCTACACCCGCTCGCTGGCTGAGCACCGCACCGAGATCACCGAGCGGGACATCTCATGGCTGGACCAATTGATCGCTTCCGAGAGAGAGGGCACCAAGTGAGCACCGACAAGATCCGAGTGGCCATCGCTGGCGTGGGCAACTGCGCCAGCTCCCTCGTCCAAGGGGTGGAGTATTACCGCAAGGCCGACCCCTCGGACGAGGTCCCCGGCCTCATGCACGTGTCCCTCGGGGGTTACCACGTGGGCGACCTCGAGTTCGTGGCCGCCTTCGATGTCGATGCGTCCAAGGTCGGCCTCGACCTGGGCAAGGCCATTCACTCGGGCCAGAACAACACTGTCCGCTTCGCCCCCGTGGGCGAGCTGGGCATCACCGTCCAGCGGGCGCCAACCCTCGATGGACTCGGCCAGTACTACCGGGAGACGGTCGAGGAATCCCCGGCCGAGGAGGTCGACCTCGTCGATTGCCTCCGCTCGGCCGGCGCCGACGTGCTGGTGTCCTACCTGCCTGTGGGGTCGGAGCTCGCCCAGCGCCACTACGCCGAGGCCTGCATCGAAGCGGGGGTAGGGTTCGTCAACGCCATCCCCGTCTTCATCGCCAGCGATCCCGACTGGGCCCGGCGCTTCGAGGCCGCCGGGGTGCCTGTCATCGGGGACGACATCAAGAGCCAGGTGGGGGCCACCATCGTGCACCGCGTCCTGGCCCGGCTGTTCGAGGACCGCGGCATGGTGCTGGACCGCACGTACCAGCTCAACGTGGGCGGGAACATGGACTTCAAGAACATGCTGGAGCGCACCCGCCTGGAGTCCAAGAAGGTCTCCAAGACCCAGGCCGTCACCTCGCAGCTGGAGAACGGGATCGCCGCCGACGCCGTGCACATCGGCCCGTCCGACCACGTGAGCTGGCTGGACGACCGCAAGTGGGCCTACATCCGCCTCGAGGGCCGGGGCTTCGGCGACGTTCCTCTCAACGTGGAGCTCAAGCTGGAGGTCTGGGACTCGCCCAACTCGGCGGGCGTGGTGATCGATGCTCTCCGCTGCGTCAAGGTGGCGTTGGACCGCGGCATTGGCGGGCCGCTGCTCGGGCCCTCGGCCTACTTCATGAAGTCGCCGCCCACGCAGTACCGGGACGAAGAAGCACGGTTCCTGGTGGAGGACTTCGCCACCGGCCGCTGACGGCGCGGTTCAGGGCCCCTCAGCGCACCTGGGCCCTCAGGGCCCTGTGATCGCTCACCGGCGCCGAGGGCAGCACGGCCACGTCCGTCACCGCCAACCCACCCACGGCGATGTGGTCGATCCGTATCCGCGGTAGGGACGCCGGGTGCGTCGGCTCGGCCGTGTCCGCCAGCACCAGACCGGCGGCCTCGACCCGGGGCCCGACATCGGTGGGCACGAGGTTGAGGTCGCCGAGGAGGACGCGGGGCTCGGGACGCTCGGCCAGCGCGTCGAGCACGGCATCGAGCTGGACCAGGGCCTCCCCTCGCTCGGTCGAGAGGTGGGTGGCGGCGATCGACAGCCGGCGCTGGCCTACCGAGGCGAGGGCGAGGACGGCAGCGCGAGGTTCTCCCCGACCTTGACGAGGGAGAGCGACGACCTCCACCTCCTCCAAACGGTGGCCAGCCAACAGGGCGTTGCCGTAGCGACCGCCGACTCCCACCCGCCGGGCTTCCCCGAACGCTCGCTCCAGGCCGGTGGCCCGGGCCACGGCCAGGGCCTGATCGGCCCACACCGAGCGGAGGACCCGGACGTCCACCTCCTGCATGGCCAGGACGTCGGCGTCCAAGCCGGCGCAGTACCGGGCCAGGGCCCCGGTGTCCACTCGGAGCACCCGCCGCCGTGGCTGGGCGTGGGCGGCTACCCGGCCGTGCTGGATGTTGAAGGTGACGATGCGAATCGGCCCGTTCCCGGGCCTGCCCGGTGCGGGCCTGCTCATGGATGTACCAAGATTCCCACGTGAGCTTCGGCCCTGGTGCCTCGACCGGCCGCGCCGACGTCTTGTCCTATGGCCCCGACGCCGGCACCGAGGATGACTTTCATCTTCTCGGGGACCTGAAGGGCAAGCGGGTGCTCGAGCTGGGCTGCGGTACCGGCCAGCGGTCTATCGCCTTCGCTCGCCAGGGTGCCACCGCCATCGGCGTGGACTTCTCGCCCGAGATGATCGACGCCGCCAAGCGGCTCTGCGAGCGCGAGAGGGTGAGGGTGGAGATCCGCCACAGCGACCTGGCCGACCTGGCCTTCCTCAGGGCCGACTCGGTGGACCTGGTGGTCAGCGTTTACGCCCTGTCGTACGCACGCGACGTTGAACGGGTGGTCCGCCAGGCCCACAGGGTCCTCAAGGTGGGTGCGCCCCTGGTGTTCAGCCTGCGCCACCCGGTGTGGGCCATGTTCGACGACACCGACCCGGAGCGGGCCCCCGTGGTAGCCAACTCCTACTTCGCCCGCTCTGCGGTGATCGAGCACCGCAACGGCGAGACAGTCGAGGTCCATCACCACACCTTCGCCGACCTCCTCGTCGGTCTGGTGCGGTCGGGCTACCGGATCGACACCGTGCTCGAGCCCGAGCCCGGTAAGGGCTCTCCCCGACAAGCCCGCCACCAGGCCCTCAGGTTCGTTCCCCGGACCCTCATCGTCAGGGCCCGCAAAGAGGGCTTCTAGCAGCCGGCGTCAGGGCCGGAAGCTGCGCCCTATTCCTGACGCCGGCGCCACCAGTCGTCGAGACGCCGGCGGGCCTCCTCCTCGCTGAGCGGGCCCTCATCCAGGCGGACCTCGAGCAGGTGGGACAGCGCCTCTCCCACCACCCTGCCGGGTGGCACCCCGAGATGCTCCATCACCTGGCGCCCGTCGAGGTCGGGTCTGATAGCGGCCAGCTCCTCCTTCTCCCGCAGTCTGGCGATGTCGCTCTCCAGCCTGTCCATGCGGTCGGCGAGCTCGGCGGCCTTGCGAGGGTTGCGGGTGGTGCAGTCCCCCCGGGTGAGCTGGTTGAGCCGCTCGAGGAGCGGGCCGGCGTCGCGCACGTAGCGACGAATGGCCGAGTCGGTCCATCCGAAACGGTAGGTGTGGAAGCGCAGGTGCAGCTCCACCAGCCGAGAGACGGAGCCCACGTCGTCGTTGGGGTAGCGCAACGCCCGCATGCGGTCTCGGGTCATCCGGGCCCCCACCACCTCGTGATGGTGGAAGGACACGCCACCCGGGCCGAACGAGCGGGTCCGCGGCTTGCCTATGTCGTGGAGCAGCGCGGCCAGGCGCACGATCCGCTCGGGCGGCACTTTCTCGACCACGGCGATGGTGTGGGCCAGCACGTCCTTGTGGCGATGGACCGGGTCCTGCTCGAGCGCCAGCGCCGGCACCTCGGGGAGGAACTCGTCGGCGAGCCCCGTCCTGACGAGGAACCACAAGCCTTCACCCGGTCGCTCGACCACGAGGAGCTTGTCGAGCTCGGCCCGGAGGCGCTCGGCGGAGACTATGGCGAGGCGGTCGTGCATGGACTCCACCGCCTCCGTCAGAGCCGGTTCCGCTCGCAGGCCCAGGCCGGCTATGAAGCGTGCCGCTCGCAGCATGCGCAGTGGGTCGTCGCCGAAGGACGCCTCGGGGGCGATCGGTGTGCGTAGCCGCGAGGCGGCCAGATCGGGCAGGCCGTCGAAGGGATCGACGAGCTCGAGGCCGGGCAGGCGCAGGGCCATGGCGTTGACCGTGAAGTCCCGCCGGGACAGGTCGGTCTCCACGCCGGCGGCGAAGGCCACGTCGGGCTTGCGGGAGTCCGGGTGATAGGCCTCGGCCCTGTGAGTGGTGATCTCGAAGCGCCGCTCGCCCCTTCGGACGCCGATGGTGCCGAAGCGCGCACCTTGATCCCAGACTGCGTCGGCGTCGGGGCCCACCAGCCGCTTGATCTCCTCGGGATGAGCGTCGGTGGTGAGGTCCAGGTCGCCAGCCGGGTCGATGCGGTTGAGCACGGCATCGCGCACGACGCCCCCGACCAGGTACAGGCTGTGGCCGCTGGCCTGGAACCGCTCGACCAACCACGCCGTCTCCTGGACCAGGGGGAGCAGGCGCTCCGGGATCACGTCCCGCTCAGCCCCCCGAGCAGGCGTCTTGTTCCTCAGAGGTCACCTCCGAAGACTACGTTGCCGGCCTGGATCGGGTCTCCGGGTGCCGTACCGGTAACCTCGGGGCCGTCAAGATGATCTCTCGGGTCGAGGACACTGGCGTCATCCGCTGGGGGCGGGAGCAGGTCCGGGCCGGGCCGTGGCAGGGCGACAGCCGTGTCGCCTACCTGGTGCCGTTCTCCTCCGGCCCGACCCTTTCGGTGGTGTTCGTGAGGTGGGCCATGGTCGAGCTGGGCGCCCGTGGCTTCTCACGAGTTGTCACCAACGCCTTGGCACCGGTCGATCAAGTGGCATTCCTCGGTGCTGGTTTCGAGGTCCAGGAGCGCCTGCACCTGCTCAGCCGCGACTTCCGGGCGTTGGCTGACGACAGAGCACTCAAGCTCAGGGCACGCAACGGTGAGTACGTCACCGGGCACCGTCGGGCCCGGCCCTCTGACCGCCCGGCAGTGCTCGACCTCGACGCCCGGGCCTTCCCCGCCTTCTGGCGCCTGGACGGCCCGGGCCTCGATGATGCCCTCGCAGCCACGCCTCGTACCCGTTTTCGCGTCGTCACCCTGGGAGGCGACATGGTGGCCTACGCCCTCACCGGCCGGGCCGGGCGGCGCGGATTCCTCCAGCGGCTGGCAGTGGACCCGGAGCGCCGCCGCCAGGGTTTGGGGCGCCAGCTGGTCCTCGATGCCCTGAGATGGCTACGACGACGGCGAGCGGAGCGGGTGGTGGTGAACACTCCCACCGGGAACGAGGCCGCCCTGGCCCTGTACGAGAGCCTGGGGTTTCGCCGTGAGGAACGAGGGCTCTGCGTCCTCAGTGCCCGTCTGGGGACGGTGGCCGAGTCTCGCCCGTGGGCTGGACGCCGGCAGCGGTCGAACCAGTGAGGCGCCAGCTGCTGGTCGTCATGGCGGCGCTGGCGCTCGCACCGTTAAGCGCTGAAGGTCGCCGGGCCTCGGCTGCCCCGGAGCGCCCGCAGCGGGCCCAGGCTGTGGCCGACGACAGGATACGGCTGGAGTCGCAGAGTCCCTGGGTGGGCCCCGGCCAGGAGCTGGTCATCCGGGTGAGGGTCGACACCCCGCGCCCGCCCTCCGACGTCGAGGTGGCCGTGGCCGTCTATCGCCGCGTCACCAGCCGCAGCGATTTCAACACCACGCGGGAGAGCCGCCCTCGCAGCGCTCCGTTGAGCGTGACCTCCACCCGCCTGTCCGACCTGTCCCCCGACCCAGGTGGAGCTCTGGTGATCCGCCTTCCCATCCAGGACCCGGCCAAGACACCGGAATGGCCCAGGCTCCGCCTGCCCGAACAGGGCGTCTATCCGGTGCGCGTGGAGCTGCGGGAGCTCGGGGGAGGGACCTCCCTCACCGACATGATCACCCATGTCGTGTACGCCGCCCCACCCGGCCAGGAGGGACGGCCTCTGGGAGTGGCTCTCGTGCTCCCCGCCCATGCCCCCCCCGCCGTGCAACCGGACGGGCGACGGGAGCTGGCCCCCGAGGCGGCAGAGTCCGTGGGCGCCCTGGCCCGGTCCCTGAACGCCAACCCGGGGATCCCCCTGACTCTGGCGCCGACGCCCGAGACCCTCCAGGCATTGGCTTCGAGCCCTGACCCCACCGACAGCCAGACCGTCAAGGACCTGGCTCGGGGTCTGGCCGGCCGCCAGGTGGCGGCTGGCACCTTCGTGCCCATCACCCTCCCCGCTCTGGTGGCCGCCGGCCTCGAGAGCGAGGCCGTCGCCCAGCTCGACCGGGGCACCGAGGCCATCAGCCGCACCCTCGGCGTCCGCCCAGACCCCAGCACCTGGCTCACCGGCGGGCCGCTCGACGGGGCTGCGGTCCAGCGGCTGCGCCAGCAACGGTTCGACCGCCTGGTCATCCCCGAGTCGGCGCTGGAGCCCGCCGATCTTGCGATCACCCTGACCCAACCCTTCTCGCTCGAGGCTCGCGGTGTGCGCCGGCCTGTGGTCATGACCGCGGACGAGGGTCTGTCCGCCGGCTTCACCGAAGGTGACGACCCTGTCCTGGCCGCGCACCGGCTGCTGGCCGACCTGGCCATCGTGTACTTCGATCGCCCGGGCCGAGCCCGTGCGCTGGTGGCCTCGGCGCCTCGGAGCTGGCGACCCACGACCGCATTTCTCGATGTCCTCCTGAGCGGCCTGTCGTCGAGCCCCATCCTCACCGCGTCCACCCTCGACACCGCCTTCGGTGTGCCGCCCGCCACCACGCCCGCCGGAGCTCCCCTGGTTCGCCGGCTGGCCCCTCTCCCCCCCGGGACATCGACGGCGCCGGCGGCGCCGACGCACGCCGCCCGGCGGCGACTCGAGTCCTTCTCCAGCCTGCTGGCGGCCGACAACCCCCTCGACGAGAGGCTGGAAGAGCTCTTGCTCGTGTCCCAGGGCGCCGACCTGCGTCCCCGCCAGCGCTCGGACTACCTGCAGGGCCTCCAGACCTGGATCGACGGTCAGCTGGACCTGATCGACGTCCCCCAGAGCCGCTCCATCACCTTGACGGCGCGCAAGGGAGAGATCCCCGTCACCATCCTCACCAGGACGGACTACCCCGTCCGCCTTCAGGTGGAGGTGGTGAGCGACAAGCTCGAATTTCCCGGGGGCGCCGTGCGCGACCTCGATCTGACGCGACGCAACACCACCGAGCTGTTCTCCGTCCAGGCGCGGGCATCGGGGGCATTTCCCCTCCGGGTCAACCTGGTCTCTCCCGACGGGACCCTGGTGCTCGGGCGCAGTCGCCTCACGGTTCGCTCCACGGCCGCGTCAGGCGTGGGCGTGGTGCTCTCCGCCGGCGCCGGGGCGTTCCTCCTGCTGTGGTGGGGACGCCACCAGGTGAAGGGCCGGCGCATGCGCCGGCGCAACCGTCGCCTGGTCCCCGCGTGACCGCGCCTCGGTAACGGCACCGGTCACCTTGGAGGAGGAACGACCCAGCCTGTCCCGAAGCACGGCCGTGATGGCGGCCGGGACGGCCCTGTCCCGGATCACCGGGTTCGGGCGCCTCTTCGCCCTGGCCTACGCCCTCGGTTTCACCCGCCTGACCGACACCTACAACCTGGCCAACGTCACTCCGAACATCGTCTACGAGCTGGTGCTCGGAGGGGTGCTGTCGGCCACGCTGGTGCCCGTCTTCGTGCGCAGCCTGGCCACCGAGCCCACCGAGAAGGACGAGGACGCCTGGCGATCCGTCTCGGCCGTGGCCACGGTCGTCGGCGCCCTCCTGTTGCTGGTCACGGCGGCGTTCCTGGCCGCGGCCCCGTGGCTCATAAGTCTCTACACGCTCGGCCAGGAAGGGCCGGCGGCGGCCGAGCAGCGGGCCGTCGCCACCACGCTCCTCCGCATGTTCGCCCCCCAGGTGGCCTTCTACGGGGCCGTCACCGTCACCACCGCCCTGCTCCAGGCCCGTCGCCGCTTCGCCGCCCCCATGTTCGCCCCCGTCCTCAACAACGTGATCGTGATCGCCATGCTCCTCCTCCTGCCACGAGTCGCCGGTGACCTGTCGCTCCCGGGGGTCCGCGACGACGCCGCGGCCCTCGCTCTCCTCGGGTTCGGCACCACCGCCGGTGTGGGCGCCATGGCCGTCACCCAACTGGTCGCCCTACGACGGGCCAACGTGCGCCTGCGGCCGCGCTGGGAGCCCGGGCACGAGGCCGTGCGCACCGTGCTGCGCCTGTCGGGATGGACGTTGGCCTTCACCATCGCCAACCAGGTGGCTCTGTGGCTGGTGCTGACCCTGGCCAACCGGGGCCAGGACGGTGACGTGGCCGCCTACCAGGCCGGGCAGGTCTTCTTCCTGCTGCCCCATGGCGTCTTCGCCGTCTCGGTGATGAGCGCACTGCTCCCCGACCTGTCCGAGCGGTGGGCCCGGGGTGACCTGGATGGCTACCGCCGCCGGCTGAGCCTGGGGCTTCGCACCATCGCCGCCGTCATCGTCCCCGCCGCCGTGGGCTACCTGTGCCTGGCCCGTCCCATCGTCGCCGTGGTGCTCGAGCACGGGG
>JALZJC010000073.1 GCA_030859945.1 Actinomycetota bacterium | reverse complement strand
CGGCATGCGCGGCCGTTTCCCCCGGCGCAGAGGAGGGCGGCGCCGGCGCCCGCGCGAAGAGCTGGAGCCGCTCGACCCCACCTCCGCCTACGTGCCGTCCACCGCTCCTGTCCCCCAGGACGAGGTGATCATCGAGCGTGGTTCCACCGCTCAGGACTTCGGTCCCAAGGTCAACCGCTCGGCGGGCGACGTGGTGCGCTTCCTGTTCCTCCAGGGCGAGTTGGTGACGGCCACCCAGCCATTGCCCGACGACGCCATCGAGCTGTTCGCCGCCGATGTGGGCGCCACCGTTCGTCTCGTGGACCCCGGCGAGGAGAAGGAGGCCGAGCTCCAGCGTCGCTACTTCGAGGACGGGGAGGAGGGGGACGAGTCGCTCCTCCGGCCCCGCCCGCCCGTGATCACGGTGATGGGCCACGTCGACCACGGCAAGACCCTGTTGCTCGACCGCATCCGCGAGACCAACGTGGTGGCCGGCGAGGCGGGGGGCATCACCCAGCACATCGGGGCCTACCAGGTGGAGAAGGACGGCAATCTGCTCACCTTCATAGACACACCGGGCCACGAGGCGTTCACCGCCATGCGGGCCCGCGGCGCCGAGGTCACCGACATCGTGGTGCTGGTGACCGCCGCCGACGACGGCGTCATGCCCCAGACCGTCGAGGCCATCAACCACGCTCGCGCCGCCGACGTGCCCATCGTCGTGGCCATAAACAAGATCGATCGGGACGACGCCGACCCCACGCGTGTCATGCAGCAGCTGTCGGAGCATGGCCTCGTTCCCGAGGCGTGGGGCGGCGACACGATCATGGTCGAGCTGTCGGCCCTGCAGGGCGTGGGCATCGACGAGCTGCTCGAGCACATCGGCCTTATCGCCGAGGTGGAGGAGCTCATGGCCAACCCCGAGGCCCCGGCACGGGGCACGGTCCTCGAGGCCAACCTCGACGTGGGGCGGGGCCCGGTGGCAACGGTCATCGTGGGGAGCGGCACCCTGCGGGTGGGGGAGGCCGTGGTGGCCGGAGCGGCCTGGGGCCGAGTGCGAGCCCTCGTGGACGACAAGGGCGACAACATCAAGGAGGCGCTGCCCTCAACTCCGGTGCAGGTGCTCGGCTTCTCCGAGGTCCCCACCGCCGGCGACGAGTTCCGGGTCACCACCACCGACAGGGTGGCTCGGGACATCGGTGGCCAGCGCGAGCAGCGCTATCGCTCCGCCGACCTGCGCAAGCCTCCCACGGTGCCCGGCGTGGGAGCCAAGCTCGAGGACATCTTCGAGCAGATCCAGCGGGGGGAGACGGCGGCCCTGAGCGTGGTCCTCAAGGCCGACGTGCAAGGGTCGCTGGAGGCGGTCACCGAGAGCCTCCGCAAGCTCGAGCGCGAGGACGTCAAGCTCAGCTTCGTGCACCGCGCCGTGGGCGGCATCACCGAGAACGACGTGCAGCTGGCCGCGGCGTCAAACGCCACCCTCATCGGGTTCAACGTGCGGCCGGACCGCAAGGCTCGCAACCTCGCGGCGTCCGAGGGTGTGGACGTGCGGACCTACGAGATCATCTACAAGCTCGTCGAGGAGGTCCAGGCGGCCATGGTGGGCATGCTGGCCCCCGAGTACGAGGAGGTCGTCACCGGCGAGGCCGAGGTCCGCGAGGTGTTCGGCGTTCCCCGGGTTGGCAAGGTGGCGGGTTGCTACGTGCGCAACGGTGTCATCACCCGCGGCTCCAAGGTGCGGTTCCTGCGGGAGGGTGTGGTCATCTGGCATGGCACCGTGACCTCGCTCAAGCGGTTCAAGGACGACGCCCGCGAGGTGAGCCAGGGCTTCGAGTGCGGTATCGGCCTGTCGGACTTCCAGGACCTGAAGCCGGGTGACGTGATCGAGACCTACCAGCAGCGGGAGATCCCACGCACGTAGCGGCTCTGGAGGTCGACCTTCACCTGCCCCACTGCCGTTCGCTGAAGGAGAAGCGGGCCGTGGTCAAGTCCATCCTGCACGGTGCCCAGGGGCGTTTCGGCGTGGCCGCGGCCGAGGTGGCGGACCAGGCCAAGTGGCAGCGAGCCACGCTGGGCTTCGTGACCGTGTCGGGCCGGGCCGCACATGCCGAGGAGGTCCTCCAGAAGGTGGAGCGCTTCGTGTACTCCTTCCCCGAGGTCGACGTGTTGGAGGCGTACTGGGGCGTGGATGCGTGAGCCGGGGACCCGACGCCGCTACTCGCGGATGGCGCGGGTCAACGAGCTGGTGCGCGAAGTGGTGGCCGAGCAGCTGGAGGTCCTCCTCCAGGGCGACGAGCGTCTCGGGCTGGTCACCGTCACTCACGTGGAGGTCGAGGCCGACCTGCGCCGGGCCAAGGTGCTGCTCAGCTCCCTGACGGAGGAAGCGGAGGAGGCGCTCCTGGAGCACCGGGCCCGGCTCCAGGCCGCGCTCGGGCGTGAGGTGCGCCTCCGGCGCATCCCCCAGCTGACGTTCGGCGCCGACCCCAGCATCGAGACGGCGACGCGGATCGAGGACATCCTCCGGGGCCTGAGCGAGACGAGCGGTGGCGGTGACGCCGAGGGCTGATCCCGTGCCGGGAGCTGAGCTGGCCCGGGCCGCGGTGGCCATCCGGGATGCGCGGTCGTGATCGACGGCCTGGTAGTCGTGGACAAGGCGCCCGGCTGGACCTCGCACGACGTGGTGGCAAAGTGCCGTGGGATCTTCGGCCAGAGGCGGGTGGGTCACTCCGGCACGCTCGACCCGGCCGCCACCGGCGTGCTCCTCGTCGGCCTCGGGAGGGTGACACGGATCCTGCGCTACCTGACCGACCTGCCCAAGTCCTACGCGGGGGAGGTGGTGCTGGGTGTGGCCACCTCCACCCTGGACGCCGAGGGAGAGGAGATCGGGCGCTGGGACATGAGCGCAGTCTCGCCCGGGGAGGTCCGGGAAGCGGCCGGGCGGCTCGTCGGCCCCATCGACCAGGTGCCGCCCATGGTCTCCGCGGTCAAGGTGGGCGGGAGGCGCCTGCACGAGCTGGCCCGGGCCGGCGTGGAGGTCCGCCGCGAGCCTCGCCGGGTCGTCGTCCACCGTCTCCAGGCCGATCTCACCTCGGATCCCGGCGTGGTGCGCATCGAGGTCGATTGCTCGTCGGGCACCTACGTGCGCTCGCTGGCCGCTGACCTCGGCTCCGCACTGGGCGGGGGGGCCCACTTGCGGGCTCTGCGGCGTACCGCCATCGGGTCGTTCGGGCTGGGGGAGGCTCGCCCCGTGGGGCAGCTGTGCCGCGAGGCGGTCCTGACTCCAGCAGAGGCTCTGCGCGACTACCCGACGGTGGCTGTGGTCACCGAGGTGGCAGGGGCGGTGTCCCACGGGCGCGTCCTGAGCCAGGGCGAGCTGGGTGTCGGCGGGACGGGCCCTTGGGGCCTGCTCGACGACCGGGGGCACCTGCTGGCGGTCTACGAGGCGATCAGCGGCGGCCGGGCCAAGCCCGCCGTGGTGCTGGCCGCTGAATAACCTCGCCCGGATGGAGGTGGTCACCGAGCTGGACGCCTGCGTCCGTCAGGGTGCCGTGGTCACCATCGGCGCCTATGACGGCGTGCACCTCGGCCACCAGGCCATCCTGGCAAGGGTCCGGACCATGGCCGACGACCTCGGCTGTGCCTCTGCCGTCGTCACCTTCGATCGTCACCCGGCCACGGTGGTGCGGCCCGATTCGGCGCCCAAGCTCCTGACCGACCTCGCCCAGAAGCTGGAGCTGCTGGAGGCGGCGCGTGTCGACGAGTGCGTGGTCGTCACATTCGACGTGGAAAGATCCCGCCAGTCCGCCGAGGACTTCGTGAAGGAGGTCGTCGTCGACTGCCTGGGCGGCCGGGCGGTCGTGGTCGGCCACGACTTCCACTTCGGGTACCGCCGGGGGGGCAATGTCCCCATGTTGCAGCGGATGGGCGCCGAGCTGGGGTTCGACGTCCTGGGCGTCAGCCTGGCGGCCGGCGAAGCGACGGCCGATGACCTGACGGAGCCCATCTCCAGCACGCGGATCCGCGCCCTGCTCACAGCCGGCGACGTGGAGGAGGCGGCATGCCTGCTCGGGCGCCCTCACGAGGTGCGGGGAAGGGTGGGACGCGGCGACGCCCGGGGCCACCAGCTGGGATATCCCACCGCCAACGTGGCCGTGCCCGCCGAGATCCTCCTGCCCGCCGACGGGATCTATGCCGGCTGGTACGAGCGCCCCGGCGGCCGGGTGCACGCCTCCGCCATCTCCCTCGGCCGCCGGCCCACCTTCTACGAGAATGCCCTCGTCTCGGTGCTCGAGGCCCACCTGCTCGATTTCGACGGCGAGCTCTACGGCGAGGAGGCCCGGATGAGCTTCGTCGCCAGGCTGCGCGGCGAGGAGCGCTTCGGCTCCGCCGAGCAGCTGGTGGCCCAGATGGGCCGCGACGTGGAGGCGGCACGTGATGCCCTGGCCTGAGACGTGCCGTCCGAACGAGTGGGAACCACCGGGACCTACAGCTTCCTGGTACCCTTTCCGGAGCGTTCTGGCGAGTAGCGGATCGCGCTCAGCCGAAGGAACATCTGGACGCCCCCTGTATGCCCGACAAAGCCGAGACCATCGCTCGATACCGTCAGCACGACACCGACACCGGGTCGTCAGAGGTGCAGATAGCGCTCCTTTCGGAGCGCATCAACCACCTCACTCAGCACCTAAAGGTGCACAAGGGCGACCACCACACCCGCCGTGGCCTCATGAGGCTCATCGGTCGGCGCCGGCGGTTGCTCGACTACGTGCGGTCGAACGACGTGGAGCGGTACCGGGACATCATCGGGCGCCTCGGCCTCCGGCGTTAACTCAACCACCAAGCACGCACGAGCGGCCCGAGGGCCGCTCGCTCACAGACAAGGCACGGCGGCTCGCGAGTCGGCTGCCAGTGGCGGGCCCCCCGGCCCTCGTCGGGTGGCCCACCACTGGGAACTGGCTCCGAGGTCGTGTCGAAAGGAGCCCCACCATGGCGGAAGCCATCTCCGTTTCCGGTCTCGTCGAAGGGACCGACGAAACCCTCACCTTCGAGACCGGAAAGCTGGCCCCCCAAGCCGATGGCGCCGTGACGGGGCGGATCGGGGACACCCTCGTGCTCGTGACCGCCACCGCGTCCAAGACCGTGCGGGAGGGCGTCGACTTCTTCCCCCTGACCGTCGACGTCGAGGAGCGTATGTATGCGGCCGGCAAGATCCCCGGCTCGTTCTTCCGCCGCGAGGGCCGAGCCACGGACCAGGCCATCCTCACCTGCCGTCTCACCGACCGACCGCTGCGCCCGGCGTTCCCCGACGGCTTCTGCAACGAGGTCCACATCGTGGCTACGGTGTTCGGAGCCGACCAGGTGAACCCTCACGACGTGGTCGTGATCAACGCCGCCTCCGCGGCCCTCATGATCTCGGGCATTCCCTTCCAGGGGCCCATCGGCGCCGTCCGGGTGGCCTACAGCACCGAGGGGACGTGGGTCCCGCATGCCACCTACCAAGAGGGTGAGGCCTCCACGCTGGAGATGGTGGTGGCCGGCCGACTGTCGTCCGACGGCGACGTGGCCATCATGATGGTGGAGGCGGGCGGCCCCGAGGATGCCTGGAAGCACTACGAGGCCGGAGCCCCCAAGGTGACTGAAGAGGTGATCGCCGAGGGCATCGAGGCGGCCAAGACGTGGATACTCCAGTCCATCGAACTCCAGCGCCAGCTCGTGGAGGCGGCGGGCACGAAAGAGCCCCTCGCCTTCGAGGCGCAGGCGGACTACGGCGACGACATCTGGGAGGCCGTCAGCGAGGCCGGCGCCGGCGCTGTCAGCGAGGCCTCCGGCATCGTGGGCAAGGCGGAACGAAGCGCCGCCATCGCCGCCGCCGAGGCCCAGCTCGTCGCCGAGCTGGGCGAGACCTACGAGGGTCGGCAGAAGGAGATCAAGGCCGCGGTGCGAGCTCTCGTCAAACGGACGGTGCGCAGGCGCATCGTGGAGGACGGGCTGCGCATCGACGGGCGGGGCACCTCCGACATACGGCCCCTGTCCGCCGAGGTCGGCCTCCTCCCCACGGCACACGGCTCGGGCCTGTTCGAGCGGGGCGAGACACAGGTCCTCAACGTCACCACCCTCGGCATGCCGCGGATGGACCAGCTTCTCGACACCATCGGCATCCACGACCGCAAGCGCTACATGCACCACTACAACTTCCCCCCCTTCTCCACGGGCGAGACCGGCTTCATGCGAGGGCCCAAGCGCCGGGAGATCGGGCACGGCCTGCTGGCCGAGCGAGCCCTCGTGCCCGTGGTGCCCTCGCTGGAGGAGTTTCCCTACACGCTGCGCGTCGTGAGCGACGTCCTGTCCTCCAACGGGTCGACCTCGATGGCGTCGGTGTGCGGGTCAACGCTGTCGCTCATGGACGCGGGCGTGCCCATCAAGGCTCCCGTGGCGGGCATCGCCATGGGCCTGGTCTACGCCGAAGGTCATTACACCACCCTCACCGACATCCTGGGCGCCGAGGACGCCTTCGGCGACATGGACTTCAAGGTGGCGGGAACCACCCAGTTCGTCACCGCCCTCCAGCTCGACACCAAGATCGACGGCCTCCCCGCCGAGGTGCTGGGCGAGGCCCTCCAGCAGGCCCGCGAGGCCCGGCTCCACATCCTCGAGGTCATGAACGCAGCCATCCCAGAGCCTCGTCCCGAGGTGGCGGCCAGCGCGCCGAAGATCGTGAGCCTGGAGATCCCCATCGACCGGATCGGGGAGGTCATCGGGCCCAAGGGCAAGGTCATCAACGCGCTGCAGCAGGAGACCGGCGCCGACATCAACGTGGACGACGACGGCAAGGTGGGCACAGTCACCATCGGGTCGAAGGACGGCCTGGCGGTGCAGGAGGCCCGACGGCGCATCGAGCTGATCCTCGACCCGCCTTCGGCTGAGGTGGGCGCCACCTACGACGGCAAGGTGGTCAACGTCACCAAGTTCGGCGCCTTCGTGAACATCCTCCCGGGCCGGGACGGGTTGGTGCACATCTCGAAGCTCGGTCAGGGCCGGCGAGTCGAGCGGGTGGAGGACGTTCTCAACCTCGGCGACGACGTCAAGGTACGGGTGGACGACATCGACCAGCAGGGCAAGGTGAGCCTGTCACCCGCGGGTGACGAGTCGGGCGTCGGCGGGCAGACCCCCGCCCCCGCTCCCACCCGCGCCCCCGCACCCGTCGCGGTGGCGCCGTCACCGCCCGCCGCCGACCCCGGGACGGCGCCACGGCTCTCGGA
>JALZJC010000064.1 GCA_030859945.1 Actinomycetota bacterium | reverse complement strand
GCCGAGACGGATCGGGACGAGGCTGGGGACGCTGCCGAGGAGGGCCAGGCGCGGGTGCGGCCGCTGGTGGAGGCCATGGGTGGCCGGTTGTGGCGAGAGCTGGAGCCCCATGGCGGGGTCCGCTTCCGGATCACCGTCCCGGTGGCCAATCGAAGGCAGGGGGACCCAGCGATTCGGCTGTGAGCCGGTGGCCGCATCGAGGACGCCTGGTGTTCATTAGGCCCGATTAGCCTTCCCAGGCTCGTACCAGAAGGACGTGGCCCAATGAGCACGGAGACACAGCTCGACCAGCCCCTCACCACGGCGGTGGAACCGCTGCTGCGGGCGGCGGGCGTCACCAAGACGTACCGGACCGGCGCCTCGGTGGTCGAGGCCCTGCGCCACGTCGACCTGTCGGTGGCGGCGGGAGAGCTGGTGGCCGTCATGGGCCCCTCGGGGTCGGGCAAGACCACTTTGCTCAACTGCCTGTCCGGCCTCGACGACATCGACGCCGGCACCGTGGTCATCGGGGGCGAGAGCATCCACGAGATGAGCGATGCCCGCCGCACGCGGCACCGGGCCTCGTCCATGGGCTTCATATTCCAGGCTTTCAACCTCATCCCTGTGTTCACCGCGGTCGAGAACGTGGAACTGCCGCTCCTCCTCGCCGGCCGGCCCGCTCGGGAGGCCCGGGCCGCGGCCCGGGAGACCTTGGAGCGGGTGGGCCTCGGGCAGCGTCTCGATCATCGTCCCGCGGAGCTGTCGGGTGGCGAGCAGCAACGGGTGACGGTTGCCCGTGCGCTTGCCGGGCGCCCGCTCATGGTTTGGGCCGACGAGCCCACCGGCAACCTCGACACTGAGACCGCGGCGGCGGTGGTGGATCTACTGAGAGAGCTCAACGCCGACGGCCTGACGCTGCTCCTTGTCACCCATGACGAGGAGATCGGCGCCTCGGCCGGGCGGCGGATCGTGGTGCGCGACGGTGAGCTCGTGGCCGACGAGCGGCAGTAGGGGGGAGCCCGTGGTCCTGGTAGGCATTCTTTCGCTGCCGTTCGCCTACGTGCTGGCCCGCAAGCCCGTACTGCGCCGTCTCGCCGTACGCAACGCCCGGCGCCGACCGCGAGAGACGATGCTGGTGCTGCTCGGCTCGCTCCTCGGCACCGCCATCATCACCGGCTCGTTCATCGTGGGCGACACCCTGGAGGCGTCCATCCGCCGGTCAGCCTTCACCCAGCTCGGGCCCGTGGACGAGGTGGTCCGCACTCCGGGCCCGGAGGCGGCAGCCGACGCCGAGCAGGCCCTGCGCTCCATGCCCGCCGGCACTGTCGACGGGACCCTTCGCCTTCTGAGCATCCAGGCCGCGGTGGCCACTCCCGGGCCCAACCCGCGGGCCGAGCCCACTGCCAACGTGTACGAGGTCGACTTCGCGGAGGCCCGCCGCTTCGGTGGTGACGCCGAAGCCACGGGCATGCGAGGCGACACACCCGGTCCCGGCGAGGCGGTGATCGGTGCTGACCTGGCCCGCACCCTCGCCGTCGGGAGCGGTGACCGGTTGGTGGTCAACGCCTACGGCGCCCGGTCGGAGCTGGTCGTGGTGGGACAGCTGCCGCGGCTGGGCATCGCCGGCCTCGGAGGCGAACAGAGCAGCGAGTCGCCGAACCTCTTCGTGGCGCCCGGCACCATCGCCCCTCTCCGGGCGGGCGCCTCGGAAGGCGCCAGGGCCGCCAGCCCCCCCACCGCCGCCGTCTTGGTGTCCAACCCCGGGGACGTGCTCGGCGGGGCCGAACGCACGGACGCCGTCAAGGCGACCCTAGAGCGGGCGTTGGACGGCATTCCCGCGACCGTCGAACCTGCAAAGCAGAACCTGCTGAGGTCAGCCAAGACCAACGGCGACCAGTTCACCGAGCTGTTCAGCAGCATCGGGTTCTTCAGCGTGCTGGCCGGCATCCTCCTCCTGGTCAACATCTTCGTGATGCTGGTCCAGGAGCGGAAGACGGAACTGGGCATGATGCGCGCCGTCGGGCTGAAACGGGCGGGGCTGGTGGGTTCGTTCGCCACCGAGGGGTGGCTGTACGCCCTCGCGGCTTCTGCCATCGGCACAGTCGCCGGCCTCGGCGTCGGCCGCCTGGTCGTGCTGGTGGCGGCCGGGATCTTCGCCACCGGCGACTTCACCCTGGAGCTGCGTTACCAGGCCGACCTGGCCAGCATCCAGCAGGGCTTCACCATCGGGTTCGTCATCTCGCTCGTGACGGTGGTGGCGACCTCTCTGTGGGTCTCCCGGCTCAACGTCATCCGGGCCATCCGTGACCTACCCGAGCCCGACACCCAGGGTCAGCGCCTGGCCGCGCTGGTGTTCGGTTTTCTCTTGACGGTGGTCGGTGGTGCGCTCACCATCTCCGGCGTCAGCGGCGAGGAACCGTTCTCCACCATGGGAGGCCCAGCCGTGGGGGGCCTGGGCGCGGTGCTGCTCCTGCGCCGCTGGCTGCCGCGCCGAGCGCTGGTCTCGTTAGCCTCGGTCGGGGTACTTGTATGGGCCGTCGCCGTCTTTGAGGTGTTCCCCAGGATCTTCGAGGACGCCGACATCCCGATCTTCGTGGAGCAAGGCATCATCCTCACGACCGCCGCGGTGGCCCTGGTCACCCAGAACCAGGACGTCGTCGGCACGTTCGTCCGCCGGGTGGGCGGCTCGCAGAACATGCCGCTCCGCCTCGGGCTCGCCTACCCACTGGCCCGCCGGTTCCGCACCGGGATGATCCTCACCATGTACGCCCTGGTGGTCTTCACCCTCACGTTCATCACCGTCCTCAGCCACCTGTTCGAGGGCCAGATCGACCAGTTCACCCGCAAGGCCTCCGGGGGGTTCGACATCCGCCTGGGCTCCAATCCGGCCAACCCGGTGCCCGTCGGTTCCGTTCGGGGGACCGAGGGTGTGGAGGAGGTGGCCGAGATGGCCGTGATGCCGGCGGAGTGGGAGGGCGCCACCACGGAGGGGTTCGAGGGATGGCCGGTGGCCGGGTTCGACGAGGCCCTGGTTTCCCGAGGCGGGCCTCACTTGACGACCATCGACGTCGCCTATGCCGACGAGCGAGCCGCCTACCGGGCAGTGCTGGCTGACCCGTCCCTCGTCATCGTCAACGAGTTCTTCCTCCAGGAGGGCGGCGGCGGCCCCCCCGAAGCGCCGCTCGAGCCCGGTGAGACGATCATCATGCGCGACGCGCTGTCGGGTCGGAGCAGGCAGTTGACCGTGGCAGCCGTGTCCGAGGGAGGCTTCGCCAACGAGCCGGCCATGGTTGCCCGCAGGACGGTGGACGAGGTGTTCGGCGCCGTGGCCACCACCAACGCCCTCCTCCTGTCGGTGACGCCGGGTGCAGACGCCGAAGCCCTGGCCGACCGGCTCAACGGCCAATTCCTGGCCAATGGGGCCAACGCCGACTCGTTTCGCAAGACGGTGAGCGAGAACCTGGCCCAGCAGACTCAGTTCTTCCGCCTGATGCAGGGGTACCTGGCCCTCGGACTGGTGGTCGGGATCGCCGGCCTCGGCGTGGTGATGGTCCGAGCGGTACGGGAGCGCCGCCGCCAGATAGGAGTCTTGCGTTCCCTCGGCTTCGAGGCGGCCGACGTGCGCAAGGCCTTCATCGCCGAGTCGGCCTTCGTTGCCCTCGAGGGCGTCGTCGTAGGTTGCGTGCTGGCCAACCTCACCGCCTGGCGGTTGGTGGGCAGCGGCGCGTTCGGAGAGGATCTGGGCTTCAGCATTCCCTGGGTCGAGCTGGGGGCACTGGTGCTCGGAACGTTCCTCGCCTCGTTGCTGGCCACCGTCACGCCCGCTCAGCAGGCGTCGCGCATCAGACCTGCCGTCGCTCTGCGCCTGGCGGACTGAAGATTTCGCCTCACAAGCTGAGCTTGCTCGGCGAGCTCAGCGGTGCTCCGGCCGACCGGCAAAGCCGGCTCGACCTCCGCGCTCAGGCCTGCCCTCGTCGACCGGCAAAGCCGGCTCGACCTCCGCGCTCAGGCCTCTCGTCGACCGGCAAAAGCGGGCTCGACCTCCGCCCTCAGGTGTTCTCGGCTACCGCCGAGGCAGACCCTTTCGGGCCCAGGGCCTCCTCGACCTGGTCGAAGAGGCGGGCGGTGCAGGTGGCCATCTCCACCAGGGGCAAGGCCTCGTTCACGATGCGCTCGGCCAAGGCGCCGAATGCCTTCGACGCCGGGCCGGTTCCGGCCAGTCCGGCCGGCTCGCCGGCGTCGGCGCCGGCGGCGAGGCTGGCGTCGAGGGGAATGCTGCCGAGCAGCGGCACGCCCACCTGGTCGGCCAGGCGCTGACCACCACCTTCACCGAACAAGGCGTAGGACTCTCCGTGGTCACAGATGAACGCGCTCATGTTCTCGACGACGCCGGCCACCCGCAGATAGCCCTTGCGGGCCATGTCTGCAGCACGGGCGGCCACCTTCTGGGCTGCCAGTGCCGGCGTGGTGACTATGAGCACCTCGCTTCGGGGCAGCATGCGAGCCAGGCCCATCTGGATGTCGCTGGTGCCCGGGGGCATGTCCACCAGCAGGTAGTCCAAGTCTCCCCAGCGCACGTCCTCGAGGAAGTGCTGAACGGCGCGGTTCAGCATGAAACCCCGAAGCATGACGGCCTCGTCCTCGCTGGTGCCCTGGATCGAGCCCATGGACACGACCTTCAACGTTCCCTCCCCCACCTGCTTCTCGAGGGGGACGATCTTCTTGGCCTGGGCCTGCACGTGGCCCCCGAGACCAAGCATGCGGGGAATGGAGAAGCCGCCGATATCGGCGTCGAGCACGCCCACCGTGAGGCCCATGGCGGCCAGGCGGCTGGCCAGGTTGGCGGTTACCGAGGACTTGCCCACGCCGCCCTTGCCCGACGCGACGGCCGCCACACGGGCGGTGCCGGGGATCTCGGTGTCCGGCGCGCTGTCCCTGGCCTTCCAACGGGCACGGGACATGAGGCTCTTCTTCTGCTCGGACGTCATCTCCCCGAAGTGGACTCGAACCTCCTCGACCCGGGGGACGCTGGCCACCCGGGTCTTCACGTCCTTCATCAGCTGGGCGCGGAGCGGGCAGCCGGCCGTGGTGAGGGAGAGGGTGACGTCCACGGTTCCGGTCTGGTCGGACTCGATCCGGTGGACCATGCCGAGGTCGACCACGTTGTCACCGAGCTCGGGGTCGATCACGCCGAGGAGGGCGCGCCGGACAGCCTCGTGCTCGGGGGCAGGGACATCAGGAGGAGGCAGGAGCGCCATGGGAGCGAGTTTACAAGGAATAGGCCTGTTATATTTGGAATCCGATGGACCGCCTTCAGGTCTTCAAGGCCCTTGGTGACAACACTCGGTACGCCATCTACCTGGAGCTGGCCCGCGCCGACATGCCTCGCTCCACGTCCGAGATCGCCGACTCGCTGGGCCTGCATCCGAACACGGTGCGTCCCCACCTCGAGCGCATGCGTGACGTTGGCCTTCTGTTCGTCGAGGTCGACAACCAGGGCACGGTGGGACGCCCACAGCACCGTTACTCGCTGGCCGCCGAGGCTCCGTCCCTCGGCCTCGAGCCCGCCAGCTTCCCACTCCTTGCCGGGCTGCTGGCCAACCTGGCCTCCGCCTACGAGCCGGACGCGGACGACGTGGCCGGCGTGGCACGAGACCATGGGCGCCACGTGGCCCTGGCCCGGGTCGAAGGGGGCCAGAGCGGCTGCGTGGAGGCCGTGAGCGCCGAGCTGGCCGACATGGGCTTCGACCCGGTTCAGGACGGCGGCACCAGGACCACCACCATCGCCTTCACGCGGTGCCCCTTCCGTAGCCTCGCCGAGGCCTTTCCGGACCTGGTGTGTAATCTGCACCGGGGAATGATCGAGGGCATGGTGGACGTTCTAGGAAACGGACAGGTGGAGCGCTTCGCCACGCTGGCCGATCGAGACCCCTGCCAGGTGGACCTGGCCGTCCGGTAACATGTTCAGGATTTCCAACGAGGAGGCTTCCTGGTGAGCACCACCGATACGAGCACCACCGAGACCGTGACCGAGACCGCCCCGGCTGAAACGCAGATCATCGGCGTGTCAGAGAGCGCCAAGCACAAGGTCGCCGAGCTGCTCACCATGGAGGGCAACCCCGACCTGGCGTTGCGCATCGCCGTGCGGCCCGGTGGCTGCTCCGGGTACTCCTACGAGATGTTCTTCGACTCCGACATCGCCCCCGACGACATCCGCTCCACCTACGGGCAGGTGCGGGTCGTGGTGGATCCCGCCAGCGCTCAGCTCCTCACCGGGGCCACTCTCGAGTACAAGGACGGCCTCCAGGGTGCGGGGTTCAGCATCGACAACCCCAACGCCCAGCGCTCCTGCGGCTGCGGCCAGTCGTTCTCCTAGACCCTCCCAGGTCACCAAGGCCTGGAGGGCGGGCCTCACCTCGGTGAGGTCGAGCCCAATGAGCGCTCCCGTCGGCCCCTACTCGCCCGTGTTCCGTGCCGGCGACTGGCTGGTGACCTCGGGCCAGATCGGCCTCCGTGACGGGTCCCTCATCGGCGGGGGGGTCCGGGAACAGGCTCGACAGGCACTTGCCAACGTGCGCCAACTGCTGGAAGGCCAGGGTGCCTCCATGAGCGACGTGGTCAAGACCACCGTGTTCATGGTGCACATCGGTGACTACGGCCCGCTCAACGAGGTCTACGCCGAGGCGTTCGGAGAGCACCGCCCTGCTCGATCGGCGGTGGCCGTGTCGGCCCTGCCCCTCGGGGCGCTGGTGGAGATCGAGGTTTGGGCCCGGACGGTCAGACAGGGCTGAGCCGCCTCCAGCGGCGCCTCAGCTGCGCTTGAGCGGTCGCCCCTCGGCGTCGGTCATCTTGCCCGTCGCGATGTTGACGATGTCGATGATGGACCAGATGCCACATCCCCCCAGGGTGAGCAGCTTGGCGATGCCGAGGCCCGTATAACCCAGGTAGAAGCGGTCGACGCCGAGCGCTCCCAGAAAGATGGAGAGCAGCAGCGCCGTCATCCACTCCTTGTCGCTGGTGTCTTTGCCCAACGGGCCCAATGGGCTCATGAGAACCTCCCGCCTGTGAAACCCGGCTCAGCCGGGCGTGTCAACCCGATGACTCGAACCGTAGCTCACTGCGTTCCCCACCTCGACTGGCCGAAGCGGTACCCCACCGATCGGACGGTCTGGATGAGGTGCTCCTGCTCATTGCCCATCTTGGCCCGCAGACGACGCACGTGGACGTCCACGGTCCGGGCACCCCCGTAGTACTCGTAGCCCCACACGCGCGAGAGCAGCGTCTCGCGTGAGAAGACCTTGCCCGGATGAGTGGCCAGGAACTTGAGCAGCTCGTACTCCATGTAGGTGAGGTCGAGCGGACGGGTGCCGATGACCGCCTGGTACGTCTCCAGGTTGAGCACCAGAGGTCCGTACTCCACCAGATCCGGGCGGGTGCCCCGGCCGGTGCGCCAGAACAGGTGTTGGAGGCGGGCCTCGAGCTCCCCTGACGGGGCCCCGGAGAGGCAGAAGTCATCGAAGAGGTCCTCCCGGAGCTGGAGCTCTCCGATCTGGCGCCCGTCCACCACCAACAGCAGCGGTTCCAGCGCCAGGTCCCGTTTGCGCACCGCTCGGCACAGGGCAAAGGCCCCTTCGGGATCGGCGTCGGCGCAAACCACTGCCCCCGACCACCCGTCGTCGGGCTCCACCTCGGCGGCCGCCTGTCCGCTACCTGCCGCCTTCCACGGGTACCCCGCAAGCTCCAAGGCCTGAGCCAGGGCAGGAGGAGCCGGGTCGGGGTAGACCAGCAACGCCTCCATGATCAGAGTCTGAGGTAGCGGTTGAGCTCGAAGGGTGTGACCTGGACCTTGTAGTCGGCCCACTCGGCGCGCTTGTTGCGCAGGAACCACTCGAACACGTGCTCACCCAAGGCATCGGCCATGAGCTCGGAGCGCTCCATCTCCGTGAGCGCCTCGAAGAGCGAGCCCGGCAACGAGGGGATGCTCTCGGCCAGGCGCTCCTCGGTCGTCATCTCGTACAGGTTGGCGTCCGCCTCCGGCGGCAACTCGTAGCCTTCATCGATGCCCTTCAGCCCGGCGGCCAGTACCACCGCGAAGGTGAGGTAGGGGTTGCAGGCCGGGTCGGGCGCCCGGTACTCGAACCGGGCAGAGTCCGCTCTGCCCCTCTTCGGCAGGGGTACCCGCACCAGGGCCGAGCGGTTGTTCCTGGCCCAGGAGACGTACACCGGCGCCTCGTAACCCAGGACCAGGCGCTTGTATGAGTTCACCCACTGGTTGGTGACAGCGGTGATCTCCCGGGCATGCCGCAGAACGCCGGCGATGAAGCCCTTGGCCACCTTCGAGAGCCCGTACTCGTCACCCGGGTCGTGGAAGGCGTTGACATCACCTTCGAAGAGGGAGAAGTGAGTGTGCATCCCCGAGCCTTGGACTCCCGACAGCGGCTTGGGCATGAACGTGGCCGTCACTCCCGCTTCCTGTGCCAGCTCCTTGACCATGAGGCGCGCCGTCATGACGGTGTCAGCCATGGTCAGAGCGTCGGTGTAGCGCAGGTCGATCTCGTGCTGGCTCGGGGCATCCTCGTGCTGGCTGTACTCCACGGGGATGCCCATGTCCTCGAGGGTCAACACCGTTCCCCGCCGCAACCTGGCCGCCGTGTCGGCCACCGTGAGCTCGAAGTAAGAGCCGTTGTCGAGGGGCTGGGGCGTCGATGTGCCGGCAGCGAAGTAGAAGTACTCGAGCTCGGGGGCGGCGTAGAACGAGAAACCCTTCTCCCGGGCTCGCTCGAGCTGGCGCCGCAGCACCTGACGGGGGCAGCCCTCGAACGGGTCTCCGTCGAGGTTGGTGACGTCACAGAACACCCGGGCCACCGGTGCCGAGCCGGCCTTGGCGGGCAGGATCTGGAACGTCTTGGCGTCGGGGCACGCCAGCACGTCGCTCTCCTGAACTCGGCTGAAGCCGTCGATGGACGACCCGTCGAAGGTCATCCCCTCCTCCAGGGCGTTCTCCAGCTCTGCCGGTGTGATGCTGAAGGCCTTGGCGGTCCCCAGCACGTCGGTGAACCAGACCTGGATGAACCGCACACCGCGCTCCTCCACGGTGCGCAGCACATAGTCCTGTTGGCGTTCCACGGGCCCAGTCTGCCAGCCGCGAGGAGGTCGCTCCCTTCCCGGGTCCGGCGTTCACAATCTGTTCACACGCTTGGTGCGACAGAGTGCTGGCGGCGATGGCAGGCTGTCGCTGGAGCATTCAGCCGTTCTGTGGCCGCTGCGCGTGAGCTGCAGGCGTGGACCGAGCTCGGGTGGCGCCCTTTGGCGCTGTCCATAACCACCCGAATTACCAGGAGGGAACGTGCAGGAACGCACGCCGAACGAGGTCCTGAGCCTCGCAAGTGAAGCAGGCATCCAGATCGTCGACTTTCGCTTCTGCGATCTACCCGGCCTCATGCAGCACTTCTCGGTGCCCGTGGCCCAGCTGACCGAGGATGCCTTCGAGGAGGGGTACGGCTTTGACGGCTCCTCCATCCGGGGCTTCCAGGAGATCCAGGAGTCGGACATGATCCTCATGCCCGACCCGAGCACGGCGGTGGTCGACCCTTTCCGCCAGCATCCCACCCTCAACATCAACTGCTTCGTACGCGACCCCGTCACAGGGGAGAGCTACAGCCGCGACCCTCGCTACGTGGCCAAGAAGGCCGAGGACTATCTGGCGTCCACCGGCCTGGCCGACACCGCCTACTTCGGTCCTGAGGCCGAGTTCTACATCTTCGACGACGTGCGGTTCATGCAGGACCAGCACTCGGCGTTCTACAGCGTCGACTCCATCGAGGGCATCTGGAACTCAGCCCGGGACGAGCAGCCCAACCTCGGGTTCAAGCCCCGCTACAAGGAGGGGTACTTCCCCGTCCCGCCCATGGACCACTTCCAGGACCTGCGCTCGCAGATGGTCCTGACCATGGAGCAGATGGGTCTCGAGATCGAGGTCCAGCACCACGAGGTGGGCACCGCCGGCCAAGCCGAGATCGACATGCGCTTCGACACTCTGTTGACCATGGCCGACAAGCTCATGGTCTACAAGTACGTGGTGAAGAACGTGGCTCGAGCTGCCGGCTTCTCGGCCACCTTCATGCCCAAGCCCGTCTACCAGGACAACGGCTCGGGCATGCACACCCACCAGTCATTGTGGAAGGGCGGTGAGCCCCTCTTCTACAGCGAGGCCGGTTACGCCGGGATGTCGGACATGGGCCGTTGGTACATCGGCGGCCTCCTAACTCACGCCCCGGCCATCCTCGCCTTCGCCGCTCCCACCACCAACTCCTACAAGCGGCTGGTGCCCGGTTACGAAGCGCCGGTCAACCTGGTGTACTCGCAGCGCAACCGGTCGGCGTGCGTGCGCATCCCGCTGTACTCGAAGAGCCCCAAGGCCAAGCGGCTGGAGTTCCGCTGCCCCGACCCGAGCTGCAACCCCTACCTGGCCTTCTCGGCCATGCTCATGGCTGGCCTCGACGGCGTGCAGAACCGCATCGAGCCTCCCGACCCGATGGACAAGGACCTCTACGACCTTCCCCCCGAGGAGCTGGCCCAGGTGCCCCAGGTCCCGGGCTCCCTCGACGAGGCCCTCGCGGCCCTTGAAGCCGACCAGGACTTCTTGAAGGTCGGCGGTGTGTTCACCGACGACCTGATCGACACGTGGCTCGCCTACAAGCGCACGGTGGAGATCGACGAGGTACGTCTTCGGCCCCACCCGTGGGAGTTCATGCTCTACTACGACATCTAAGCAAACCAGGCCTCTGACCTGGGCTTTTGTCGGTTGGGCTTCTCACTTGGACGCGGTGTGGACGCGGGAGGACGCGGAAACCGTGGTCAACAACGGTCCCCGGCGGTGTCTGAAGGCGTCCAGGGGCGAAGCAGCGGGTGGCCGGGTCGAAAGTGGAACCCGGTCCCTCCCCGGACAAGGAGCGGCCGGGTTATGTCGATGTCACCACGCCGTCCGTGACCGAGCCGACACATCCGCAACTCACGGAGCGGATTCCTGCGGCGGGTCCTGTGCCGCGGTCCATTTGAAGCGGATCGCGTCCGCTCGTGACGCCTACCATGAGGTGGTGACCGTCCCCGGCCTCGCCGTCGATCTGGAGCGCCTGAGCGACATTTGCAGCCGCTACGGGGTGTCGAGGCTCGAGGTGTTCGGTTCGGTCAGTCGAGGCGAGGACGCGCCAGACAGCGACATCGACGTGCTCTACGAACTCGCGCCGGATAGCCGCCTCGGGTGGGACATCGAGAAGCTCACAGATGAGCTTTCCGAGCTGGTCGGCCGGCCGGTCGACCTCGTGTCGCGAAACTCGTTGCACGAGCGATTGCGGGACGAAGTTCTCGCGGAGGCTCGCCTGCTGTATGCGGCGTGAGCTCCTCCTGATCGGGGAGATGATCGAGGCCGCGTCACAAGCGCAGTCGCTGGTCGCTGGCATCGATCTCGCCACCCTCAGCGCCGACCGTCAGCGCCGAGAGGCATTGCTTTGGAACTTCACCGTCCTCGGCGAGGCGGCGGCCCAACTCGACGACCTTGTGAAGGCCAAGTTCCCGAAGATCCCGTGGGTGCAGCCCGTTCGTCTGCGCAACCGGGTCATCCACGGCTACTGGTCAATCGACCTGCAGATCCTGCACACCACTGCGACGGATCTCCTTCCTGGGTTCTGCGAGCAGCTGCGGGACGCGCTCGAGGCCCTCGATGCCGAGGAGGGTCCCTCCGCCGCCAACGATGTCGTCGCCGATCATCCTGAGGAGGGTTGACCGCACCTCCGGTTCCGGGCGCGTCGACCACCCGATTCGCTCGGGGTTCCGCGCCTGCCCGTCGGCTTCTCAACTGCCCTCGGCCTGCCGAGCCCGGAGCGCAGGCCGACCCAGCTCGGCATCGAGCGCGTCTCGCGTGCGGTCCTCCTCGTCGGGGAACAGGTGAGCGTAGACGTCCAAGGTCGTCTTGGCGGAGGCATGGCCGAGCCGGGCCTGCAGGACCTTCACCGATGCACCCGACCGGATCAGGACGCTGGCGTAGTAGTGGCGTAAGTCGTGCGGTGTCGCCCAGCTGGGCGTCGCCGCCTTGCGTTTGGCCGTACGCCAGGCGGCGGAGAACGGGTACTCCTGGATCAGTCGACCGCGCTCGTTCGTGAACATGACGTCGGTCTCGGCGTGAGCGGGCCATCGTGCGAGATGGGCGGCCATGGCATCCGCCACTGTCGAACAGCGTTTCCGCAGGTCACGGCACGTTTGCATCCATTCCCGCTGGTCAGCGAACAGCGCCGATCAGAACTACGACATCTAGACCGACGGGGGGCTGACATGCGGGAACGTGGGTCGGGGGCCGGCTCGGGCCGCCTGTGGGCCGTCAGAAGCCCGGGGTGTCGGTCCCCGAGCTCTACTTCGCCGAAGTCGCTGCCGTGCTTCGTCGGGCCGCCATCCACGCCCACCACCCGCTGGCTCGCATCGAGGCCGCTCTTGCAAGGCTCCTCACCGCTCCAGTACGCCGGGTCGAGATCCGGCCACTGCTGAGGGAAGCCTGGTCGATGCGCCAGAACCTCACCGTCGCCGACGCTGTCTACGTGGTCCTGGCCCGCCGGCTCAACGCCCCGCTGGTTACTGCCGACCTGCGGCTGGCCGCAACGCCTGGACTCGCAGTCTCGACGGTGGTGCCGTAGCCGTACCGCCCCAAGCCGCGTCGGCGATCAACTTGGTGGTCCTCGCCATTCGTTGGTCCTTATCGGGAGCTCGGGAAGTGATGGCATGACAGAGCGCTACAGCTCTCTACGGCAGGGCGCGCTCGGGCCGCATGAGCAGCCAGTCGCAGTGGCGAGAGGCCGACAAGCCGCGCCATCCGGACCGGGACAACGCCCCGCCCGGCGGAGAGAACGGCTCCCTGGCGACCTCGACAACCACCGAAGCGGCAATCATGGCCGCATCTCGACCCTCTTCTGGAGGAGGAGCTGCCGCTCGCGCAGGAGGTCGACCAGGCCGCGGCTGGCGGGGCTGAGCTGGTCGGGGCGCCACGCGGCCGTGATCACGACGTGGATGGAGGGATCGTCGAGTGGCCGCCAGACGACCTCGTCGTCCCGTTGGGCGCGGACCTCGCTCTCGAGCTTGAGCGACACCGCGATGCCGGATCCCACGAGGCGCAGCGATGCGTCGACCCCACCCGGCGGCGACTCGTGGACGGTGTACGAGCGCAGTCCGCGGGCCCGGAGCGCCCCGAAGAGTCGGTCGAACTCAACCGGGTCGTCGTGGCGCGGGAAGGCGACGAAGGCGCGTCCTTCGAGGTCGGTGGCGACGAGCGACGAGCGACCGGCGAGCGCATCGGTGGCCGGCAGGGCCACACCCACCTGTTCCCCGGCGACTTGGATCGTCGAGACTCCCGGCTCGCTCACCTGGCCCCGCAGAATGGCGATGTCGACGTCCGGCCGATCGAGCGCGGCCGAGGAGTTGAGCCCCGACGGTAGGGACCGGGCTGCGACCCTGACGTCGGGAAGTCGGTCACGCAGGTCGGTGAGGAGACCGGGGATGAGGTCGGGCGGCAGGGCGGGAATCGTGCCGAGACCGACCTCGCCGGTCTCCCCGTTGCGGACCCTCTCCATGCGCACGGTCAGCCGCGCCTGACGTGCGAGCAGGTCGCGCGCCTCGTCGAGCAGCACCTGGCCCGCCCAGGTCAGCGAGACGCGCCGGCTGGTCCGCTCGAACAGGGTGACCCCAAGCTCGGCTTCGAGGCCGCGTACGAGCTGGCTCACCGCCGGCTGCGCGATGTAGAGACGGCGAGCGGCCCTGCCGAAGTGCAATTCCTCGGCCACCGCGACAAACGCGCGCAAGTGTCGCAACTCCATCCCGGAATCATAAGTGGAGCTTCTCGATCGATAACAAGGAGGGGGCTCGATCGGCGGCAAGGAAGGTGGTCCAGTAGCTCCAGGCCCACCGGGGCCACGAGGAAGGTAGGCGAACATGGACACGGCCGACGGAACATCAACCAGGACGTGGGAGCCGGCGACCAGGGCCACTGCCACCCTGGCCCAGGTCGGCATCGTTCACCGCAGCTACGTCGAGCATTCGACCCCGCGGGGCCATCAGCGCGGTCGTCCGGCCTTCGGGCTAAGGCCGCGCAGCATCCAATGGTCGGTGGCAGCGCTCGTGGTCGTGATCGGTCTTGTGAGCCTTGATGACCCGGCCGTTGCTACCGCCCCGGTCGAGCGGGTGGTCACGTTCGACGCTTCCGCCGGCGAGCTGCCGGAGTCGCTCGTCGTCGACCGCAGGGGAACCATCTACGTCAGCCTCGCCCCGATCGGTCAGGTCCGAGCGATCGCGCCCGACGGTGGCCAGCACCTCGTCGCCACGCTACCGGTGGGGTCCGGATTCGGCGCACTGGGGCTGGCCGTGGGTCCTCGTGACGACATCTACGTGGCCGTGTCCACGTTCGACCCCGCAACCAACGGCGTCTACCGCATCGGCCGGGGCGGGGGGGCCGAGCGCCTCCCCGGCACGCAGGCGATCGTGCTGCCCAACGGGCTCGCTTTCGACCGCCGGGGCAACCTGTTCGTCACCGACAGCGCCGGCGGGGCGATCTGGCGCATCCCTCGCAACGGGACCGCTCAGCTCTGGCTGCGGCACCCGTTGTTGGCGGGCGACAACAGCGCCCCCCCGCCGGTGCCGCTGGGCGCCAACGGGATAGCCCTCCGCTTCGGCACGCTTCTCGTCACCAACACCGAGAAGGGTTCCATCATCCAGGTGCCCGTCGAGCCCGACGCCAGCCCCGGCACCCCCTCCGTCCTCGCCCAAGGGTCGGCGCTGGTTGGCGCCGACGGGCTCGCCATCGACACCCGCGGGAGCCTGTACGTCGCCGTGAACAGCCAGAACACAGTGGTGCGGGTGTCGCCCGACGGAGCGGCGGTGACGACGCTAGCCACCGGCGGCGACGGGCTCGACTCCCCCTCCGACGTCGCCTTCGGCCGGGGCAGAAGAGACCGGCGGACCCTGTTCGTCGTCAACTTCGCCATCGGCCCGGCCTTCGGCCTCCCGCCCGGTGCCGGCCCGGCGCTGTTGACACTGAACGTCGGCACCCCCGGGACTCCGGCATGACGACCGGGCTCGAGCTGTACCACGAGGTGCGCGGCGCCGGACCGGTGGTCCTCCTCGTCCCAGCGACGCCAGGCGACGGTGGGCAGTTCGAGGCGCTCGCCGCCGCGCTCGACGGCTGCACCGTGATCACCTACGACCGCCGGGGGACGTCACGCAGCCCGCGCCCGGAGGGATGGTCGGCGACCACCGTGGCCGAGCAGGCAGACGACGCCGCCCAACTGCTCCGGCGGGTCACGAGCGAGCCGGCGGTGGTGTACGGGACCAGCAACGGGGCGATGGTCGCCCTCGAGCTGGCGGTGCGCCATCCCGAGCACGTCGCGACGGCCCTCGTCCACGAGATCCCGCTGCTGTCGGTGCTGGCCGACCCGGAGCCGGTCGGCCGCATGCTCGGCGAGCTCATCGGCGCCAGCATGGAAAGAGGTGGCCCGGTCGGCGCTCTCGACGCCTTCCTCCGCTTCGCCTACGGCGATCGCCTCATCGACCAGCTAGATCCTGCCCTTCGCGCCCGCATGGACGCCAACGCGGAGATGGTCTTCTCTATTGAGATGCCCGGCTTCCAGGCGTACCGCCCCGACGAGCACGCCCTCCGGTCGCTCGGTGTGCCGGTGCACGTCCTGGTGGGCGAAGACGAGGCAATCGCCCTCTTCGGCGAAGCCGCGACGTGGCTGGCCGAGCGCCTCGGCACCTCCGTCCTGGCCACTCCCGGCGCCCATGGAGCCCATTGGTCACACCCCGTCGCCCTAGCGGCGTTCATCGCTCGCGCCGCACGCTGAGCGCGGGCGTAGCGTCCGAACCAGTGCGCGTGCTGGTTACGACCTTCCCAGGAAGAGGGCATTTCCATCCCGTCGCCCCCCTCGCACTCGCCATGCAACGCACCGGACACGACGTGCGGGTCGCGACCGATCTCCTTTTCGGCTCATGGGTCGAGGCGTGCGGCCTCAGGGCGCTTCCCGCCGGGAGGTCCCAGGCCGAGATGGTCGCCGCCACCGCCGGCCTGACTCCCGAGGAGCGGTCGATCCGCCAGTTCACGACCGTCTGGGTGCCGACCTTCGCCCGCGAAGTGCTTGCGTCCCTGAACGCGTGGCGTCCCGATCTCGTGGTGAGCGAAGAGGGTGAACACGCCGGGCCGCTGATCGCAGCCGTGCTCGGTGTTCCCGTTGTGACCCACAGCTGGCCGGCTCCAGCGCGAGCCCTCGAGACCCGTGCCGCGCTGACGGGCGCGCTCGACGACGTCTGGTCCGCGTTCGGGCATGTGCCGCCCGCCCGGATGTGGGGAGACCACTACCTGGACTGCTGCCCGCCGCCGCTGCAGACGTCGGACATCGCGACCATCGCCGGGGTGATCGCGGTGCGACCCAGTCCGTTCGACGGGCCACCCGTCGCCCCACCGCCCTGGATCGAAGACCTGGTCCGACCGGTCGTGCTCGTCACCCTCGGGACCGTGTCTCTCTTCGCCCGGCCCGGGGTCCTCCGGCGCATCGTGGACGCGGTGCGGTCCCTCGCGGGCACCGTCGTCGCCGCCACCGGACCGTTCCCCGAGACCGTCGTCCCGCCTCATCCTGGGGTAGTCGTGGCTCGGTACGTGCCGCTCTCGGCGATCCTGCCGGTGAGCGACCTCGTCGTCTCCCACGGCGGAGCAAGCACGAGCGCGGCGTGCCTCCTCGCTGCCGTGCCCCAGCTGGTGATCCCTCAGGGCGCTCCAAGCCAGCGCCGGGTCGCGGCCGCCGTCGTGAGGTCGGGCATCGGTTCCTCGATCGATCCCGATCCGCTCCAGTCGGAGGCACTCGCCGCGTCGGCGAGGGAGCTTCTCGGGGACAGCAATGTCCGCGACCACATTGACACCGCGCTCTCCACTTTGGATGCGCTCCCGGAACCGGAGGAGGTCGCTGCCTACCTGGCCCAGCTGTGAATCGGTCAGCGAGGCGGCAGCCCAGCTCGAGGACAAGGTGAAGGCCCGGTTCCCCCGCGTCGTTCATGCCGGCCGGCTACCTGGGCTTCTCAGCCACTCTCTGCGTGGCCAGGCCGTCCCGCAGGCCGTCGCAGCTCGGCGTCGACCGCGGCCGGGGTGCGGTCCTCCTCGTCAAAGAACAAGTGTCCGTAGACGTCCAAGGTCGTCTTGGCTGACGCGTGGCCTGACGCCGGTCGTGGGGCGTCGCCCGGTCTGGCGTTGCCGCCTTGCGCTTGGCAGTGTTCCAGGCGGCGGGGAACGGTGTTCCTGGATCAGGTGGCCGCGCCCGTCGGTGAACATGACGCCCGTGTCGACGTGTTTTGCGCCATCGCCCGAGGTGGGGGGCAGGCTGGGCCCGACGACAACGGTGCAGGCTCAGGAGAAGCGGAAAGCCTCTTCGGTCAATGGTGCTGACGCTAGCTTGGGGTTCCGTCTGTCGACTCGCCCCTGGACGAGCAGGAAGAGAACCACTGCGGCTACCAGCACCAGAAGCGGCCACAGGTCGCGCGGCCGCGGCGGTAGGGGTGGCGGCGGCGGCGTAGGTGGCGTAGGCGGCGGTGGGGGTGGCTCCGTCGTGGGAGCCGGGGCTGGGGCAGGAGGTGGTGGCCCACCAGGAGGCGACGCTGGTTGGCTCGGTCCCGGATCAGAGGCGGCGGGCGGTGACAGGGGGGACGTCTCCCGAACTGGGCGGTCCTGGGTGGGAGCCGGAGGGGCGAGCAGGGAAAGCAAGAGCCCGGGGACCGGGACGTTCACGGCAGCGCTCAACGGCCGGAGCAGGGGCTCCGCGTTGAGCTCGACGCCGACTGAGAGCAGCGGGTCGTCGGCCCGAGCCTGGGCGGAAGCTGCGGCCGCCAGCGGGAACACCAACGCGCCCAACACGAGCACGCCCATCGACCACGGCCTCACCCGATGACCAAGAATGATGACCCCTCCATCGCCGGTTTCCTGGGGTCTTATCGGCATGCCGCCGCACCATCTTCAGCACCTCCTTCAGCACCTCTGCTGGATCAGCGGCACGGGAGGCGGAGATGAAGCGTCGGCGCCGGGGCAGCAACTCCGAGAGGCATGCCGGCCCTCGTGGTCAGGCCCGACAGCTCGCTGTGGTCCAGCGTTGCGTCAGTAGGCCCCGCAGGCCCGGGCCGTCGTCCACTGGCTCCAGCCACTGCGCTGCTGGAGCTGAATGGCCTTGGCGTCCTGGGTTGCCGGATCGGCATCCTCGGGCCGTCCCGTGCCTCCCACCGACTCCCAGGTGCTCTGGCGGAACTGGTAGGCGCCGCCGCCACCGGCGCGGTAGTTGCCGCTCGACTCACGCTGGCGGATGCAGGTCCACATGCCCCCGGGGGAGGTGTGGCCGGGTCGGGCCGGCGCCACGCCGCCGGCGACGGGCCGCAGGCTCACCGCCGACTGCTGGGCCGCCGCCGCTTGGACCTCACGGAGGGCGAGGGCGCTGCGCCGGGCCTGCTCCTCCCGGAGGAGCTGCCCCAACTCGCCGTTGACCCGAGCGAGATTGCTCTGCTGGCTGCTCTCGGCCCCGGCCAGGGCCTGTAGCTGTTCCTCGACCGACGAGGCCGCTGACCGGGCCGACCTCTGGGACTGCTCGAGACGTGCCCGGTTGAGGGCGAGGTCCTCCCTCGCCGCCTTGAGCTCGTCCAGGGCCTCCCGCTGCCCGGCAGCGGTGGTCTTGTAGTACTGGTTTCGTATCGAGAGGTCGTTGCCGTCGGTGGAGGAGAGCTGCTCGAGGAACGAGACGGAGCTGCCCTGCACGTAGGAGTCGACCGAAGCGGCCGTCAGCCGGCTGTTGGTCTCCTCCACGCGCCGGTCGGACTCGGCCAGTAGGGCCCGAGCGCGCGCCACGGCAGCGTCGGTCTCGTCGGCCCTGGCCCGGGCGGCGTCGAACTGGCGGTCGAGGGCGGCGATGCGCTCGGCTTGGGCGTCGAGCTGCGCCTGAACACGCGCCGCCTCGGCTCGCTTCTCGTCGACGGGGTTGGCCCCGGCGGGACCGCCGAGGAGAGGGATGGGAACGAGGAGGGCAATTCCGGCGAGTACGCCGATGTGCCTTCGCTGCCGTGGGGTCAGAGGATGGCCTCACTGCTCGGGCGCGCCTGTACAAGGTCCAGGGACGCGAAGTTGGGCCACCGTAATGAAGACCGGGGCCGGCACGCAACCGCATGGCCCCGGCCGACCCCTCCTCCCGAGGCCGTCGAGGCCCCGTCCCCGGAAGGTGAGGGTCATCTCCTACCGTAGAAAAGACGCTCCATGACCCGCCGGGAGCGACGCGTGACCCGCCGGTAGTCCTCGCGGAGCTGGGTGGCCGTCGTCTCGCAGCTGCGAGCCAGGCGAACTAGGTCCTCGGCCCGTGTGGGAAGGGCGTCGCCCGGGCCCCCCTTCACCAGGTACCACCGGTTCCGTGTCCGCTCGCAGAAGCGATAGGCCTCGGCCAGCGGCCCGGCGTCCCTGGTCGTCAGCACCCCCGCCTCTCGGAGCCGGCCGAGCGCTTTCATGGTGCCCTGGCCAGGGACCTGGTGGCGGAGCTGGAGGAGCTGGATCGTCCACTCCACGTCCGACAGCGACCCCCGGCCCAGTTTGAGGTGGAACTGCGGGTCTTCGCCGTGGGGAATGCGCTCCCGTTCGACTCGGGCCTTGATGCGGCGGATGTCACGCACGTGGTCGTCCGTGAGCGGCGATGACCACACGACCTCGTCCACCAGGCCCATGAACCGCCGTCCGAGATCCGGGTCGCCCGCCACCGGTCGGGCTCGCACCAGGGCCTGGCGTTCCCACGTCTGGCCCCACCGCTCGCAATAGGCCCGGTAGCTGTCGAGGCTGCGGGCCAGCGGTCCGTCCCTGCCCTCCGGCCGTAGGTCGGTGTCGAGGGTGTAGACGCGCTCGGCGGGTGTGGCGCCCTTGATGAGGTTGATCAGGGCGTGGGCCGCCTTCTGGGCGGCGGCGAAGTCGTCGGCGGTGGTGCCGTCGTAGACCAGCACGACGTCGAGATCGCTGGCGAAGGCCAGCTCCGCGCCACCGAAGCGGCCCATGGCCACGACGGCCATGGGCACAGGTGGGTCGACGGACGCCAGGGCGGCCTCCAGGGTTGCCTCCGCCAGCGCCGTCAACCCTGCGGCCGTGGTCTCCACATCGCTGCCGCCCAGCACGTCTCGGGCGGCGATACGCACCACCTCGGACCGCACCAGTCGCAACAGTCCCTGCCGGCGTTCGCCCGCGTCCTCTCGCCAGAGGAGGACCGAGCCGGCTCGGGCCAAGAGCTCCTCACGGCTTCGATGGGCCATGGCCTGCTCGTTGCCCAGTGCGGCGATCAGCTCCGGATGGTGCTCCAGGCCGGTGATGAGCAGGCGGCTGGTCCCGCACAACAGGCAGAGCCGGCGCGCCGCTTCGGGGGACTCGCGAAAGGTGGTGACCAGCTGTGCGGTGCGGTGAGCGCTACCGAACAGCGTGCGAAGCCCGAGCAGCCCGAGGTCGGGGTTGGGGGATTCCGACAGCCAGCTGAGGACGAGGGGCAGCACCTGCTGCATCAGCCGTGACGAACGGGTGAGGCCCTTGGTGAGCTCGGCCAGCGCCAGCCTGGTTCGCTCGGCCTCGGCGAACCCGAAGGCGGCCAGTCGGGTCTCCACGGCCTCGGCTCCCATGGGCGAGGTGCCGGCGAAGGCCTCGAGCAGCGGACGGAAGAAGAGGCGCTCGTGGATGGGCCGCACCGTGGCCTGGTGAGCGCGAAGGTCGCTCTCGAAGCGGGCCAGAGCGGTGCCCTCGGCGTCGTCGCGGTACCCCATGGCCCGCGCCAGGGCGGCCCGCGCCCCGGGCTCCACCGGCACCGCATGCACCTGCTGCTCGTCGACCAGTTGAAGTCGGTGCTCGACCTTCCGCAAGTAGCGGTAGGCGTGCTCCAGGGCGGAGGAGTCCTCGGGGTCGACGTAGCCGGCCGACCCCAGCTCGGCGAGGGCCACCAGCGTGGTCGGCGAGCGCAGGTCCGAGTCGTGACGGCCATGCACGAGCTGGAGGAGCTGCACGGCGAACTCCACGTCTCGAATGCCTCCGCGCCCTCGCTTGATCTCCCGGTCGAGCACTCCTCGGCGGGCCAGCCCCTCCTCGGTCCTCGCCTTCATGGCCCGGACCTGGCGGAGGTCCTCGGCCCCGAAAGAACGGCCCCACACGCGTTCAGCAGCGGCATCCAGAAAGGCGGCGCCGAGCTCGGGGTCACCGGCCACGGGACGGGCCTTGATCAGGGCCTGGAACTCCCATGGCTCGGCCCAGCGGTCCCAGTACGCCTCGTAGGAGGCGAGGGCGCGCACCAGCGCCCCGTTTCGGCCCTCGGGGCGGAGGTTGGCGTCCACCCGAAAACACCGTCGGGCCACTTCCATGACCGGCCGCGCGTCCCCCTCGCCCACGAACATCACGTCGATGTCGCTGGCGTAGTTGAGCTCCCGGCCCCCGAGCTTTCCCATGCCGATCACGGCCAGCCCCTTGGTTCCCCGATCACGCCCGGACCTCCAGGCAACCTCTAGCACCCGCTCCGCAATGCCGCTCAGGCCGGCGACGACGGTCTCCAGGGTGTCGAGACCGAGCAGGTCCCTCGCGGCCACCCGGAGCAGCTCGCGCTGCTTCCAGGCCTCGAGGGCGTCTGCGTCGTCGCCCGCCTCCAGGGCGACAACACGGTCCAGGTCGGCGAGGACGGCGACGGCGTCCGGGTCTCGCATGAGCAGGCGGGTGAGGGACCGGCTGGCCCCGGTGACGGCGACCATCGCTTCCAGGAGCCGATCCTCGGAGCGCAGGCGCTCGTCGAGCTGGGGGTGGACGTCCACGAGCTGCCTCAGGGCGGCGGTGGCCGCCGCCGGCGCGGCCAGGCGCTCTATGGCCTCGTCGACGGCGGCGCTGGGCACGCCCAAGATTCTCGCAGCCCAGCCGAGCTTCGCGGTTCCGGGCTCGTCGTAGTCTGGTGGGGCCGATGACCCGACTGCGCGTCGCCCTGTGCCAGCTCGACCCCGTGGTGGGTGACCTGGAGGGCAACGTCAGCCGAGTGCTGAACGCCCTGCAGACGGCCGAGGCCGCGGGTGCGGACATGGCCGTCTTCCCCGAGCTGGCCATCACCGGATACCCGCCCGAGGACCTGCTCCTGAAGCCCCGGTTCGTGGAGGACAACCTCGAGGCGCTCGAGAAGCTGGCCTCCCGGAGCGGACGATGCGCGGCGGTGGTCGGGTTCGTGGACCGGGATCGTGACCTTCACAACGCGGCCGCGGTGTGCGCCCACGGCTCGGTCCAGGGCCGCTACCACAAGCGCCTGCTCCCCAACTACGGCGTCTTCGACGAGCAGCGCTACTTCACCGCCGGCGCTGAGCCGTCCACGCTCTTCATCATCGGCGGGGTGCGTTGCGGCGTGTCGATCTGCGAGGACGCATGGAGCCCGACCGGACCCGTTGCCGACCAGGCTGCCCGTGGCGCCGAGGTGGTGGTCAACCTCAACGCCTCGCCCTACCACGCCGGGCGCGTCCACGAGCGCGAGCGCATGCTCGCCACCCGTGCCGCGGACGCGTCTTGTGCGCTGGTGTACGTCAACCAGGTCGGTGGTCAGGACGAGCTGGTGTTCGACGGTGCGTCCGCGGTCTTCGACGGGAGCGGGCGGCTGGTGACCAGGGCAGCCCAGTTCGAGGAGGCGGTCCTGGTGGTGGACCTCGACGTCCGTCCCACTTTCCGGCAGCGCCTGCTGGACCCGAGAGGCCGGAGCAGCGCCCCCCTGCTTCCCACCATCACCGTCACCGAGCACGCAGCGGCGAACGAGGACCACTGCCGACCGGAGCCCGCTTCCCCTCTGCACCTGCTGGACGAGGTGTACGAGGGCCTCGTGGTGGGCACGCGCGACTACGTGGGCAAGAACGGCTTCAGCGACGTGGTGGTGGGACTGTCCGGGGGGATCGACTCGTCGCTCGTGGCAGCCGTCGCCACCGATGCAGTGGGGGCCGGTCACGTCCACGGGGTGTCCATGCCGTCGCGATTCTCCAGCGAGGAGTCGAGCGCCGACGCTGCAGCCCTGGCCGACAACCTCGCCATCGCCCTGCGGACCATCCCCATCGAGGCCGCTCACGCCGCCCTCTTGGACATGCTGGAGCCGTCGTTCGAGGGCAAGCCCGAAGACGTCACCGAGGAGAACGTTCAGTCCCGGATCAGGGGCCTGGTGCTCATGGCGCTCTCCAACAAGCACGGCTGGCTGCTGCTCGCCACCGGCAACAAGAGCGAGCTGGCGGTGGGGTACTCCACGCTCTATGGCGACACCGCCGGGGGGTTCGCCCTTCTCAAGGACGTACCGAAGACGATGGTCCGCCGCCTCTGCCGCCGGCTCAACGAGCGGGCGGACAAGGAGGTGGTGCCTGAAGCCGTGATCGCCAAGGCCCCCACGGCCGAGCTTCGTGCCGACCAGAGCGACGAGGACTCTCTGCCGCCCTACGACGTCCTCGATCCCATCCTCGAGGGCTACGTGGAGGGTGATCTCACCGCCGGGGAGCTGGTGGAGGCTGGTTTCGACCCAGAGCAGGTGCGGGAGGTGGTGCTCCTCGTCGACCGCGCCGAGTACAAGCGGCGCCAGAGCCCTCCCGGCGTCCGGGTGACCCCGAAGGCCTTCGGCAAGGACCGCCGAGTGCCCATCACCAACCGCTACCGCAGCTAGCCACCAGTGCAGCCGCCTCCTTCGCTCAGCCACTCGTCCAGCGCTCGGGCCCTGCCGCTCGAGGAGTCGGCCCGGCGGATGGGCGCCTACCGCTGGGTCGAGTCCCGTCTGTTCGAGACCCTCGGCGGCTGGGTGGCCGCCGTCCCCGAGCCGGAAGTGAAGGCGATGCTCGCCGTCCACGCCCGTGAGCACGCCTGGCACGCCGAGCTGTGGCACGAGCAGCTCCCCCGGGCGGAGAGTATGAGCCCGGAAGGCCTGACCAGGCCGGCCAACGAGGACCTCGTCACCTTCGTCACCGCCCTGGGGAAGCCCGAGGGACCGGAGAACGATGGCCCAGGCCGGACCATCGAGAAGCTGGTGGGCGCCTACCGGGTCCTCGTCCCCCGCATGATCGTCGCCTATTCGGCCCACCTCGACGCCGGCTCGCCCATCACCGACGGGCCCGTGATCCGCGCCCTGCGGCTGATCCTGCGCGACGAGGTGGAAGCTTGGTCACGCGGCGAGGCCCTGATCCAATCGCTCCTCGGCACCGAGGAGCAGGTTCGCCGGGCCGCCGAGCACCAGGCCCGCCTGGAATCGATGATCGCCGGCGGGGCCCTGAGCGGCTTGGCGTTCACCGGCAGCGGTTTGGCGGGGCCCGTTAACGGGGAACCTTGACTCCGGCGGTACAGTTCGGAGAGTTCCCGTCCTCTGTTCAGGTCCCGGGAATGGTTTTCCCCACGCTCAACGTTGAACCAGGGTCTGGACGCCGGCAGGACTACGAAGGGTTTTGATCTTGGCCAAGGAGCGCGTCGAGCGAGACGAGGAAGACCTCGTCCGCCTCTACCTCACCGACATCGGGCAGTACCCCCTCCTCACCAAGGACGACGAGGTGCGCCTGGCCCAGGCCATCGAGGCCGGAAACGGTGCACGGGTCGACTTCGAGAGCCAGGGCAAGTCTCTGACACCGGCCCGCCGCCGTGAGCTGCGGCGCACCGTCAAGCACGGAGAGGACGCCCAGCGCACGTTCGTGCAGTCGAACCTCCGCCTGGTGGTGTCCATCGCCAAGAAGTACCAGGCCTCGGGCCTCCCGCTCCTCGACCTCATCCAGGAGGGGAACCTGGGTCTGATGCACGCCGTCGAGAAGTTCGACTGGCGCAAGGGCTTCAAGTTCTCCACCTACGCCACCTGGTGGATCCGCCAGGCCATCACCCGGGGCATCGCCAACACCGGGCGTACCATCCGCCTCCCCGTCCACGCCGGCGACACCCTGGCCCGTCTCCAGAAGGCCCGGTCCCGCCTGGAGCTCAAGCTGGGTCGCCCCGCCACCCTGAGCGAGCTGTCGGCCGAGGTGGAGATGCCCGAGGACAAGGTCACCGAGGCCCTTCGCTTCGCCGCTGAGCCCCTCTCGCTGTCCGAGCCCCTCCGGGAGGACGGCGACGCCGAGCTGGGCGACGTGGTCGAGGACCGCTCGGCGGAGTCACCCTTCGAGGTGGCGGCCACGAGCCTCCTGCCCGACGAGATCTCCCGGCTGCTCGGCCCTCTCGACGAGCGGGAGCGGGAGATCCTCCGCCTGCGCTTCGGGCTCGACAGGGGCGAGCCCCGTACCCTGGAGGAGGTGGGTGAGCACTTCAACCTGACCCGGGAGCGCATCCGCCAGATCGAGGCTCGGGCCATGTCGAAGCTGCGTCACCCCTCCAGCGACACCGGCGCAAGAGACCTCTTGACCGTCTGATCTTCGCCCTCGGAAGCTCTGCTTGCGAGGCGATGAGCGGAGGTGGACGGGAATCGAACCCGCCGGACGGGGATCACCCGTCCCACCCGCTTTGAAGGCGGGGGAGCCCACCAGGTACCCAGACACCTCCTCCGGGGG
>JALZJC010000022.1 GCA_030859945.1 Actinomycetota bacterium | reverse complement strand
GAGCGGCATGGGCGCCGGTCCCCGCTCTGGCCGCGGTGGTGGCCATCGACGTCCACGACCAGGCCCACCAGGAGGAACGAGCGCCGTCGTGGAACGGCTGGCACGTGGCCGCCGAGCGGGCCCGGCGAGACGGGGTTCCCTGCGTGGCCCTGTCCCCGTGTCCCAGCCTGGAGACCCTCGCGTGGGGCCGGTTGCTCACGCCGTCGCGGGCGCGGGAGCGAGCCGGGTGGCCGGCCGTCGACGTCGTCGACCGGCGCCACGACGATCCCCGCGCCGGCCTGTACTCGGAACGTCTGGTGCGGCTGGTCCGGAGCGGCCGGCGGGTGGCCTGCATCCTCAACCGCAAGGGGCGGGCCCGGCTTCTGACCTGCGCCGCCTGCGGGGAGCTGGCTCGCTGTGAGCGCTGCGGGGCCGCCGCCGAGCAGGTCCCCGACGGGCTGCGCTGCCGGGCGTGCGGTCTGGAGCGGCCATCGGTGTGCACCGCGTGCGGCGCCCAGCGGCTCAAGATCCTGCGACCGGGCGTCTCCCGGGTCGCCGAGGAGCTCGAGGCCCTGGTGGGTGCCGGCGTGGGGGAGATCACGAGCCAGACCACCGCCACCCCGGACACCCCGGTCGTCGTCGGCACCGAGGCGGCCCTGCATCGGCTGGAGGAGTTGGACGCGGTGGCCTTCCTCGACTTCGACCAGGAACTGCTCGTCCCCCGCTTCCGTGCCGGTGAGCACGCGCTCGCCCTCCTGGCCCGGGCGGCACGGGTGGTAGGGGGCCGCCGGGGAACGATCCTCGTCCAGACACGCGTTCCGGACCATGAGGTGCTGGACGCCGCCGTGCACTCCGACCCGGGGCGCCTCACCGTCGCCGAGCGGGGCCGCCGGGAGGCCCTGCGGCTTCCGCCCGTCACGGCCCTGGCCGAGGTGTCGGGGCCGGACGCGGCGAGCATGGTGGCCTCCCTGCCCACGTCCGTGGAGCGACTGGGCCCGGACGGGGACCGCTGGCTCCTGCGCGCCCCTGACCACACCGCCCTGTGCGATGCCCTGGCCTCGGTCGCCCGCCCCCGGGGCCGCGTCCGGGTGGTGGTCGACCCGTCCCGAGCCTGAACGGCGGCGCCGTCAGGCTCGATCCGGTGCGCGGTTCGGTAGCCTGAGCCGGAATGGCCATCCACCCCATCCGCACCTACGGCGACCCCGTGCTGAAGGTGCGCTGCGCCGAGGTCACCGATGTCGACGCCGGCCTCGTCACCCTCGTCGACGACATGATCGAGACCATGTACGACGCTCCCGGCGTGGGCCTGGCCGCCAACCAGGTGGGTGTGCAGAAGCGCCTGTTCGTGTTCGACGTGGGCGACGGCCCCCAGGTGGTGATCAACCCCGTGTTGAGCCACCACGACGGCCAATGGACCTACGAAGAGGGGTGCCTGTCGGTGCCGGAGCTGTACTGGCCCATCGCCCGTCCCAAGCAGGTCCACCTGAGAGGAGTCGACCTCGCCGGGAAGGAGCTGTCCCTCGACGGCGACGAGCTGCTGGCCCGAGTCTTCCTGCACGAGGTCGACCACCTCGACGGCACCTTGCTCATCGAGCGTCTCGACCCCGAGCACAGGAAGGACGCTCTGCGCACCCTGCGGGGCCGGGCCCTCGACCTCGAAGCTCACTGAGGAGAGATTGGCGCCGCTGCGGCTTGCGTTCCTGGGCACCCCCGAGGCGTCCGTACCTCCCTTGCAGGCTCTGGTGGCCGAAGGCCACGACGTGGCCCTGGTGGTCACCCAGCCCGACCGCCGCCGTGGGCGGGGTGGTGGGCTCGTCTCGAGCCCGGTCAAGGCCGCGGCCACGGCCGCGGGCATCAGGGTGAGCGAGCGGGTGGAGGACGTGATGGACGCAGGGGTCGACCTCGGGGTGGTGGTGGCGTTCGGACGTCTCGTCAAGCCCCACGTCCTGGAGCGAGTCCCCATGGTGAACCTCCACTTCTCCCTGCTGCCGAGATGGCGGGGGGCCGCTCCCGTCGAGCGAGCCATCCTCGCCGGCGACACGGAGACCGGCGTGTGCCTGATGGCCGTCGAGGCCGGGCTCGACACCGGGCCCGTCCACCGCTGCGAGCGGGTGGCCATCGGGGCCGACGAGACCGCCGCCGAGCTGCGGGGCAGGCTGGTGGAGCTCGGGACCGCGATGTTGGTGGACGAGCTGGGCCGGGGCCTGGGACGGCCCGTGCCCCAGGTGGGGGAGGCCATCTACGCGGCCAAGCTCGAGCCCGACGAGCTGCGCCTGGACTGGGCTCGTCCGGCCACCGAGCTGCACCGGGTGGTGCGCCTGGGCCGGGCCTGGACCACCTTCGGGGGCCGGCGGTTGCGGGTCCGGAAGGCGGCTGTGGCCGGATCCGGACCGGAGCCCGGACTGCTCCAGGGGGTGGTCGTGGGGACCGGCGACGGAAGGGGTCTGGCGCTGGTGGAGGTGCAGCCCGAGGGACGGGGGCCCATGACCGCGGCGGACTGGCTCCGTGGGGTCCGGCCCGAGGGCCGGGGCGCCTTCCTAGAGTGACGCCCGGTGACCGACGGGAGCGACCAGAGGGCCATGGAGAGGGCCATCGGGCTGGCGGCCACGGTGAGGGCGACGGCCTCCCCCAACCCGTGGGTGGGGTGCGTGGTGGTGACCGACGACGGAGCCGTTTTCGAGAGCGCCTCCGCCCCGGCCGGTGGACCCCATGCCGAGGCCGGGGCCCTCGTGTCAGCCGGCGAGCGAGCTCGTGGCGCCACCCTGTACTGCACCCTGGAGCCGTGCTCCCACCAGGGTCGCACCCCGCCGTGCGCCGACGCCATCGTGGCCGCCGGGGTGTCCCGCGCGGTGGTGGCCCTGGAGGACCCCGACGCCCGGGTGCGCGGCCGGGGCTTGGCGCGCCTGCGGGAGGCGGGGATCGCCGTCGAGGTGGGGTTGTGCGCCGGCGAGGTTCGGGCCCAGCTGGCCCCCTACCTGAAGCACCGCTCGACCGGCCGCCCGTGGGTGGTGCTCAAGCTGGCCGCCACCATGGACGGGCGCACCGCGGCCCCCGACGGCACCAGCCGATGGATCACGGGCGAGCAGGCTCGTTCCGACGCCCACCGGCTCCGGGCCGAGAGTGACGCGGTGATGGTGGGGGCGGGAACCGTGCGGGCCGACGACCCGGCTCTGACCGTGCGCCACGTGCCGGGCCCCGACCCGCTCCGAGTGGTGCTCGGCGAGGTCCCCGAGGGAGCCCGGGTGCTCCCCGCCCTCGAGATGTCGGGCGATCTCGGGAGCGCCCTGGACGACCTGGGCCGGCGCGGGGTGGTCCAGCTCCTCGTGGAGGGAGGCGCGGCCGTGGCCCACGCCTTCCACCTCTCGGGCCTGGTGGACCGCTACGTCCTCTACCTGGCCCCCGCCTTCTTCGGCGGCGAGGACGCACGCGGCCTGTTCGCGGGAGCGGGGGCGGGCACCATGGCCGACGTGTGGCGGGGCCGGATCGTCGACGTCACCCGGCTCGGGCCCGATCTGCGGGTGGAGCTGGCCCCGCTGGCGCCGGCACCGGCGGGAGGGGGTTAGCCGCGTGTTCACCGGGATGGTCGAGGAGACGGGGCGGGTCCGCGCCCGCGGCGGCGGGCGGTTCGAGGTGGAGGCCGGTGCCGTCCTCCAGGACCTGGCCGTCGGCGACTCGGTGGCCCACAACGGCTGCTGCCTCACCGTGGTGGAGGTCGGAGCCGGCTGGTACGCGGTGGAGGCAGTGCCGGAGACGCTGGCCCGCACCAACCTGGACGATCTGGGGACCGGCGACCTGGTGAACCTCGAGCGCCCCCTTCGGCTCGCCGACCGCCTGGGCGGCCACCTGGTGCAGGGCCACGTCGACGCAGTGGGGGAGGTGGTGACCCCTGCCCCCGATCTCCGGGTGCGCATGCCGGCGGACCTTGCTCGTTACGTGGTCGAGAAGGGTTCCATCGCCGTGGACGGGTGCAGCCTCACCGTGGTGGAGGTGAAGGGCGACGAGTTGGCGGTGGCGGTGATCCCCCATACCGCCCAGGTCACCACCCTGGGCCTCCGGCGGGCGGGCCAGCGGGTGAACCTCGAAGTCGACATCGTGGCCAAGTACGTGGAGAGGCTCCTGGGCCGGGGCGGCCCCGCGTAGCATTCGGGAGTGCCGTTCGCCGAGATCGAGAAGGCCATCGCCACCATCGCCCAGGGCGAGATGGTGATCGTGGTCGACGACGAGGATCGCGAGAACGAGGGCGACCTGATCATGGCCGCCGAGCACGCCTCACCCGAGAAGCTGGCCTTCCTGGTCAAGCACAGCTCGGGGGTCATCTGCGTGCCCCTTCCCGGCGAGCGTCTCGACGAGCTGGACCTGCCCCTCATGGTCCTCGACAACACCGAGTCACAGCGGACCGCCTTCACCATCAGCGTCGACTCCCGGCACGGCACCAGCACCGGGATCTCGGCCGCGGACCGCGCCGCCACCATCAAGGCCCTGATCGACCCCGCCACCCGCCCGGAGGACCTGGCCAAGCCCGGCCACATGTTCCCGCTCCGCTACCGGGAGGGCGGGGTGCTCAAGCGCGCCGGGCACACCGAAGCCGCCGTCGACCTGGCCCGGGCCGCCGGCCTCTACCCGGCCGGCGTGCTGTGCGAGGTGGTGAGGGACGACGGGGAGATGGCCCGCCTTCCCGACCTCGTGACCTTCGCCGAGGAGCACGGGCTGCTGATCATCTCCATCGCCGACCTGATCCGCCACCGGCGCCAGAAGGACAAGCTCGTGCGGCGGGTGGCCGAGGCTCGCATTCCCACCCAGTACGGCGAGTTCACGCTCTACGCCTACGAGTCGGTGCTCAACAAGGACCTGCACCTGGCGCTGGTGAAGGGAGCCGTGCAAGGCGAGGACAGGGTGTTGGTGCGAGTGCACAGCGAGTGCCTCACCGGCGACGTCTTCGGCTCCCTGCGCTGTGACTGCGGCTGGCAGAAGGACGCGGCCATGAAGCGGGTGGCCGACGAGGGGCTCGGTGTGGTCGTGTACCTGACGGGTCACGAGGGCAGGGGGATCGGGCTGGCCCACAAGCTGCGCGCCTACTCGCTTCAGGAGAGCGGACGCGACACCGTGGACGCCAACCTGGACCTGGGCCTGCCCGTCGACAGCCGCGAGTACGGCATCGGCGCCCAGATCCTGGTCGACCTGGGCATCACCACCATGCGCTACATGACCAACAACCCGGCCAAGTACGGTGGTCTGGAGGGCTTCGGCCTGGAGATGGTGGAGCGGGTCCCGCTGATGCCGGTGCCCAATCCGGAGAACATCGCCTACCTGCGCACCAAGCGGGAACGGATGGGACACGTGCTGGAGGGCCTCGATGACGACCTCTGATCGACGCAAGACGAGCGAGCACGGCGGCGCCCTGCGAGGCGATGGTTTGCGTCTGGCCATCGTGTGCAGCCGCTTCAACGACCTGGTCACCGAGCGGCTCTTGGCCGGGGCCCTCGACGGGCTTGCCCGTCACGGCGTGGACGAGGCTTCCATCACCGTGGCGTGGGTGCCGGGGGCCTTCGAGGTCCCGCTGGCCGCAGCCCGGCTAGCCGGGTCGGGCGACGTGGACGCCGTCATCTGTGTGGGCGCCGTGATCCGAGGCGCAACCGGTCACTACGAGCACGTGGCCGGCCAGTGCGCGGCCGGCATCCAGCGGGCTCAGCTCGACACCGGTGTGCCCGTGATCTTCGGCGTGCTCACCACCGAGACCACCGAGCAGGCCCTGGACCGGGCGGGGGGAAAGGGCGGGAACAAGGGGTTCGAGGCGGCCACGGCGGCCATCGAGATGGCGGACCTCATGCGCCAGCTGCCCAAGCCCACCGAGAGCTGACGGTGCTGCGCCTGGTCCTGCCCAAGGGGTCCCTGGAACGCGCCACCCTGGACCTGTTCGAGGCCGCCGACCTGCCGGTGCTGCGCTCGTCGGAGGTCGACTACCAGGCCACCGTTCCCGATCCCCGCATCGACGACGTACGCATCCTCCGTCCCCAGGAGATACCCCGCTACGTGGCCCGGGGGTTGTTCGATCTCGGCATCACCGGCCGGGACTGGATCGAGGAGACCGCCAGCGACGTGCTGTCGCTCGGAGAGCTGCACTACTCCAAGGCCACGGCCCGGCCCGTCAACGTCGTGCTGGCCGTGGCCGAGGACTCACCGGTGCAGGCGGTGGACGACCTGCGCTCAGGTGTCCGCGTGCAGACCGAGTACCCAGAGCTCACCCGGCGCTACCTGGAGAAGAACGGCGTGGACGCCGAGATCACCCTCTCCTACGGCGCAACCGAGGCCAAGGTGCCTGATATCGCCGACGCCGTGGTGGAGATCACCGAGACCGGAAGGGCTCTTCGGGCCGCGGGCCTCCGCATCGTCGACACCATCCTCGTCTCCTACACGGAGCTGATCGCCAACCCCCTCGCCTGCGAGGACCCGGACAAGCGCCACGCCATGGGCCAGGTCCTCACCCTGCTCCAGGGGACGCTCGAGGCGCGCGGCAAGGTTCTGGTGAAGCTCAACGTGGGCCAGGCCGACCTGCCAGGTGTCATCGATCTCCTCCCCGCCCTGCGCTCACCGACGGTCTCCGAGCTCTTCGGGGACGACGGCTACGCAGTGGAGACGGTTGTGCCCAAGTCGCAGATCAACACCCTCATCCCGGCCCTCGAGGACCACGGCGCCACCGACATCATCGAGCTGCCGATCTCCAAGATCGTGCACTAGTGCAAAGCGTGGCTGCGCACGGCTGCGTCGGACACCGGCAGGGACGTTGACCGAGCGCGGCACGGTGGTCGACTTCGACCAGGCCGAGGGCTTCGGGTGGGTGCAGTGCCGCGACGGCCGCCGGCTCTTCTTCCATTGCACCGCCGTGGCCGACTCCAGCCGGAGCGTGCCGGTGGGAGCCCAGGTCGCCTTCGAGGTGGTGGCCGGCCACGGAGGGAGCTGGGAGGCGGCCTCGCTGGTGACGCTCGGTTAGGGCCCGCCTTCGGAACCCGGATCGGTGTCCCCGGCGGTCCCCTTCGCCCCCTGGATCTGCACATAGGCCAGGCGGAGGCTGGCCAGGCCTTCCTGCAGCTGGGACTCCTCGTCACCGAGGCGCCCGGTCATGGCCTCCAGCAGGGCGGCGAGGGCGTCTATGGCCAGGCGGGCCCGATCGAGGCGGGGAGGCTGCAGGGAGAGGTGCAGGGCAGCCAGCTCGAACAGCCCGAAGCAGTGGTTGGCCACCACCAGCTCCACAGGAGTGTCGGCCAGTTGCCGGCGCAGCTCCACCATCCTGGCCTCGAGCTCCTCCTCCGTGGCCGGCTCCTGACCCTGCCCCTCGGGCGCGGGTGCCGGTGCCGGTTGGGTGCGTTGGCCCTGGCTCCCGGGGTCACCGACCGGCCGCTCTCCACCTGGTGTCCAGATCGTGCTCACGCTGGTACCCTAGGCCAGCAGGACGGACGGAAGCGGGGGCCGGCGGGCTTCCCAGCCGGCCACTGGTGCGAGCTTGGCGAGCTCCGGTGCGACGGATCGAATGGCCGCAAGCGCGGGTGTTGCTTCCAGCGCCCGCCTTGGCTAAGAGATACGCCCAAGGGGTAGGAAGGCCCCAGAGCCACAGACGCCGAGCAGGAGGAGCATCGCATCGCCGCAAACAGTGACAGCGAGCCCAGGATCAACGACCGGATCCGGGCCCGTGAGGTCCGCCTCGTGGACGCCGACGGCGCCCAGCTCGGGATCAAGTCGGTGCCGGAGGCCATGCAGATCGCCCGGGAGGCCGACCTGGACCTGGTGGAGGTGGCCCCGATGGCCTCTCCCCCGGTGTGCCGGATCATGGA
>JALZJC010000012.1 GCA_030859945.1 Actinomycetota bacterium | reverse complement strand
TGCCCCTCTCGGCAAACGGCTCGGTGGCGCCGCTGGCCCTGGACCCGGTCTCGGCCGTGCGCACCGTGCGGGCGCTGCGCGACGAGCGCTTCGACATCGTCCATCTCCACGAGCCGCTGTGCCCCGGGCCCACGCTGACTGCCCTGGTGTTCGAGCGCCGGCCCATGGTGGGGACCTTCCACCGGGCCGGGTCCAGTGCGGCCTATGCCGCGCTCCGCCCCGCGGTCCGGCGCCTGGCCCGAAGGCTCTCACTGCGGTGCGCCGTGTCTCCGGACGCTCGGGACACGGCGGCGGCGGCCCTGGGCGGTGAGTACGAGGTGGTGTTCAACGGCGTCGACGTCGAGCGCTTCGCCGCTGGCGAGCCATGGCCCACGGCCGGTCCGACGGTCCTCTTCATCGGCCGCCACGAGGAACGCAAGGGCCTCGACGTGCTCCTCGAGGCCATGGTCCTCCTCCCGCCCGATACCCGTCTCTGGCTGGCAGGCGAGGGCCCGGAGACCTCGGCGCTGAAGGCCCGCGCCGCCAAGCACCCCAGGGTGGAGTGGCTGGGGGCCGTCACCGACGACGAGCTGGCGGCCCGTCTCCGGGGGGCGGACGTCTTCTGCGCTCCGTCGCTGCACGGCGAGTCATTCGGGGTCGTGCTGTTGGAGGCCATGGCCGCCGGCACGCCCGTGGTGGCCAGTGACCTTCCCGGCTACCGCAACGTCGCCACCCCGGACCGCGAGGCCCTCCTGGTGGCGCCGGGCGACCCCGAGGCGCTGGCCGCGAGCCTGAGTCGAGTGCTCCAGGATCCCGACCTGGCCACGCGGCTGGCCACGGCCGGCGATGAACGGGCTCGCGAGCTGGGGATGGGTCGGCTGGTGGAGCGTTACGTGGAGCTGTACGAAGAAGTCTTGAGGGATCGTCGCGCCGATCCCTTGGCCGCCAGCTGATCTCAGCCGCGGGACTGTGACCGGCGACGGGTCACCGTATGCTGCGCTCAGTGAGGCTCGAGCCCTGAACCCGGTCCTGGACGACCGTGTCGCCGCCAACAAGCGTCGAGCGGCGGCGCTGGTCGCCGTTTTCGTGGCCAGCCTGAGCGCCGCCCTGTGGTTGGTGACCGTGGTGCTGGGCGAGCCCGTCCTGGGCCTGGCTGTGGCCCTGTTGATCGCCTGCCTGGCCGCAGCCGCCGTCTACGCCGGGTCCGAGGCCCTGGTCCTCACCCTGATGGGAGCGCACCCTGCCGACCCGGTGGACCATGCCCGCCTCCACAACCTCGTCGAGGGCCTGTGCTTCGCGTCGGGTCTGCCCAAGCCCCGCGTCTGCGTGGTCGAGGACAAGGCGCTCAACGCCTTCGCCGCCGGGCGGAGCCCGAGGCGGGCGGCGGTCGGGGTCACCACTGGCCTGCTGGCCACGCTCAGCCGTGTCGAGCTGGAGGCGGTGCTGGCGCACGAGCTGACCCACGTCAAGAGCTGGGACGTGCTGGTGTCCACCATGGCTGCCGCCCTGGTGGGCTTCCCTGCGTCATTTCTCCCCGCGCCCACGGTCAATGGCCTCGTGGACATGGCCATCGGTGATGGTGCCACCGGGCAGAGGAGGGAGTCGGAGGCCGATCTCGGCGGTGTGGCCGTCACCAGGTACCCGCCAGGGATGATCTCGGCCATGGAGAAGCTGCACGACGACCCAGCCGCCCTCGGCTCGGGGTCTCGAGCCACGGCCCATCTGTGGATGGCCCCTCCCGTACCCGGTGGCGAGGGGAGCGCGTCCGAGCGCCTGGACGAGCGCATCGAGGCCCTGCGGGAGCTTTGATGGGCAGAGACCGAGCGGTGCCGACGGCATGGATCCTGGCGCTGGCCGGGCTGTCGGCGGTAGCGGCCTGCAGCGGGGGCGGGAAGGGATCAGACGACGCCGGCGTGCCCCCTCCTGCAACCTCTACGCCGGCGACGGAACAAGGGGCCCCTCTCACCGGGCTCCCGGCCGACCCGGCTCGAGCAGCCCGGCCCCTTCTCGTCGTCAAGGTCGACAACGCCCCCAAGGCCCGGCCCCAGGTGGGCCTGGGCCAGGCCGACGTCGTGGTGGAGGAGGAGGTGGAGGGTGGAGTCACCCGCTTCGCGGTCCTCTTCCACTCCGGCGACGCGCCCGTCGTGGGCCCGGTGCGCTCGGCGCGCTCGACCGACATCTTGATCACCAGCAGCCTGAACCGGCCGCTGTTCGCCTACTCCGGGGCCAGCTCCGCCTTCCAGACCCTGATCGCCCGCTCGCCGCTGGTGGACGTGGGCGTGGACAGGTTCCCCGCCGATTACCGGCGGCAGCGAGGACGCCCAGGTCCGTACGACCTGTTCTCCTCGACCCCCAGCCTCTTCTCGCACGCCCCCCCGGGCTCGGCGCCGCCCCCCCGGCTGTTTCCCTTCCGGAGCGTGGGCGAGCCGACGGACGCGGCCGGCGCCGCGCCGGCGGTGGGGGTGAGCATGGAGTTCCGGGCCGTGATCGTCACCGCCGTGCAGTACCGGTGGGACGCCGCTTCGGCGACCTGGAAGCGAAGCCAGGACGGAGGCCCGCACGTCGACCAGGGTGGAAGCCAGCAGGCGCCCAAGAACGTTGTGGTGCAGCTCGTCAACTACCGGGACACGGGCTTCCGCGACCGGTCGGGGGCGGTGGTGCCGGAGGCGGAGCTGGTGGGCGAGGGCGAGGTGTGGGTCCTCACCGACGGCAAGGTCGTGAAGGGTCGATGGAGGAAGCCGACCCCCGATGCGCTCACCCAGTACCTGGACGCCTCGGGTGCGCCGGTTCGGATGACGCCGGGACAGACCTGGATCGAGCTGGTCCGACCGGGCAGGGCCGCCATCACGCCCTGACCCGGGGAGAGCGCCGGGATCGCCCGCGCCGGGGCGCGTCGTAGACTGAGGCCATGCCGGAGCCGAAGACCCCAGCAGGAGGCTCGCCAGCGCGCACCGGGACGGATCGCGTCAAGCGGGGCTTGGCCGAGATGATGAGGGGCGGGGTCATCATGGACGTCGTCAACGCCGAGCAGGCCAGGGTCGCCGAGGACGCGGGAGCGGTGGCGGTGATGGCCCTGGAGCGGGTGCCGGCGGACATCCGCCGTGACGGTGGCGTGGCCCGCATGAGCGACCCGGCCATGATCCAGGAGATCAAGGACGCCGTCACCGTCCCCGTGATGGCCAAGGCCCGCATCGGCCACTTCGCCGAGGCCCAGGTGCTACAGGCCCTCGGGGTCGACTACGTGGACGAGTCCGAGGTCCTCACCCCCGCCGACGAGGCCCATCACATCGACAAGTGGGCCTTCACCGTGCCCTTCGTCTGCGGCGCCACCAACCTCGGTGAGGCCCTGCGACGGGTCTCGGAGGGGGCGGCCATGATCCGCTCCAAGGGCGAGGCCGGCACCGGCGACGTGAAGGAGGCGGTTCGTCACCTGCGATCGATCGTGGGTGACATCAAGAAGATCACCCAGGCCGATCCGGCCGAGGTCTATGCCTGGGCCAAGCAGCTCCAGGCTCCGGTGGGGCTGGTGACCGAGATCGCCGAGACCGGACGCCTCCCCGTCCCCATGTTCTGCGCCGGCGGCATTGCCTCCCCCGCCGATGCCGCCCTGGTGATGCAGCTGGGCGCCGAGGCGGTGTTCGTCGGCTCGGGCATCTTC
>JALZJC010000160.1 GCA_030859945.1 Actinomycetota bacterium | reverse complement strand
GCCCCAACAGCCCCCGCCGCCCCCGTGGCGGCTGCCTCGACCCGACCCGCTGCTTCACCGGTTGCCGTACCGCAGGGCGGCGCCTTCCCGCTGCTGCCGCCAGGCAGCGACCTCCCGTCCGGGGAGGAGTGCGCGGCCCGGGTCCAGCGCAACGCCTGGGAGCCGCGGCCGGAGAACGCCACCGCCAACAGCACCCGTCCGACGGGGCCTGCTCCTTACGGCATGGGCTCCTGGTACTCCGACATGGCCAACAGCTCCGCCTATAGAGGCCGTGTGGACGGCGCCTTCAACGGCACGACCGACGAGATCATCCAGTGGGCCTCGTGCAAGTGGGGCTTCCCGACCGACCTCGGCCGCGCTCAGGCCGTCGCCGAGACCTACTGGGTGCAGTCCTTCGTCGGCGACGCCGGCGAGTCCTACGGCCTTTACCAGATGCGCCGCGGAGTGTGGGGTGCCCATCCCAACTCGTCCGCGTCCACGGCCTTCAACGCCGACTGGGCCATGGGGCTGCGGCGGGCCTGCTACGAGGGCGCGATGTGGTACTCCCAGCTCCGGGGCAACCTGGAGGCCTGCATCGGCGTGCATTACTCCGGTGATCCGAGAGAGTCCACGTGGCGGGCGTACACCGACACGGTGCTGGCACACGAGCGGGCCAAGCCCTGGCTCCAGTGGCCCTCGAGGGCCGGGACCCCACCCACTGCAAGCCGGAACTGACCGCTGTCAGCCCACCTGGCCGGAGGGTGCGACCGCGGCTCCGGGGATCAGGGCCGTCCGGAGCGCCTGCCGGCAGCCCTGCGCATGATCCGCCGGGACGCGCGCATGACCCGCCCCCTCAGGCGGGGAGGTGCGTGGAGGCTCTCGTCCGGTAGATCGAGCCCCCGCAATGCTCGACGGCTGGCCGCCACGTCATAGTCGGTACGGATGAACTCCACGGTGGCCGCCACGGTGTCGTAGACCGCGCAGCGAGCGCCCGGGGTGCGCTCCCGCTCCCTGGACTGTCCCACGCTTCCGGGATTGAGTAGCCGGCTGCCCACCGGCAGCTGCACGAGCCCCCGGGCTGGCAGGGCACCTCGGCCGCCAACAACGCACCACTGTCGGTGGGTGTGCCCCAGGACCAGGGTGTCGGCCGGCGGGGACAGGTTCGGCAGCCGGCGCAGCAGCTCCTGGGCGCGACCTTCCTCGGTGACGTACTCCTCGGGGTCGTCCGGAGACCCGTGCGAGACGAGCACCGCCCCGGCCCGTAATGTCAGCGGAAGGGAGCCGAGGAAGCTGCGAGTGTCGGCCCGCAGCAGTGCGCGCGTCACCTCGGCGCTGCGACGGGCGATCGCCGGGAATCGGGTCGGCGGGAGGCGCCCCAGGACGAACAGGTCGTGGTTGCCGGCCACGCACCGTGCCTCCGCCTCGGCGAGCACATCGACGCACTCATTGGGCTGAGCGCCGTAACCGACCAGGTCACCCGCGACCAGGAGCCCATCCGCGCCGCGATCCCTCAACGCGGCCAGCGCCGCTTGCAGCGCCGGCAGGTTCGCGTGCACATCCGAGAGGAGACCCAGCCGCATCAACGCCCCCGGCCCGTCAAGCGACTCAGCCGCTGGGCGGCTGGGATCACCACCTTGGTCGCCACCAAGGGAAGGGGATCAGCCGGATTTAGGCCGACCCGGGTGTCACATGTCGCCACCCAGCGGAGCCACCGAGCCAGGCCGATCCGCTGCTCGCGGGCAGCGCGCCAATCCCGCTTCACGTGACACCAGCTGACCCCGGGGCGGGCGGGCTTCGAGGGGGGACGTGCTTCGCCGACGAGATCGGCCCACACGACCGCCGGAATGTTCACACCGGCCGCCGCGCCCAGGTGGTGCCACAGGTTGAAGCGGGGGTTGATCTCCAGCAACCACAGGCGGCCTTCGGCGTCCCGCTTGAAGTCGAGCTTGGCCACGCCTCGCAGCTGGATTGCCTGCACGACCGCACGCCCCAGCGCGGCGACGTCCGCGCTGTCCGTCGACACCAGAGCGGTGGAGTGGCCCATGTGCTGGGGATAGGTGCGCAGCTTCCGGCCGGTGAATTGCGCCGCCACCTCCCCCTCGGCGTCGACGTAGACGTGGTAGCTCTCGATCGCCGTCTCTGGCCCCCGGATCGAGGACTGGACCAGGACCGACTCGTGTGCCGGCGCAAGGCCGGCGAGCAGTTCCCGCAACCTTTCCGGGCCGTCGACGAGGAGGGCCTTGGCCGGACTGATGTCCTCCCAGGCCCGCTCACGCCACAGCGGCTTGACGACCACCGGAAAAGAGATCCCGCTGAGGTCGGGAGGGCCCGCGCACAGATCCAGCTGCCGCCCTGCGGGCACGGGGAGCCCCAGATCGGTGGCGAACTGCTGGAAGGCGGCCTTGTCGATGAGCCGTTCCACCAGGTCGGCTGACGGGATCACAAACCGTAGTTCGGTGGCCAGGTCCGCGCGGCGGCGAGAGATGAACAAGGCATCGGCGTCTTCCTCGTAGAAGAGCGCCGCCGGTCCCAAAATTTTGCGCCCCTCCTCGAGCAGGGCGATGCACAGGGCGTCCTCGTCCGGTCGAGGATCGAGGAGCCACCCGGATGCGTATCGGGAAAAGCGGACCGACGCAGCGGGGGGCGATACGACGGTCACCGCGACGCCGGCACGGTGGAGAGGTGCGACCAGATCCCTGTCACCCAGGACCAGCGCACGGGCATGTGGTTCCCGGGCCATTCCACGCTCTCATCGTGCTGCTATAAGGGACTTGGACCATCGCATCCTGCGGTTGTCCAGGACGGGCGTCAATCCGGCGGCCAGGGTCCGTGCTCGCGCGACGCTGGCCACGGCCACGGCCCCGGACCGGCCGTCCGGCGGCCGAGCCCGACCCGCGGTCGGCTTGCGCCAATGGGTCCTCCCTCAGGCGGCAGCGTCGGTCCGCTCCTGGTCGCCTCCCCCGCCGCCGCCCGGGCCGGCGAAGCCCTCCGCGTAGGTGACGTTGCCTCCCCAAAATTGAACCATGATCGGCATCCACTTGCCCAGATACTGCGCGTAGACCGCGTGCTTGGCCTTGGTGTGGGGATCTGCCACCCAGGCACTTGCGATGCGTTCACAAATCCCTCACCTCGTCAGACCTGTTGACGCTCGCTGGAGGGGGCTCGGCCGTCAAGGTCCACCCAGTCGTTGACTTGGCCACGGCGATCCGAAGGAGCCGGCATGCCTGGGTGTCGTCCTCGTTGTAGTCCACGAGCTGGCTCCAGGCGGTTTGGTCACCATCCC
>JALZJC010000156.1 GCA_030859945.1 Actinomycetota bacterium | reverse complement strand
AGCCCGAAGTGCTCGAGCTCGATGACGGCGTCGATGGCCTCCCGGCACATGATCTCGGCCGCCGGCTGGTCCACGAGGTAGTCCCCGCCCTTGATGGTGTCGAACAGGTGCCACTCCCAGGAGTCCTGCTCCACGTTGGCCAGCGCCGCGCACATGCCGCCCTGAGCGGCTCCGGTGTGTGATCTCGTGGGGTAGAGCTTGGTGATCACCGCAGTGCGGCACTTGCCGGCCGCCTCTATGGCCGCCCGCATCCCCGCGCCACCGGCACCCACGATCACCGCGTCATAACTGTGACGATGGACCTCCACGCCCCGACAGTACGCTTCCGGTGTGGCTTCTCGGCCCGCGACCATCGGCCAGCTTCGTGACTCGGGCTGGGAGTCGGTCCCGGTGAAGGAGGAGGTGCGGCGCAACACCGTCGCTCGCCTGGTCGAAGGTCGGCCCCTCCTCGACGGGGTGCTCGTTACGACGACACGGTCCTGCCCAGCTTGGGAACGCCCTGCTGGCGGGCCACGACGTGATTCTCCTCGGCGAGCGGGGCCAGGCCAAGACGCGGGTCATACGGTCGCTCACGTCCCTGCTCGACGAGTGGGTGCCGGTCGTCGCCGGCTCGGAGGTCAACGACGATCCCTACCAACCCATCTCCCGCCTCGGCCGCGACCTCGTGGCCGAGAAGGGCGACGAGACGCCGGTGGAGTGGATCGGCCGTGACCAGCGCTTCGGCGAGAAGCTGGCCACTCCCGATACCTCGGTCGCCGACCTCATCGGCGAGGTGGACCCCATCCGGGTGGCCGAGGGTCGGTACCTGTCGGACGAGCTCACGTTGCACTACGGCCTGGTGCCCCGCGCCAACCGGGGCATCTTCGCCATCAACGAGCTGCCGGACCTGGCCGAGCGCATCCAGGTGGGCCTGCTCAACGTCCTCGAGGAGCGCGATGTGCAGGTTCGCGGATACAAGGCCACTCCAGCCCTCTCCCGGTCCCAGGCCAATGGCGCCACCGCCAGGTCGGCTGGCGCCCTCAGCGGCGGCCGCGACGTCGAAGTGACCCTGGGTCCCACCGGCTTCAAGGAGGCGGTGGTCCTGCCCACCCTGCCCGCCCCGGCGTCCTACCTGGACGAGTTCGTCCTTCCCCCCGGCGTCACCGCCCGCCCGTCTCGGGTGGGGGTCGACTTCCTGGACCGGCGAGGGCAGACGGTGGCGAGCTTCGGGGGCGGCATCGCCTTCGACGCCGCCGACACCGCGTCCGGCGATGGCGCCGAGACCTCGGTCACCACCCGCCTGGTCTCCCAGAAGGCCAACGTGGCCGTGGTCGAGGTGGGAGTGGACCCGGCCTGGCTGGCCGATCCCGCCCGCCAAGCGCCGGTTACCATTGACCCGGGCTACTACGTCAGCCCCGCCGACGGCGCCGGCATCGACACCTTCGTTCAGACCGGGATCAGTTCGGGCCAGGCCGGATCCACCGAGCTCCGAGCCGGCACCTACAACGGCGGGGGGACGCTGGCCCGCAGCCCCATACGCTGGGACCTGTCGTGGCTGCCCAGCCCCGAGCGGGTCGTGACCGACGCCTACTTCACCCTCCACAACTTCTACTCCTACTCCTGCGCCGCCCGCGACGTGCACGTCCACCGCCTGGGCGGGGGCTTCGACGGGGCTACCAACTGGGCCACCCAGCCTCCGCTGGCCGGCGTGGTCACGGCCCGCCCGTTCTCCCACGGCTACTCGGGAGCCTGCCCGGCGGCGTGGGAGGGCTTTTCCATCACCGGCCTGGCCAACGAGTGGGTGAACCAGGCCGCCCCCAACTACGGCGTGGCCGTCACCGCCCCCGAGTGGGACTCCTACGCCTGGAAGAAGTTCTCCTCTGCCCAGACCGGCGCCCGCCCCGGCCTGCACATCACCTACAACACCCTGCCCAGCGAGGCCGGCCCCATAGCCCCGGCCGACGGGGCGGTGCTCACCACCGACCAGCCCGCCTTGTCGGTCAACCCGGCCTCCGACGCAGAGGGCGACCCGCTGCGCTACTGGTTCCGGGTGACCACCGGGCCCGACGCCGAGTCGGGCCAGGTCACCAACTCGGGCTGGGTCACCCCCACCTCGTGGACCCCGCCGGCGGGGTCGCTGCAGGACGGCGTCACCTATTACTGGCACACCTGGACCTACGACGGCATCAGCGCCCGCCGCCCGGGTTGGGTGCGCAAGTTCTCGGTCAATCGCCGCCTGGGAGCCTCCGGGCCGAGCCCCACCGACACGGTGGGCCCGGCCACGGTGAACCTGGCCACCGGCAACCTGGCCGTGCAGACGGCCAGCCCAAGCTTGGCAACCGTGGGAGGAGGGTTGGGCCTCAGCTTCTCCTACAACACCCAGGCCCCGCCCTCGCGGGGGCTCACCGCCGCCTACTTCGCCGACTGGAACGCCAACCGCGCCTTCGACGAGGACCTGTTCATGCGTCGGGTCGACCCCCACGTCTACTTCGACTGGTACGGCGGCTCGCCCGTGCCCAACCTCCCTCCCGACAACTTCCTGGTCCGCTGGACCGGCTACCTCACCGTCCCCGTGGCCGGCGCCTACAGCTTCGGAGCGGCCAGCGACGACGGGGTGCGGATGTGGGTAAACAACGCCCCGGTGCTGGACCGCTGGTTCGACCAGGCCACCTGGCCCGGCCCCGTGTTCGACGCCCGGACCGTGACGCTGACCGCGGGCCAGACGGTGCCCATCACCATCGAGTACTACGAGGCCGGCTTCTCCGCCGCCGTCAACGCCGCCGTGCGCGGCCCGGTGCCCGAGCAGACCATCCCCGTCTCCTGGCTGAGCCCGGGGCCGCCCACCCTTCCCCAGGGCTGGACGGCGTCGGCCGACCTCGACGGCGAGGTCACCTACGCCCAGGCCCGCCGCTCCGACCACGCCGTCACACTGGTCGAGGTGGACGGCGCCACGCACGAGTACCGCCGCACCACCACGGGCTGGGCCCCGCCGCCCGACGAAGACGGCGTGCTGGCCTCCAATCCCGACGGGACCCTGGCCTTAACCGGCGACGACGGGGCCACCTACACCTTCGGCGCCGACGGCAACCTCACGTCGCTGACCTCGGGGGCCGACGACCGCAACCCGGCCGCCCCCCGCTACTCGTGGTCGGGCCAGCCGGCCCGCCTGGACGCCATCACCGACCCGGTGAGCGCCCGCCAGGTCACCCTCACCTACGCCGGCTCGGGGTCCTGTGCCACCCCCCCGGCCGGCTTCCAGGCGCCGCCGGCGGGCATGCTGTTCCGAATCGCCTACTGGGACGGGACCGAGACCCGCCTGCACTACTTCGCCGGCCAGCTGGCCCGCCTGGAGGACCCCGGAGGCGAGGTCACCGACTTCGCCTACCAGGACGGGCGGCTCACCGCAGTGCGCGATCCCCTGGCCGCCGACGCGGTGGCCGCCGGGCGCCGGCCCGACGACGCCACCACCCGCACCGAGGTCGCCTACGACACCGCCGGCAAGGTGTCGTCCATAACCCTGCCCGCCCCCAACGCCGGCGCCCCCCGCCCCGCCCACTTCTACACCTACGGGCCGGGCAGCACCGACGTGCACGTGGCCGGCCTCAGCGAGCCCAACGGCTACGCCCGCCGGTTGCCTTCGACGCCGCCGCCCGCCAAACGGCCGACACCGACGCCACCAGACGCAGCTCCACCACCGAGTGGGACGCGGGCGACCTGCAGCTGTCGGGCACCGACGCCGGCGGGCTTCGCACCACCACCATCTACGACCGCGCCCATCGACCCACCGACACCTACGGCCCGCCCCCGCCGCCTGGTTCGGCGCCGACCGCCGCCCGGCGGCCGGCTACGAGGGGCGGGTGCCCCGGGCCCAGACCGCCTACGACGAGGGCGTCAACGGCCTGGCCGCCACCTACTGGGACAACCCCAGCCTCACCGGCCCCCCCAAGCTGCACGCCACCGGCGTGGGCGAGCCGGGCGGGGCGCTCAGCGTCAACTGGGGCGGGGCCGCGCCGGCGGACCTGGGACGGGTCGACGACTGGCAGTCCCAGTCGGGGTGGTCAAACGAGGGGAGCTTCTCCAACCCGGTGGCCGGGTCGCGTCATCGCATCAGGGTCGACTTCCTCGAGGTCGCCGCCGACGCCTTCGTCCACCTGCACTGGGCTCGCCCGGGGGGCCCGAGGGTGGTGGTGCCCGGGGCCAACCTGACCCCTCGCTACGGCCTGACGGAGCTCAACCGGGGCCGAGCCTTCTTCACCACCCCCGAGACGCTCGGTGACTACGTCCTCGTGGACCTCATCGAGCACAAGACCGCTCGCCGTTCGGCTTCTTGAGCGGGCGACCAAGCCGGCGAAGCTAGCCGGCCAGGCGGTCCTCGAAGAGGCTCAACATCGCCTCGTCGAAGGCGACGAGGCGCACCACTTCCACGGCGGTGGGCGTGGAGCGGATGGTCTCGACGGCCACCGTGGCGGCCTCTTCTTTGGGGTAGCCGTAGATGCCGGTGGAGATGCCGGGAAAGGCCAGTGACCTTGCACTCAGCTCGTCGGCCACCTGGAGGCTGCGGCGGTAGCAGGAGGCCAGCAGCGCCTCCTCACCGTGATCCCCGCCCCGCCACCTCGGACCCACGGCATGGATCACCCATCGGGCCGGAAGGCGGTAGCCGGCGGTGACCTTGACCTCGCCCGTTGGGCAGCCTCCCAAGGTCCGGCACTCGGCCAGCAGCTCGGGGCCGGCGGCACGGTGGATGGCGCCGTCGACCCCGCCACCCCCGAGAAGGGACTGGTTGGCGGCGTTGACGATGGCGTCGACGCTCTGCTGGGTGATGTCGCCCAGGGCGGCTTCTAGTCGCATGGTGCTCACGCCATTCTCCCCTTGCGCCCGTGGAGATGAAGAGTCATGATGACAGCGATGTAATTACACAGTGGCGATTCGCGGGGTCCCGGTCGTCGGGCCGAGACCGTCGTCGTGGCGATCGTTGCCGCAAGGAGGGTGGTCGTATGAGGGGATCCGAGGCGCTGGACGAGCTGCTCCAAGCCGGTCCTGAGCGGACCTGGCAGCGCCAGGCGAACTGCATGGGCGTCGACCCGGACCTCTTCTTCCCCGAGCGGGGGGCCTCCACCCGTGAGGCCAAGGAGGTGTGCAGAGGGTGCGTGGTCCGGGAGGACTGCCTCGAGTATGCACTGACCAACAGCGAGAAGTTCGGCATCTGGGGAGGGTTGAGCGAGCGGGAGCGGCGCCGTATCCGCCGGGCCCGGTCCGTCGCCGGGCGCTCCAGGGAAGCGGGAACGGCATCGGCGTCTTGAGCTTCCCGGCCAACCACAGGGAGCGCGGCCGACACTGATCACTGCCCCCCACGACCAGCGCCATCGAGGCCCGCCTGCGCCAGGCGGGCCTCGATGGTTCGGGAGGGTGTCAGGTCGAGCTCCTCCCAGCGTGACGAGGGGATGGCCTCGAGCACCCGTGCGGGCACCAGCCCCACGAGCTCCGCTCGGTCGACCGCCGCACGTGCCATTACTGCGTCGAAGGCAACGTCGGGGCCAACGGTGAGGGGCTCGACGAGGTTGCAGGACACCTGGGCCCGGCCATCGAGGTCGAGGCCCAGGGCGCGTATCCCCGGCCCGCGGATGGCCGCCGCCACCTCTCGGGCCACATCCGCCCCTGAACCTGGAGACAGCCACACATTGTAGGCCACGAGGGGGCCCCGGGCGCCCACGCTCACGGCGCCGGCGCTGGGGTGGGGCTCATCGGGGCCTGTGTCGGGCGCCACCGTGACGAAGGCACCACGGCGGATGTCGGGAAGGGACCGTTCGGGCCCGAACAAGAAGCAGGGGACACCGAGGGCATCGGCGGACCAGCGGGCGAAGCGATCTCGGGCGAGGAGGGCGTCGTCGAGCGACGAGCCCTCGAGGGGCGTGAAGGGCACCACGTCGGTTGCTCCCAGGCGGGGGTGCGTGCCGTGGTGGGACCGCAGGTCGATACGGGCCACGGCTGCCTTCACCACCCGCCTGGCCGCCTCCTCGACGTGCGGGCCGGCCAGCGTGAGGACGCTTCGGTGATGGTGAGGATCGACGTGCGTGTCGAGCAGGTGCGAGCCGGCGACGAGGCCGAGGGCGGCGATGACCGACGGGTCGCGACCCTCGCTGACGTTGATCACGCACTCGAGCACCTCTCCACGATCGCGCTGTTGCGGTCGGCACCTCCTACCGGTAGGCCCCGTACCATCGGCTGGTGGAGATCGGCCTGGCCCTTCCTCGATTCGACCGGTGGGAGAGGTTGGCCGACATGGCGCGCCGAGCGGAGGCGCTGGGCGTGACGTCGTTGTGGCTCGCCGACCCCGATGCCGCCCTGGGGGGCCGGGCGGCGCCGGCCTACGACGGGATCGAGCCGCTGACGGCTCTGGCCGGGCTGGCCGAGGTGACCTACGGGCCTCGGCTCGGGGTCCTCCTGCGGACCGGGATGCGGCCCCCGGCCATCGTGGCCAAGGCCCTCGCCACCACCGACGTCCTGAGCGGGGGACGAGTGATCGTGGGGCTGAGCGAGGGTCCCGACGCTGACGCCGGTGAGGCCGATGGGCTGGCCGAGGCGATGCAGGTCATGAAGGGGGCCTTCGAAGGCGGGCCGTTCACGTTCTCGGGCCGTCACCACCGGGTGGAGGCGCTGCGCTGCCGGCCTCGCCCGCTCCAGAGGCCGGGGCCGCAGGTCTGGATCAGCGGAAGCGGTGCTCCGCTCCTCGCGGCTGTGGCCCGGCATGGCGACGGTTGGGGGCCGGCTGGCCACACCGGCACGATCGAGGAGTACCGTCGGCTGGCTGTGGCGCTCGATCAGGCGTGCGAGAAGGCAGGCAGGGACCCGGGCGGCGTCACTCGGTTCGTGAGCCGTGAGGTCCCCGTAGGCACGCCCGCCCAGGTGGCCGAGCACGTGGCGGCGTGGGAGGAATGCGGGGTGGCGACGCTCATTATCGACGGAGGGACGCTAGCCTTGCCTTTCGGGGACCACCCCGACCACCAGCTCGAGACGGTGGCATCGGCAGTCTCGTCGGCAACTTAAGGGGAGCACCATGAATCTCGGAATGCCAGAGCTGCTCATCATCCTCGGAGTCCTCCTTCTGCTCTTCGGTGCCTCCCGGGTGCCCAAGCTCGCCCGGTCGCTGGGTCAGGCCTCCAAGGAGTTCAAGCGCGGGGTGTCCGAGGGTCCGGGCGACGAGGATGGTCGGAAGAGGACCGAGCCCAAGGAGCTCGAGCCGGACACGACGGAGAAGCCGGCTTCGCCGAGCTCCACCTAGGTTCCGGCTGCGTCCCGGCGCCGGCGGCGGGCGATACGACGCCGTTCCCTTTCCGACGCCCCTCCCCACACGCCATGGGCGATGTGGTTGCACAAGGCGTACTCCAGGCATGGGGACTTGACCGGGCACGTGGCGCAGATGCGCCGGGCCACCTCCACCCCCACGCCGTCGTTCGGGAAGAACGTGGAGGAAGGCTCGTGGCGGCAGTTGCCCTCGGCCATCCAATCCGACTCCGGGGCCTGGCTCACCTCTTCGACCTGCATGACG
>JALZJC010000147.1 GCA_030859945.1 Actinomycetota bacterium | reverse complement strand
TTCGGGGCCACGCCCAGGTCGGCCAGGGCCTTGGTGAAGAAGCGGGCGTACATGAGGTGGAGGATGGCGTGCTCGATGCCGCCGATGTACTGGTCGACCGGCATCCAGCGCTCGGCGGCCTCGTGACCGAAGGCCACCCCGTCGGACCACGGGTCACAGAAGCGCAGGAAGTACCAGGACGAGTCGACGAAGGTGTCCATGGTGTCGGTCTCGCGCTCGGCCCGGGCGCCACAGACCGGGCACGTGGTCCAGCGGAAGCCCTCGTGGGACTTGAGCGGCGACTCGCCGGTGGGGGCCAGCTCCACGTCGTCGGGAGCGAGCACGGGCAGTTGGTCCTGGGGGACGGGGACGATGCCGTGGTGCGGGCAGTGCACGACCGGGATGGGACAGCCCCAGTAACGCTGGCGGGAGACCAGCCAGTCGCGGAGGCGGTAGTTGATCCTGCGCTCGCCCCGCCCCTGCTCCTCCAGCCACTCGATGGCCGCGGCCTTGGCCGTGGCCGTGTCCATGCCGTCCAGCCAGTCGCTGTTGATCTTGGGTCCGTCGCCGGTGTAGGCCTCGCCCTCCCACCCCTCGGGCGGCTGCACCGTGCGGACCACCCGGAGCCCGTAGGCCTTGGCGAACTCCCAGTCCCGTTGGTCCTCGCCCGGCACGGCCATGATGGCGCCCGTGCCGTACCCCATGAGCACGTAGTCGGCCAGGTACACCGGGACCGGCTTGTCGTTGAAGGGATTGACCACGTAGGAGCCGGTGAACACGCCGCGGCGCCCGAGCGATCCCTCGGCCAGGCGGTCGACCTCGGCCTCGGCCTGCACCCGCTCCACGAAGGCCTCCACCACCGGTCGCTGGCCGGCGGTGGTGAGCTCGGCCACCAGGGGGTGCTCGGGGGCCAGGACGGCGTAGGTCATCCCGAAGCTGGTGTCGGGTCGGGTGGTGTAGACCCGCACGCTGAGGCCGGGCCGGCGGTGGACCCGCAGGTCGAGCTCGGCGCCCTCGGATCGGCCGATCCAGTTGCGCTGCATGGTCTTTACCCGCTCGGGCCACTCCAGGTCGTCCAGCTCGTGGAGCAGCTCGTCGGCGTAGCGGGTGATGCGGAAGAACCACTGCTCGAGGTCCCGCTTGGTGACCAGATCGCCGGAGCGCTCACAGGTGCCGTCGGGGAGGACCTGCTCGTTGGCCAGCACGGTGTGGCAGCCGGGGCACCAGTTCACCGGCGCCGTGGCCCGGTAGGCCAGGCCCGCCTCCAAGAAGCGCTGGAAGATGACCTGGTTCCATCGCATGTAGGCGGGGTCGTGACTGCGGACCTCCCGGCGCCAGTCGTACATGGCCCCCAGGCGCTCGATGGACGCCTTCAGCTCCTCGATGCGCTCGTCGGTGAACGCACGAGGATGGACCTTGTCCTTCATGGCCGCGTTCTCCGCCGGCAGCCCGAAGCTGTCGAAGCCCATCGGAGACAGGACGGCGTGACCCTGCATGGTGCGGTGGCGGACCACGACGTCACCGAAGGTGTAGTTGCGCACGTGACCCTGATGGGCGGGACCGCTCGGGTAGGGGTACATGCACAGCACGTAGAACGGCGGTCGCTCGTCGTCGTTGGACACCTGGTAGGCGCCCTCGTCGGCCCAGCGCCGCTGCCACTTGGCTTCCAGGGCCTGCACCTCGTACGGCTCTGTCACGGCGTGGATGCTACGCCCGCGGCCCCGAGGACCCTCGCTGGTCCCGTGTCCCTAGGGGTGGGCCACCTTCTCCAGGGCGCAGAGCTGTTCGGCCGTGCCGATGGCGATGAGGATGTGGCCGGGGCCGATCTCGGTCTCGGGCGGGGGGTTGGTGGTGAAGGACCCGTCCTCGCCACGCAGCGCCAGCACCAGGGCCCCCGTACGGTCACGGATGTGGCTCTCACGAAGGCTGCGTCCGGCCAGAGGTGACTGCTGGGGCACCTCGATCTCCTCCAGACGGAACTCCAGGTCACCGTCGTGCATCACCACGTCGAGGAACTCGGCCACGTGGGGCTGCATGGCCAGCGCCGCCATGCGGGCGCCGCCGATGCGCTGCGGGTTCACCACCCGGTTGGCTCCGGCCCGCTCCAGCTTGGACTGGGATGAGTCGGTGTGGGCCCGGGCGATGATGAACAGGTCGGGCCGCAGGGAGCGGCCGCTCAGGGTGGCGTAGAGGTTGGCGGCGTCGGTGTCGAGCGCCGCCACCAGCACGCGGGCCCGCTCGATGCCGGCGGCCTTCATGACGTCGTCCTCGGTGATGTCACCCAGCACGTAGGAGTGGGGGATCTCGGGTATGCGCTCGGGGTCACGATCGACCACCACCAGTTCCTGACCGGCGTTGGCCAGGTAGCTGGCGATGGACTGGCCCACCCGCCCCCAGCCGCACACGATCACGTGGTCGGTCATCTTGGCCATCTGACGTTCCATGCGTCGCCTCCCGAACAGGTCTCGAAGATGGCCGTCGATGAGCGTCTCGAGGGCCACGGTGAAGGTGTACAGGGCGGTCCCTACGCCGGTGAGGATAAGGACGATGGTGAACACCTTCCCGTTGGTCGACAGGGGATGCACCTCGCGGAAGCCCACGGTGGTGATGGTGGTCACCGTCTGGTAGACGGCGTCGAGGACACCGAATCCCAGCATCACGTAACCCGCGGTCCCGGCGACCATCACCGCGGCCAGGACCAGGAGTCCCAGCACCACCCGCCGATAGAGGACCGTCATCCCGAGATCATGCCCTCCGGGGCCGACCTGGGCTGTGATACACCCCGGAGTGTATGGTGGTGTTCATGGGTCGGACGAACATCGAGATCGACGACGACGTCGTGTCGGAGGCCATGCGACGCTACGGGCTGAGCTCCAAGCGCGCCGCCGTCGATCTCGCCCTGCGCCGTCTGGTGGGCGAGGCCATGACCAGAGACGAAGCCCTGGCCATGGAGGGCACAGGGTGGGAGGCCGAGCTCGACGAGCTGCGCCAGGACCGGCAGGCTGACGGGTGACGCTGGTCGACACCTCTGCCTGGGTCGAGTACCTCCGCGCCACCGGGAGCAGCACCCACCGGGTGGTGCGGCGCCTCCTCGAGGACGACGAGAAGGTGCACACCACCGATGTGGTGGTCATGGAGATGCTGGCCGGGGCCCGGGACAACGAGCACCACGAGCGGCTCCGCAGGCTCTTGGCCCGCTGCGACTACGTGCCGGTGGAGGGGCTGGCCGACTACGAGACCGCGGCCGGGCTGTACCGGGCGTGCCGCCGGGCGGGGGAGTCGGTGCGGGCGCTGACCGACTGCCTGATCGCCGCGGTGGCGCTCCGGGCGGAGGTCCTCGTGCTCCACGCCGATCGTGACTTCGAGGTTCTCGCCCGCTGCGCCGGCCTGGCAGCGGAGCGTGGTGAGTCGAGCTCGAGCGGGTGACGACCGCCGGGGAGGGTTCCCGGCTGGCCGGCGGTGAAGACGGCGGCGGCGCTCATGGTGATCCTCCGTCGTCGTCGTGATCTCGTTGTCTCCACGGGCCGCCCGTGTCCTTCAGCAATCGGCGAGCGCTTGGAGGGCGACGCACACCTCGTCACGACGCGGTCCGAGATCCCCCGCCTTTTCAGTCAGTGCGGCGCGCCGCACCCGCTGCAGGTTGTCGAACGTGGCCACGCATTCGACCGCCAGGCCCTCATCCGAGCCGAGGCGGACCTCGGTCGGAATGCTCCGGACGGTGCGCGTGACCGGCGCCACGACGATCGCCGTCAGGACGCCGACCGCCTCCGAGCGGGTCACGACGAGCGCCGGTCGCCGCATGTCCTCGCTCTCCGTCCACCAGATCTCGCCTTGGCGCGGGATGCTCACCAGGGCTCTTCCTCGACCAGAGCGCGCGTGGCTGAATCCAGGCCGGCCAGTTCTTCGTCGGTTTGGGGCTGGCGGCGGTAGCCCTCTGCGATCTCTGCCCCGATCTGGCGGCGGTGATGCTGCTCGACCAACCGCTCCAGACCGATGCGTACGGCCGCGGAACGGTTGGCGACCACCCCGGCAGAGACCAAGGCATCCACCTCTTCGGCGAGTCCATCATCGAGCCGCGTCACGAATTGCGCCATGCAATTAGCATAACAGGACGCATTGCAGACGACAGCCTAACCGCCGGACCAGGTCGAGCACTCGAGCACTCTGGCCCGGAGGCGTTCGGTCATCCTCCGCGCCGGGCCTGTCGAAACCTGAGTCAACCCGGGAGGATGCGGAACCGTCCCCCGCTGAGCGGTCGCAGGACCCCGAAGTGGCGACGGTCGAGGGTCAGGATCCTCCTTGTCCCATATCGCTCGGCCAGCACCACCAGAGACGCGTCGGTCAGGCCGACGTTCTGATCCTCGTAGCGGCGGACGACGTCGGCGGCGCGAGACATGTCGTCAGCGGAGACGGCGGCCAGCTCGTACGCGCCACTGGCCAGCTCACGCAGGATGGCCAGCTCGGCATGGATGCCCAAGCGCGTGGCGGCGAGATAGTCGACCTCTGCGACGACGTAGGGGGATACGACCAGGGTTTCGGGCTCAGCGGAGATGGCGGCTGCCACGGCGACGTGGGCGGGCTCCCGCCGATTGAAGAGAGCGAGAAGGCCACTTGTGTCGGCGATGATCACCGCTCGCCGAAACCGGCCAGGTGCTCGTCGACACGCTCGGCGATTGGTTCCCCCTCGATGAAGCCCACCGTCGGCTCCGGACGGGCGACCAGGGCTGTGATGGCATCCCGGATCACGGCTGCCTCGGAGGTTCCCCGACGATGCGCCTCCCGTTCAATGGCGGCCTTGAGCTCCTGAGGAAGGTAGATCGTCGTCTTGTGGGTCATACCATATATGGTACCAGCGGTGGTAACTCACAAAGGACGACCAAATGGCGTCAGCGGCGCGAGACACGGCGCCGTCTCGCGCTGGTCAGATCAAGTGGAGGTGGCCTTACACAATAGGAACCGGGGACCAATCGTCTTCGGTCCCGCAATCAGACTCCCATGAGCGGGGTCAGCCCGTAAGGCCCTTTACAACGCGGCGGGACGGCTCCGGGATGGGCCGTCCCGCCTTGCTCGCAGCCTCTAGCCAAGCCTCGGCAGCCAGCTCGACCTCTGCGACCGCATCGTGCGGTGTCGGGCCGTGAGCGGTGCAGAACGCCAGGTCAGGGACGTCCGCGATCCAGACTTGGTCGTCGTCGCTCCAAGACACGTAGATCGGGTAGCCGGCGTTCATTCGGGATCCTCCAGATGCAGATCGTACTTTCGGACGAGCGTGGTCACCTGGCGCACCTGGTATCGCTTGGCTTCCCCTTGGTCCTTCTGCAGGTTGACCAGCTCCTGCACATCGGTTCGAGCGAACACCCGGTGACTGCCCCGTCCACCGACCTGGCGAAAGCCGAGCGCTTCGACAAGGCGCACGAGGTCGTTGAAGTCCACGTTGGCCACCTCGCCGCGCAAGATCCGTTCGAGGAGCCGCTCCGGCCGCATGGTGTGGACGGTATCGGCGAGGTACGACACTCAGCTTCCTGATGTCGGTTCGCGCTGTGTCTTGGCACGGTCTACATCGCCGCAGGTCAGGGATTCGGTGGAGGCGATGGGACTCGAACCCACGGACCTCTTGCATGCCATGCAAGCGCTCTACCAACTGAGCTACGCCCCCAGCGGCGTCGAGATTAGCAGGAGCCCGTCCGTTCTCATGGTGCGCGCTCGAACTGACGTTCGCTACTGATCGTCAGGCGTGCAGCTGCTGCGCCAGGTAGTTGGCTTCGCCGATCTGGGCCAAGACACCGAGCTGAGCCTCCAGCCAATCGGCGTGTTCCTCTTCCCCCTGGAGTATGCCCTGGAGCACCTCGCGGCTGCCGTGGTCGCCGCGCTCGATGCAGGTGGCGATGCCCCGGTTCAACCGCTCCACGGCCGCCACCTCCAGGCTCAGGGCCGCCGTGAGCTTCTCGCCCACCGTCTCGCCCACTGCCACGGTGCCGAGTCGCTGGAGGTTGGGCATGCCGTCCAGGTAGAGGATGCGATCGACCAGGGCCTCGGCGTCGCGCATCTCGTCCATGGAGTCCTCACGGAACCGCTGGGCCAGGCGCTCGTAGCCCCAGTCCTCGCACATCTTGGCGTCGACGAAGTACTGGTTGATGGCCGTGAGCTCGGCGGTGAGGCACTCGTTGAGAACCTCGATGACCTGGGCATCGCCCTTCATGCGTCGACCATGCCTCTCGTGTCGCTGTGGGGACCGCTGGCCAGAAGGCTCTCCAGGGCCGGCCAGCATCCACCGCACACCGACCCGGCGCCGCTGCACTCCGCCAGGGCGCCCACGTCCCGGGCCCCGTCCCGGATGGCGGCGCAGACGGCGCGGTCAGTGACGACGCGACAGTGACAGACGACCATGTCGGGAGGAGCTGGGAGGCGACGATCGGGTGTGGACCACGGTGGGCACCCCGCGAGCGGAGAGGGCCGCGGCTGTGGCCATTGAGACGGGCCGGACCACTGGGCAGCGGTGACCGAGCCCGGCCACCTCGGCCCGAACCAGGCCCCGGTCCCCTACCGTGACCCGCACCCAGCACACGCGCCGGAAGGCGAGGGCCAGCGGCGGTAACTGGCTGCGGTCAGGTTGGCCTGGCACTTCTCTTTAGGTAAGCCTAAATACCCGCCCGAGTCAAGGAATCCTGGGCGTATCATCGACGACGATGACCGCGCCCGCCCACCTCGTGACCGGCGGCCGGCCGGCGGCGGTGACCCGAGCCCGGCGACTCAACCGCCTGACGCTGGGCTGGAACGTGGTGGAGGGCGTGGTGGCGCTCGGGGCGGGAATGGCTGCAGGCTCGGTGAGCCTCATCGGCTTCGGCCTCGACTCGGTGATCGAGGTGTCGGCGTCCCTGGCCCTCGCCTGGCGTCTCCACCAGGAGGGCCGGGGCGGCTGCATGGCCGAGTACGACCGTCGGGCCACCCGCGCCATCGCCGTGAGCTTTGCCGCCCTTGCCGGCTACGTGTGGTTCCAGGCCACTCGAGACCTGCTGGGCGGGGCGGAACCCGAGGCCAGCGTGGTGGGCGTGGTGCTGGCTGCCGTCTCCCTGGCCGTGATGCCGGTGCTGGCCAGGGCCAAGCGCCGCCTCGCCCCCGCTCTGGGGTCACGAGCGGCGGCATCGGAGGCCGACCAGACCAGGCTGTGCGCCCTGCTCTCGGCCGTGGTGCTGGTGGGCCTGGGACTGAACGCCGTCCTGGGCTGGTGGTGGGCCGACCCCGTGGCGGCGCTGGCGCTCGGCGTCGTGGCCGCCGGCGAGGCAGTGCGCACATGGCGGGCCGACGCCCTGGAGGACACCTGCTGCCCCTGAGCCCCGACGACGGCCCAGAGACCGGGAGAGATCAAGTGGAGAGGGCAGTACGGGTCTGGGCCTCGTTCTCCCACTCGACGCGGGGAGCGTCGGACCACAGGCGCTCGATGTCGTAGTACCGGCGCACCTCCTCCAGGAAGACGTGCACCACGAAGTCCCCGTAGTCGATCAAGACCCACCGGGCGTCGTCGAGACCCTCGATGCGCAGAGGCTTGGGCCCCCCGGACTCGGACACCCTGGCCTCCACCTCCTCGGTGATGGTGCGGACCTGGCGGGCATTGGCGGCGCTCGTGATCACGAAGTGATCGGTGATGGCCAGCACGGCACCGACCTCGAGGACCACCGTGTCCGCCCCCACCTTGGCCGCCGCGGCGCGAGCCGCGACCACGGCAAGGCGCCGGACCTCCTCCAGGCCCACCTCGTCGCCCTCTTGGGTCACGCCTCGCTCGGTTACGGCCGGAAGTCCTTCCCCACGATCACCGTCACGTCCACCACGTCGAGCGGACGGCGGCTCATGACCAATGTTCCCACGCCCAGAGCCTGCCGGACGCGATCGGCCACCACTTCCTGGTCACGGTCGTAGAACACGATCTCGGTGCGCTCGTTGCCGAAGCTGGCGGCGTTGCCGGTGAGGTGCACGTCGAAGCCGGCGCCGAGCCTGGAGCGCACGGCGTCGGCCAGGCCGAGGGCCCCGGTGCCGTTGAGCACCTGGACCCGCGGCCGCTCGGCTCCGCCCGGGCGGGCGGTGGTGGGGAACACGACGGACACCAGGCGCGCCAGCTCGTCCTCCCGCACCTTGTACAGCTCGCTTCCGTCGCCGGCCGAGCCGAAGGCCTGCACCGGCACCATCCTGGTGTCCACGGGGCCGTCGGCCAACGCGCGCATGGCCGCGTTCAGCTCGGGCGGTCGGGACGGGAGGGTGGAGGGGCGCTCGCGAAGGCGAGACAGCCAGGCATCCCAGAAGGCCTGGTGGCGGGTGAGACGGGCCAGGTCGTTCTCTCGCCCCTTGGCCGCCAGGAAGGGGCCGGCCCCGCTCGGGTCCAGCGTGGTGAGGCCGGCCTCGTAGAGCACCTCGACCCGCCCCCCCGGGCTCACCTGCTCCACCCTCTCGGGAACCCTCATGGCCAGAGGCCCGGCCGCAGCCAGCAGGTCGGCCACGCCGGCGTCGTCGACCACCACCACCCCGCCCAGCGTCGCGCCCAGAAGGTTCTCCACCGTCGACTGGAGGTGGGAGGGCCCACCGAGGTCGAGGGACTGGCGCACGGGCTCGAGGCCGAGTGACACCACTTCGGTCATGGTGCCGGCGGGGACCATCACCAAGGTGCCGCCTTTCCCGCTCGCCGAGGGAACCAGCACGGTGAGCGACGAGGCCCGACCCGAGGCGTCCCGGTGGGCGACGAGCACGGGCGAGACGACGGGTGCGGCTGGCGGGGCTGGTGGCTGAGCCCCGCCGGGGACGGCCGTCTCTCGGCGCGCCGAGCCCCGTCCCGCCAGAGCGACGAGGACGAGGCCCACCCCCGCGACCAGAGCCACGGTGGTGAGGGCGAGGCCCAACCGACGGAGATGGCGGCGCCGGCGCTCCCGCCGCCGGCGCGCCCGCCCGCTGCAGCGGACATCGGGAAGGAGGATGGGATCGAGGCAGCTCGACTCGAGCTCACGGCGGGGCTTCTGGTCGTCCGGCTGCTGGTCGTCCGGCTGCCGATCGTGCGAGTGGGAGGTGGCGGGGGCGAGGCCCGGCGACGCGCTCAAGTCTCAGTCAGCGTACAGACCCCGCCGGTGGATCTCACGGACGGCACCCGCGGGCACCAGGACGTCGATGGGGCGCCCGGCGGCGACGCGCGCCCGCAGGTCGGTGCTCGACACGTCGAGGGCGGGCACCTCGACCACCTCCATCCTCCATGACGACGGTGGCGGGGGCACGGTGACGCCGGGACGGGCCACGGCCACGAGAGTGGCCCCACGAGCCACTTCGTCGACGCGCTCCCACGTGCCCAGCTCACCCACCACGTCGGAGCCCACCACGAGAAACAGCTCGGCGCCGGGGTGGCGAGCGGCCAGCTCGGTCACGGTGTCAGCCGTGTAGGACTCCCCTCCCCGATCGATCTCGAGTCGGCTGGCCTCGATCCCCTCCAGGCCCTCGGCCGCGGCCTGCACCATGGCGTAGCGGTCCTCGGCGTCGGTCACCGAGCGGTCGCCGGCCTTCTGCCAGGGAACGTTGGCCACCACCAGGAGGACCCGCTCGAGCCTCAAGGCGTGGCGGACGTTGACCGCCGCCGCCAGATGCCCCACGTGCACCGGATCGAACGTGCCCCCGAAGATCCCGATGCGTTCACCCGAGTTGCCGATGCCGGGACTCTACGGCTCGATCCGCCGTCGGGTGACGGCGGTTTCCCGCCCTTGCCGGCGGAACCCTACGCTGTGGGCCCAATGAGAGCGTGGGGACCAAGCACGTGGCGGGCCGTGCCCGCCGACCAGCAACCGGACTGGCCGGACGAGGTCGCCCTCGAGCACACCCTCAAGCAGCTGTCCATGCTGCCTCCTCTGGTGTTCGCGGGCGAGGCCCGCCAGCTGACCACCAGCCTGGCCGCGGTGGCCGAAGGGCGGGCCTTCCTGCTCCAGGCCGGGGACTGCGCCGAGTCCTTCGACGACTTCAGCGCCGACTCCATCCGGGACAAGCTCAAGGTCATCCTCCAGATGGCGGTGGTGCTGACGTACGGCGCGGGCGTACCGGTAGTGAAGGTGGGCCGCATCGCCGGGCAGTTCGCCAAGCCCCGGTCGTCGCCCACCGAGCGGGTCGGTGACGAGGATGTCCCCTCGTTCCGGGGCCACATCGTGAACAACATCACCGCCACCGCCTCGGGCCGGGTGGCCGACCCCGAGAGGCTGGTCAGCGCCTACCACCAGTCGGCGTCCACGCTGAACCTGCTGCGGGCCTTCGCCAAAGGCGGCTTCGCCGACCTGCGCCAGGTCCACACCTGGAACCAGCAGTTCGTGGCCACCAGCGCCGAGGGTCGCCGCTACGAGGCCATCGCCTCCGAGATCGAGCGCGCCCTTCGCTTCATGGGTGCCTGCGGCATCGACCTCGAGACCGCCGCCCTGCACCAGGTGGACTTCTACACCTCGCACGAGGCGCTGCTCCTCGGCTACGAGGAGGCCCTCACCCGTCAGGACTCGCTCACCGGTGGCTGGTACGACTGCTCGGCCCACATGCTCTGGGTGGGTGAGCGCACGCGGGCTGTCGACCGCGCCCACGTGGAGTTCCTCTCCGGTGTGGGGAACCCTGTGGGGGTGAAGCTCGGGCCGGCCGCCACCCCGGAGGAGGTGCTGGCCCTGTGCCGCCGCCTCAATCCCGAGCGCACGCCGGGGAGGCTCACGCTCATCTCCCGGATGGGCGCGGCGCGGGTGGCAGAGGTCCTGGCCCCCCTGATCCGGGCTGTGCGTGACGCCGGTCATCCGGTGGCCTGGGTGTGTGACCCCATGCACGGCAACACCTTCAGCAGCCCGTCCGGCCGCAAGACCCGCCGCTTCGACGACGTCCTGAGCGAGATCGAGACCTTCTTCTCGGTGTGCCGGGCGGAGGGAGCATGGC
>JALZJC010000063.1 GCA_030859945.1 Actinomycetota bacterium | reverse complement strand
CATGGTCATCTGCGACCGCCCCGTCACCGAGGTGTGCCCGGTGGAGTGGGGCCGTATGGCCAATCGCACCGTGCTGCAGTGGGACAAGGACGACTGCGCGGCGGTGGGCCTGGTCAAGTTCGACCTGCTGGGCCTGGGCATGCTGTCGGCCGTCCACGCCGCCGTCGACCTGATAGCCGACCATCACGGCGCCCACGTGGACCTGGCCACCCTGCCCCAGGAGGACGAGGTCTACGCCGACCTGTGCCGGGCCGACTCCATAGGCGTGTTCCAAGTGGAGAGCCGGGCCCAGATGGCCACCCTGCCCAGGCTCCAGCCCCGCTGCTTCTACGACCTGGTGGTGGAGGTGGCCCTCATCCGTCCCGGGCCCATCCAGGGCGGCTCGGTGCATCCCTACATTCGCCGCCGCAAGGGTGACGAGCCCGTCACCTACCTGCACCCCCTGCTGGAGCGCAGCCTGGCCAAGACCCTCGGCGTGCCCCTCTTCCAGGAGCAGCTAATGCAGATGGCCATCGACGTGGCCGGCTTCACCCCCGCCGACGCCGACCAGCTCCGCCAGGCCATGGGCTCCAAGCGCAGCCAGGCCCGCATGGAAGCGCTGCGGGACAGGCTCTACGCGGGCATGGCCGAGCGGGGGATCACCGGCGAGGTGGCCGACGCCATCTGGGACAAGCTCGTGGCCTTCGCCAACTTCGGGTTCCCCGAGAGCCACTCGGTGAGCTTCGCCTATCTGGTGTACGCCAGCGCCTGGCTCAAGCACCACTACCCGGCCGCCTTCTGCGCCGCCCTGCTCAATGCCCAGCCCATGGGCTTCTGGTCCCCGCACACGCTGGTGGCCGACGCCCGCCGCCACGGCGTGGTGGTGCGAGGCCCCGACGTCAACGCCAGTGCCGCCAAGGCCACCCTCGAACCCCATCCCTCCGGCGACACAACAGCCGGAACGCAGGCCGTGGCGGTTCGCCTCGGGCTCGAGTACGTGCGCACCATCGGCGAGGACGTGGCCGAGCGCATCGCTCAGGGCCGGCCCTTCCTCGACATGGAGGACGCGGTGCGCCGGTGTCGCCTCACCCAGGCCCAGGTGGAGGCCTTGGCCACGGCCGGCGCCTTCGCCTGCTTCGACCTCGGTCGCCGAGAGGCGCTGTGGGCCGCCGGCGCCGTCAGCCAGTCACGGCCCGAGCGCCTCGCCGGCGTGGTGACGGGCGCTCATGCCCCGACGCTCCCGGGCATGTCCCCGGTGGAGGAGGCGGCCGCGGACTTCTGGGCCACAGGCCTGTCACCCACCTCGTCGCCCACCGAGTTCGCCCGCCCCCACCTCGACGCCCTTGGCGTGGTGACGGCGGCGGCGCTGGCCGGCGCCGAGCCCGGCTCCAGGGTCCTGATCGGCGGGGTGGTCACCCACCGCCAGCGCCCGGCCACGGCCGAGGGCACCACCTTCCTCAACCTGGAGGACGAGACCGGCCTGGTCAACGTGATCTGCTCGAAGGGTGTGTGGGCCCGCCACCGCCGTGTGGCCCGCTCGGCTCCGGCCCTGCTCATCAGGGGCCGATTGGAGCGGGCCGAGGGCGTGGTCAACGTGGTGGCCGAGCGCATCGAGGCCCTCGACCTGGCCATGACCACCAGGTCCCGAGACTTCAGGTAGGTACGGACGCCGGTACTGAGGGCGTTCCTCGTCACACCTGCTCCCTACCATGGTGGGTGTGACGAGCGAGGTCGCCCACCACGACGGACGCCATGGCGTACCTGGCCTGGCCGAGTGGGTGCCCGAGGTGGTGGAAGACATCGTGCAGTCCGCCAACCCGCTCAAGGTGATCCTGTTCGGCTCGCGGGCCCGGGGCGACGCCGACGCCGACAGCGACACCGACCTGCTCGTGGTGCTCGACCACGCCCCGTCCGAGCTACGGAGCGAGCTCACTGCCAACCTGCGTCGAGCTGTGCGGGCGCCGGTCCCGGTGGACATCTTCGTGACCGACGCCGCTGAGATCGCCCGGCGCGGCCACCTGAAGGGATGGTTCCTCTACCCCGCGCTCGAGGAGGGCCTCGTGGTCCATGAGCAACGTGACACCCCTGCTGACATGGCCGGCCGCTGGCTCGGCCTGGCTCACGGTGACCTGTTGAGCGCCAACACTGTCCTCAGCCACCAGGACACTGCTCTGGGCAACGTCGGCCTCCTGGCCCAGCAGGCGGCCGAGAAGGCTCTGAGATCGGTCCTTGCCGCCCGGGACGCGGACATCCCTCGCACCCACGACCTGGCCGAGCTCCTCCACCAGCTGGGTCACCGGCCCGAGGGCCTGGACCCCGGCCAGCTGGAACACCTGAGCGAGTGGGCCGTCGGCGGTCGGTATCCAGGCGACATGGAAGACCTCACCCGCCAGCGGGCAGAGGCCCTGGTCGCCACGGCGGAGCAGGTGCTGAGGATGGCCGAGGTCCTCGTGGCCCAGGCCGGCGAGTAGGGCCAAGTGAGCCATCCAAGGTCAGGCCAAGATGGCATGAATCCAGCGCCTACGACGTTCGCCGTGGCCCAATAGTGGCCGAGCGCGCCGCCATCCGGACGGTGGCTGCGCTGAGGTTGTCGCGGCTTAACGTGGAAGTTGGAATCCCGCCGGCCGCGTGATTCCGGGCGCCGCGCTGCCGACCGGAAGCCCGATTACCGTTGTGGACGTGACTGAGGAAGGGCGGATCGCCGAACTTGTCAGGTTCGCGGAGTCCTATCCAGAGGATGCGCTCGGGATCAAGAGGGCGCTCGTGTCGCTCGACGAGAACCAGGAGGGCGAGCCGGTCACCCGCATTCTTCTTCTTCTCGCGGACCCGAGTGGCGACACGTGGGAGGTCGACCACATCCGTGAGCTGCGGCAGACGCTTGGACGCAAGGCGACTGATCTCGAGCTTCCTCCGGTCACCCTGACTCTCGTCGCCGAGAGTGAGCGCGAAGCGATAGACGCGTTTGCGCAGTAGCACCGGTGCCGGCGTACCCGATCGAGCCGGACAAGTTGCTCGATGCAGCGGAGCGCTTGGCCCCCGCGCAGGTCGGACGTGGACGACCCCCGTACACGGCGCACCGCCGCGCCGCGTCGACCGCCTACTACGCGGCGTTCCATGCGATCACGGAGAAGGTGGCCGAGCTTGGGTTTCCCAACGCGGACGCAACACTGCGCCAACGGTGCGTCGTTGGATCGCTCACGCCGACATCTCGACCGTGTGCCGGTGGGTGAGCGGGCTCCAGGGCACGGGGAGCCATGGAGTACCCGGCCCATATCCGGTCGCTGCTCGCTCCCCCGGGCGGCGCGTCAAACATCGACGCAGACACCGTCTCGATCGCGGACGGCTTCCTCGAACTCCACGAGAAGCGCATGGAGGCGGACTACGACCATGAGGCCGTGTTGACTCGCAGTGACACGCGGGCGATGATCGCCTTGGCTCGCCAGGTCGTCTCGCTCGTAGGCGCAGCCGACTCGAACCAAGCGAAGGCCTTCTTCGGTCTCGTTGCCATGCAGGCGCAGGTGCGATCGCGGTAGAGGCGCCCCTCGAGCCGCGGGTTCGCGCGAAGCATGGTTTACTCGTCGCTCCGAGTGGCATCAGTCGTCAGCCGTCTCTTGCGTCGCGCTCGGCGTGCTCGTCCCTCACGGCGCGCGTCGCCCTCGTAACCGTCCACGGTCTCCCGCAGCAGGCGGCTGGCCTCGGCCACGGTTGGGTTGTCTCTATCCGAACATATGTTCCCTACTGTACCAGGAGGACGTACCACCAGCCCGGACACGGTCGGCGACGGTCGGATCTGAAGCTCCGGCTTAGCGGACCCCGCCTCTAGGGTCGAGGGCCATGACCCGGTTCAAGGTCGGCGTGCAGCTCCATCCCCAGCACACCTCGATCGAGGACCTGCGGACGGCGTGGCGAGAGGCGGACGACCTCGGCGTGGACAGCATCTGGACCTGGGACCACTTCTTCCCGCTCTACGGCGACTCCCACGGCGCCCACTTCGAGGGCTGGTCGCTGCTGGCGGCCATGGCCGTGGACACGGAGCGGGCCAGCATCGGGATCCTGGTCACGTGCAACAGCTACCGCAACCCCGAGCTGCTGGCCGACATGGCCCGCACCGTCGACCACCTGAGCGGTGGGCGGGTGATCCTCGGCGTCGGCGCCGGCTGGTTCGAGCGGGACTACGAGGAGTACGGCTACGAGTTCGGCACCGCCTCCAGCCGCCTGAGGGACCTCGAGGCCGCCCTCCCGCGGATCGAGGACCGCCTGGCCAGGTTGAACCCGCCGCCCCTCGGCGAGCTCCCGATCCTCATCGGTGGGGGAGGGGAGAAGGTCACCCTGCGCCTGGTGGCCCAGCACGCCCGGCTATGGAACACCTTCGGCCCTCCGCAGCACTTCGCCGCCAAGAGCCGGGTGCTCGAAGAGCGCTGCGCCGAGGTGGGTAGGGACCCGGGGGAGATCGAGCGCACCGTCTCCCTGAACCACGCCGGCGACGTGGACATAGTCGACGACTACCTGGCGGTGGGGGCCGAGCACCTCATCCTGAAGCGGAGTCACCCCTTCGACATGGCACCCATCCGTTCCCTGGTGGAGGCGCGGGACCGCTGAGCTGGTGGCGTCGTTCCTCGAGCGGCACGCTCACCGCGTGAAGGTGCCGACGAGCCAGCCCCCGGCGGACGCCGTTTCGCGGATGGCTCGCACCTTCTCCAAGGGCGGAGCCCCCTCCGGCAGCTCGGGGCGGCGGGGAAGGGCGTAGACCTCGAAGAAGTAGCGATGCGTCCCGCTCCCGTCGGGCGGGCAGGGCCCGACGTAGGTGGCGTTGTCGGAGCTGCCCGGGAGGACCTCCGCCCCCGGCGGCAGCGTCTCGGGCTCGATGATCGTGGTGCCCGGGTCGATGCCCACCACGAGCCAGTGCACGAACGTCCCACTGGGGGCGTCAGGGTCCTCAACCACGACCGCCACCTCGGTGGTCCCTCCGGGGGTGCCCTCCCAACGCAGGGGCGGTGGGACGTTGTCTCCCTCGCACGAGAAGCGCTCGGGCACGGACGCCTCGGCCGCGAAGGCGGGGCTGGTCACGCGCATGCCGGTGGGCCTCCGCTCGCCCGGCTGCAGGACGCTCCGCTCCCCGCCCCCGCCCCCACTCCCGCCCCCACCACAGGCGCCGGCCAGCAGGCACGCGGCGAGGACGAGGCCGCCGGCTCGCATTGTCTTGTTGGCGCCTGCCACGGTCGAGACTGTAGGCAGTGGGAGGACCAGACCTGGAGGTGAGGGTTGAGCGTCGTTCGTCGTCGGGTGCTGGTGGAAGGGGACGTCCAGGGCGTGTTCTTCCGTGACGAGTGCCGGAAGGAGGCCGAGAGGGCGGGCGTGGCCGGCTCGGCCCACAACCGCTCCGACGGTCGGGTCGAAGTTGTCCTCGAGGGTGACAGCGCCGCCGTCGAGCGGATGCTCGACTGGTGCCGGCGGGGCTCGTCGCGCTCAGAGGTCACGGGCGTGGAGGTCTCCGAGGAGGAACCCGAGGGCCTCAGCGGCTTCGACAGTCGCTGAGCACGGCGCCCACCACGGCGCCGTAGGCCACGTGGTCGGCGACCTGCGGCAACGACGGCAGTTCCCGGATGCGGGGAAAGCGCCGGGCCACCACGCCGAGGTCCAGGGCGGCGATGGCGGCACCGGCCGCCGCGCCCCAGAGCAGCGACCGGCGGCGGGGAAGCACGGCGGCCAGGGCCACGCCCCATGCCAGCGAGACGGCGACGTGCACGACAGCTCCGGCGCCCAGCGTGGGTGAGCCGACGAGGCTGCCGGCGGCCCGCACCGCCTCCAGAGGGTCCCGGCCGGTGACCACGGCCGCGGTGGTGGACGGGGCGCCGCTCACGAGGCCGGCCACGGCTCCGGCGGCCAGACCGCACAACGCCTCGGTCGGACGAGTCGGGGCCGGCACTCGCCGACGGTAGCCTCATCGCGTGCCTCTGCCCCCGGGCGCCGACGCTCCCGCGTTCGACCTGCCGTCCTCCGCCGACGGGCGGCGCTCCCTCACCGACATCGCCGGCGACGGCCCCGCTCTCCTCGCCTTCCTCAAGATCGGCTGCCCCACGTGCCAGCTGGCGTTCCCCCTCTACGCCGAGCTCGAACGGCGCTACGGCGACGCCGTACCGGTCGTGGCCGTGACCCAGGACTCCCTCGACCAGACCGTCCCCTGGCTCGAGGACAAGGGCTTCGCCGGCATGGTCCTCGATGACGCCAGCGACCGCTACGCGGTCTCCAGGTCCTACGGCGTTTCCACGGTCCCCACCCTCGTCATGGTCGATGGGGGAAGGATCGTGGAGTCCATCCAGGCCTGGGACCGCGACCAGGTCAACGCCTGGGCTCGCCGGCTGGGGGAGCGCACCGGCCGCGACACATCGCCGGTGAGCACCGAGGGCGACGGGCGCCCGGCGTTCAAGCCGGGTTGAGGCTCGAAGTCCCGCCACTAGGTCTGGTGGCAGCCTTAGAGTTCCGGGCATGGCCGGGCCGCCGATCTACCTCTCCCGCCTCCTCCGCCTCCCGCTCGTGGGCGCCGACGGCGTGCCCATCGGCAGCCTCGACGACGTGGTCCTCGCCCCCCGCGGCCCGAGCCAGGCGCCCCGGGTCCTCGGCTTCGTGGCCAACGTCCAGCGACGCCAGATCTTCGTCAGCGCCAGCCGGATCGGCGAGGTCGACTCGTCGGGAGCCCACATGCGCACGGGCACGGTGGACCTGCGCCGCTTCGAGCTTCGCTCCGGCGAGCTGCTGGCCCGGGGGTCGGTCCTCAACCGCCACGTCGGCGGCCAGGTGGTGAACGACGTCGTCCTGGAGGCCACCACCGAGCCGGCCGGCTGGCAGGTGGCCATGGTCTCGCTGGGCCCCACCGGCCTGCTCCGTCGCCGACGGTCCAGCCGCGACGTGCCGTGGACCGAGGTCGCCACCCTCTTCGACACGGGGCCCACCGGCCGCCAGGTGGCGGCGTTGCGCGAGTTGCACCCCGCCGACCTGGCCAAGACCATCATCGCCCTGCCGCTCGAGCGGCGCCGGGTGCTGGCCGAGGCCATGGAGGACGAGCGTCTGGCCGATCTTCTCGAGGAGCTGCCCGAGGACGAGCAGGTGCGTCTGATCGAGAGCCTCGACGTGGAGCGGGCCGCGGACGTGCTCGAAGAGATGGACCCCGACGACGCCGTCGACCTCCTGGCCGAGCTGCCCCTCGCCGAGCGCAACGAGCTGCTCGAGGAGATGGAGGCCGAGGAGGCCGATCCTCTGCGCCGGCTGCTGAGGTACGAGGGCGACACCGCCGGCGGCCTCATGACGCCCGAGCCCATGGTGGTCACGCCCGACACCACGGTGGCCGAGGTGCTGGCCCGCACCCGCCAGCCGGAGGTGCCCATGGCCCTGGCCGCCCAGGTCTTCGTCGTCGAGCCCCCCACCCAGACGCCAACCGGCCGCTATCTCGGATGGGTGAGCTTCCAGCGCCTGCTGCGCGAGCCTCCGGGAAGCTCCGTGGGCGACTGCGTGGAGGGCGACCCGGTGGTGGTGGCGCCCGACCTCAGCGAGCTGGTGGTGGCCCGGCGCCTGGCCGCCTACGACGCCATCGCCCTGCCCGTGTGCGACGACGCCGGTCGCCTGGTGGGCGCCGTGACCGTGGACGACGTGTTGGATCGAGTCCTACCCGAGGATTGGCGCCAGAGATGAGGCGGCCCCAGGATCTCTCGACGCCCCGGCGGGGCATCCGCGTCGGCATCCACTACGACCCCGAGGCCTTCGGCCGCTTCTCCGAGTCCATTGCCCGTACCTTCGGCACGGCCCGGTTCCTGGTGGTCCAGACGGTGCTCGTGGCGCTGTGGATCATCGTCAACATCTCGGCCGCCAGCCTGCGCTGGGACCCCTACCCGTTCATCCTGTTGAACCTGGCCTTCTCGACCCAGGCCGCCTATGCCGCGCCGCTCATACTCCTGGCCCAGAACCGCCAGGAGTCGCGGGACCGGGAGCAGGCCGAGCGCGACCGGGCCCAGGCGGCCCGCACCCAGGCCGACACCGAGTTCCTGGCCCGCGAGCTGGCCTCGATCCGCCTGGCCCTGGCCGACGTGGCCACCAACGCCGACCTCGACCGGGCCCTGGAGCACGTCACCGAGGCGCTCGACGTGCGCCATCGCCCGTGACCGGCGGCGCCCGCCCCGAGAGCCAGGGCCGTCAGAGCCAGTCGCGCCGCTTGAAGGCGCGGTAGCCGAGGATGGTGCTGACGGCCATGACGCCGAGGGCGAAGGGATAGCCGAGCTTCCAGTCCAGCTCGGGCATGTGCTCGAAGTTCATCCCGTAGATGCCGGCTACCAGAGTGGCGCCGAGGAGGAGAGCGCCCCAGCTGGTCATGGTCTTCATGACCCGGTTCATGTGGTTGGAAGCCAGGGCCAGCTGGGCCTCCATCACGTTGCCCAGGAGCTCGCGTTGCTCGTCGAGGAGCTCCGTGGCCCGCAGCACGTGGTCGTGAACGTCCTGAAGGTGCACGAGGGTGGCGTCGTCCAGCCACGACACCTCCCCGTGCAGCAGCGCGGACACGACCTCGCGCAGGGGGACCACGCGGCGGCGGAACTCCAGGAGGTCGCGACGAGCCGCGAACAGGTCGCGCTGCATGGTGCGCTCATCCGGGTGGCTCTCGGCGAAGAGGCGCTCCTCCAGGACCTCCAGGCGGTCCTCGGCGTCTTCGACCACGCCGAAGTAGCCGTCGACCAACTCGTCGAGGAGGACGTAGAGAAGGAAGCCCACGGTGGCGTTCTCCGGCCTCGTGCGCTCGAAGCGGGCGCGGGCGCCGTCGAGGCTCCAGGGTTCGCCGGCCTCGTCGCGGTCCCGGACCGTCACCAGCCAGTCCCGCCCGATGAACACGTCCACCTCGGTGGGCGCCCCGGAATAGGCCACGAGGAAGGCGTGCGTGGGGTAGCGCTCCAGCTTGGGCCTCTGCCCGTGCTTCTTGGCATCCTCCAGGGCCAGGTGGTGCAGCTCGAACTCGGCGGCGATGCGTGCCAGGTCGGCGTCGCTGGGGTCCAGCAGGTCCACCCAGATCAGGCGGTCGTCGCGCCCCCGGATCTCGGAGATGTCGTCGGGGTCGGCGACCTCCTCCGCGTCGCGCCCGGGCCGGTAGGCGCAAACTGAGATGGCCACGGCCCAACCGTATCTTGACCCTCCGGCACTACCTTGTGCCGGTGGCTTCCCCGGCTCCGCTCGTCGTCATCCCCACGCCCCACCTGGCTTCGGGCCGGGTCCTCGGGTGGACGGCCGGTGTCTACGCCCTGCCCGACCGCTATGTGGCCGCCCTGCGCCGGGCGGGGGCTCGCTCCGTGCTGTTGCCGCCCACCAGTGCCGCCCCCCCGGAGGAGGCGCTGGCACCGTTCTCCGGGCTCCTGCTCGCCGGCGGAGGCGACCTGGAACCGGCTCGCTATGGCGCCGGGGCCCATCCCGACGTCTACGGCACCCAGACCGAGCGCGACGAGGCCGAGCTGGCGCTGGTGCGGGCGGCCATGGGCATGAGGCTTCCCACCATGGCCATCTGCAGGGGCCTTCAGGTGCTCAACGTGGCCGCGGGCGGCACGCTGCACCAGCACCTACCCGAGATGGACGGCATGCACATCCACGGCCATCCCGTGACCGGCGAGTCGGTGTTCCACGACGTGAAGGTGGCGCCCAGAACGCGCCTGTCCGACGCCTGTGGCTGCGAGACTCTCCTCTGCACGTCACACCACCATCAAGGCATCGACCGCCTGGGCGAGGGGCTGGTGGCCACGGCGTGGAGCGGCGACGGCCTGGTGGAGGGGATCGAGGCCGACACCGACGAGGCCTGGGTCCTGGGCGTCCAGTGGCATCCGGAGACGACAGCCGCTGACGACCCTTGCCAGCAGGCGCTGTTCGACGGTTTCGTGGTCCAGGCCCGGGCCCGCGCCCACGCCGGCTGACGACCGGGAACGACTCCGGACCCGAGGCGTCAGGCTCGGAGCAGCTCCGCCACCCGGAAAGCCAGGTCCAGCGACTGGCGGGCGTTGAGCCGGGGGTCGCACGCGGTGGTGTAGCGCACGCCCAGTTGACCCTCGAGGATCTCCTCCGACCCGCCCAGGCACTCGGTGACGTCGTCGCCGGTGAGCTCCACGTGGACACCGCCGGGCCATGCTCCCTCCGCCCGGCACACCGAGAAGAAGGTCTCGATCTCGCTCAGGACGTCGTCGAAGCGGCGGGTCTTGCGGCCGGACGGGCTGCTGAAGG
>JALZJC010000135.1 GCA_030859945.1 Actinomycetota bacterium | reverse complement strand
CCCTGGCCGGCGACACCGCCTGGCAGGCCGAGCTGTGGCGCCGCCTGCGGGAGCGGATCGCCACGCCCGGGCCCTCCGAGCGGCTCGAGGAGGCGTGCGCCCGGCTGCGTGACGACCCCTCTCTCGCAGCGCTACCCCAGCGCCTCTCTCTGTTCGGCCTCACCCGCCTCCCGGCGAGCTACCTCCAGGTCCTCCGGTCGCTGGCCGCCCACCGGGATGTGCACCTGTTCCTGCTCCATCCCTCCCCCGCGCTCTGGGGGCGGGTTGCCGAGCACGTCGACCGGACCGCCGGCTTCGTGCTCCGCGGCGACGACCCGACCGCCGGCCTCCCCCGCAACCCCCTCCTGGGCCCCTGGGGCCGGGATGCCCGCGAGATGCAGCTGGTACTGGCCGGAGGCGACCAGACCTCGACCCAGGAGCACAGACCGCTTCCCGCCGGGGCGCCCGACACCCTCCTGGGCCGCATCCAGGACGGCATCCGGTCTGACACCGCACCGCCCGGTGAACCGCTCCCGGGCCGTGACGACCAAAGGGCGGTTCTCGACCCGTCCGACCGCAGCGTCCAGGTCCACGCCTGCCACGGCCGGGCCCGTCAGGTCGAGGTGGTGCGGGACGCCATCCTCCACCTGCTGGTCGAGGACCCGTCCCTCGAGGCCCGCGACGTCATCGTCATGTGCCCCGACATAGAGGCCTTCGCGCCGCTGATCCACGCCACCTTCGGCGCCGGCGAAGCCATCGACGCCGAGGACGAGGAGCTGCCGGCCGGCGCCGCTCGCCCCGTCGACCTCCGGGTCCGGCTGGCGGACCGCTCGCTGCGCCAGACCAACCCTGTTCTCGGCGCGGTGTCGAACCTCCTGGCCCTGGCCGACGCACGGGTGACAGCCTCGCAGGTCCTCGACTTCGCCGGCCGGGACCCCGTCCGTCGCCGCTTCGGGTTGGACGACGACGACCTGGCCCGCATCGAGGAGTGGGTGGTGGCCACGGGCATCCGCTGGGGGCTCGACGGCCCGCACCGGGCCCCGTTCAAGCTCGAGGGCGTGGAGGAGAACACCTGGCGAGCGGGCCTCGACCGGGTGCTCCTCGGCGTGACCATGGCCGAGGAGGGTCAGCGGCTGGTCGGTGGCGTGCTCCCCCTCGATGACGTCGACAGCGGCGCCATCGAGCTGGCGGGACGCTTCGCCGAGGTGGTGGACCGGCTCCGAGCGGCGCTGCGGTCGCTGTCCGGGCCCATGGCCGTCACGGGGTGGGCCGAGGCCATCGCCGCCGGCGCCGATTCCCTCACCGCCACCGAGGAGGGCGACGCCTGGCAGCGAACCCAGCTGCAGCACCTCCTCGACGACGTGGTGGCCGAGGCCAGCTCCGAGGGCGCCCCCAGCGCCGCCGAGCTGCAGCTGTCCGAGGTCCGGTCCCTGCTCGCCGACCGGCTGCGGGGGAGGCCCACGACGGCGAACTTCCGCACCGGCCACCTCACCATCTGCACGCTGGTGCCGATGCGGTCGGTGCCCCACCGGGTCGTGTGCCTGCTGGGCCTCGACGACGAGGCGTTCCCCCGCAAGGCCGAAGGCGACGGCGACGACCTGGTGCTGGCCCACCCTCACGTCGGCGACCGGGACGGCCGCAGCGAGGACCGCCAGCTGTTGCTCGACGCCGTCCTCGCCGCCACCGAGCGCCTCGTCATCACCTACGCCGGCCGTGACGAGCGCACCAACGCCGAGCGGCCGCCGGCGGTGCCGGTGGGAGAGCTGCTCGACGTCGTGGACCGGACGGCGCGGGTCGAGGGCTCCGCCGCTCGGGCGCGAGAACGCATCGTGGTGCACCACCCGCTGCAGCCCTTCGACGAGCGCAACTTCATCCCCGGCAGGCTCGTGCCCGCCCGGCCGTGGAGCTTCGACGCCGTCACGCTGGAGGGCGCCCGGGCCCTCTCCGGCGAGCGAGCCGAGCACACGCCGTTCCTGGCCTCCGCCCTTCCGCCGGAGGCGTCCGAGGTGGTGGAGCTCGACCAGCTCCTCCGCTTCGTCCAGCACCCGGTCAAGGCCTTCCTCCGTCAACGCCTCGGCATCTTCGTCGGCGACCGGTCCGAGGACGTGGCCGACGCCCTCCCGATAGAGCTCGACGGGCTGGCCGAGTGGAGCGTGGGCAACGGGATCCTCGAGGCCCGCCTGGCCGGCGCCGAGATGGAGGCGTGCATCGCCGCCGAACGGGCCCGCGGCCTCCTTCCCCCCGGGGCCATGGCGGGAGCGGTGCTGGAGAAGATCCGGGCCCGCGTCGAGTGTCTCGTCGCCGCGACGGCGGCCGTGACGCCCGCCGGCGAGCCCGACGCGGTGGAGGTGAGGGTCCGCCTCCACGACGGCCGCACGCTGGTGGGTACGGTCCCCGGGGTCGTGGGCCGCGTCTCCCGGACGGTCACCTACAGCAGGGTCGGGCCCAAGCACCGCCTGTCCGCCTGGGTCAGGTTCCTCGCCCTCGGCGCCGCTCATCCCGAGGTCGGTCCCGAGGTCGTGACCATTGGCCGGCGCCGCTCCGACGCCAGCAAGAGCTGTGAAGTGACCCTGGCCCGGCTGGCTCCGTCCGCAGTCGACTCGGCCACGGCCCGCCGGCACCTGCACGACCTCGTCGCCCTGTACGACCGCGGTCTCAGCGAGCCGTTGCCCGTCTACTGCAGGACGTCGGCGGCCTACGCCCTCGCCGTGGCCAAGAGCAAGGATGCCGAGAGGGCCGCCCGCAAGGCATGGCAGTCCGGTTTCAACTACGACGGCGAGGACCAGGAGCCGGAGCACGAACTCCTCCTGGGCGGCGTCCGCTCCTTCGACGATCTGCTGGCCGGCGCCCCGTGCGAGGGGGAGGAAGGCGACGGCTGGGAACCGGGCGAGTCGTCCCGCTTCGGTCGCTACGCCCGCCGGCTGTGGGACGGCCTGCTCGCCGCCGAGACGGTGGTGGACCAGTGACTGCTCAGGCCGACCGATGACTGCTCAGGCCATGGCGCCCTTCGACGTTCTCGGCCCGCTGCCGACGGGTGTGGCCGTGCTGGAGGCCAGCGCCGGAACGGGCAAGACCTTCACCATCGCCGCCCTCGCCACCCGCTACGTGGCCGACGGTCTGCCCCTCGAAAACCTGCTGCTGGTCACCTTCACCCGCATGGCCACCAGCGAGCTGCGGGACCGGGTCCGGGAGCGGATGGTCTCGGCCGAGCACGGCCTCACCCGGGCCCTGGCCGGCGTCGAGCTGGGCGACGGCGACGAGGTCCTCGGGCTCCTCGCCGAGGGGAGCAGGGCCGAGGTCACCCGCCGTCGGGACCGCCTCACCGCCGCCCTCTCCGACTTCGACGCCGCCACCATCGCCACCACCCACGGCTTCTGCCAGCACGTGCTGAACGGGCTCGGCACCGCCGGCGACTTGGACCGCGACGCCACCTTCGTGGAAGACGGGCGGGCACTCGTAGACGAGGTGGTGGCCGACCTCTACGTCCGCAAGTTCCACGGCGCCGACGGCCGACCAGCGCTCACCCTGGGCGACGCCATTACCATCGCCAGGTTGGCGGTGTCGAACCCCGACGCCGACCTTCAGCCGGCCGGAGCCGAGCACGACAGCCAGGCCGATCTCCGCTGCCGCCTCGGTCATCGGGTCCGCCAGGAAGTGGATCGCCGGCGCCGGCTGGCCGGCATCCTCACCTTCGACGACCTCCTCACGCGGCTCCGCGAGATGCTCGCCGATCCCGAGCGGGGAGAGGCCGCCTGCCGGCGCCTCAGGGATCGCTACCAGGTGGCGCTGGTCGACGAGTTCCAGGACACCGATCCAATCCAGTGGGAGATCCTGCGCCGGGCCTTCGCCGAAGCCGCCGAAGCCGGCTCCGGTGCCACGCTCGTCCTCATCGGCGACCCCAAGCAGGCGATCTACGCCTTCCGCGGCGCCGACGTGTACGCCTACCTCCAAGCCGCCGAGGTCGCGGGGTCGCGGTCCACTCTGCAGGTGAACTGGCGCAGCGACCGGGGACTTCTCGACGCCTACGACGCGCTCTTCGACGGCGCCAAGCTCGGCCACGATCGGATCGTGTACCGCGGTGTCGCCGCCGCCGCAGCGAACCTGCATCGGCGGATGAGCGGTGCGCCGATCGAGGCGCCGCTGCGGGTGCGCATGCTGCACCGCGGCGACGGTCTGATGAAGCTCACCTCCCAGGGATACGCCTACGTCGATGCGGCCAGGAGCTGCGTGGCGCATGATCTGGCATCGGACGTGGTGCGCCTGCTGTCCTCGGGTGCACAGGTCCCACCACCGCCGGGCCAGGAGGGCGGCTCCCCCACCGTCGATGTGCGGCCAGGGCACATCGCCGTGCTGGTGCACCGCAACCTCGACGCCATCGCTGTGCGCCACGCCCTCGACGACGTCGGCGTGCCGGCGGTGATCAACGGGGCGGGCAGCGTCTTCGCCACCACCGCGGCCGGGGACTGGCTCCGCCTCCTCGAGGCCCTGGAGCGGCCGTCCTCGGCCACGGCAGCCAGGACGGCGGCCCTCACGCCGTTCCTCGGCTGGACGGCGGACCGGGTGGCCACGGTGGACGACGGCGCCCTCGAGGGCCTCCACGCACGGCTCCACCGGTGGGCGACGGTGCTGCGCCGGCGCGGGGTGGCCGCCCTGGTCGAGACCATCAGCTTGCACGAGAAGCTGGCCCGCCGGGTCCTGAGCCGAGCCGACGGCGAGCGCCAGCTCACCGACCTCCGCCACGTCGGTCAGCTCCTCCACGCCGTGGCCACCGCCGAGCAGCTGGGAGTCACCGCCCTCACCGGCTGGTTGCGGGAGCGCATCCTCGAGGCGGACGACGAGGCAGACGCCGAGGACCGCAGCCGCCGGCTCGAATCGGACGCCGAGGCGGTGCAGGTGCTCACCATCTACCGGAGCAAGGGCCTCGAGTTCCCGATCGTCTACTGCCCCTACCTATGGGCTCGCGGCCGTATCGACGACCGCGGGCCGCGGGTGTTCCACGATCCAGCTGCCGGCGGTAGGCGCACCATCGACGTCGGCGGCGAGGAGGCTTGGCACTCGTCCGTGCATCACCACCAGGTCGAGTTGCGGGGCGAGGACCTGCGCCTGATGTACGTGGCCCTCACCAGGGCCAGGCACCAATGCGTGGTGTGGTGGGCCCCCACGTCGGACAGTCGCCACTCGCCGCTGTGCCGTCTCTTGTTCTTAGGGGACGGCGAGGGCAACGTGAAGCCGGCAGCCACGACCGTGCCCGCCGACCACGAGGCGTTCGAGCGCTTCACCGAGCTGGCGGAGCGGGCGCCGGGCTGCGTCAGCGTCGAGCGGGTCGACGGTGGCGACGGCGCCGTGTGGGTCCCGGAGGAGCCGGAGGCAGTCGAGCTCTCCGCCGGCCGGTTCGACCGCACCCTCGACCCCCGCTGGCGGCGGACCTCCTACACCGGCATCACCTCGGCCGCCCACGAGGCGAGGGTGGCGAGCGAGGCCGAGGAGCCCGGCGTCTCGGACGAGGTGCTGTCCCTCTCGGGCCCCGGCGCCGGCGGCCCCCCCCCCACCCCCCCCC
>JALZJC010000134.1 GCA_030859945.1 Actinomycetota bacterium | reverse complement strand
CGCCCGACGCCCGCCACACGCCCAGCTTCAACCAGATCGAGGGGCTGGTGGTCGACCGTGGCATCACCTTCGGCGACCTGGCCGGCACCATCGAGGTGTTCACCGGCGCCTACTTCGGGCCCGCCATCCACTCCCGGCTGCGGCCGGCGTACTTCCCCTTCACGGAGCCGTCGGCGGAGTTCGAGATCACCTGCACGATCTGCGAGGGCCAGGGGTGCCGCACGTGCTCCGGGACGGGATGGATCGAGCTGGGCGGCTGCGGCATGGTCCATCCCAACGTCTTCCACGCCGCGGGCGTGGACGCCGAGGAGTGGTCGGGCTTCGCCTTCGGCTTCGGCATCGACCGCTGCGCCCAGATGCGCCACGGGATCTCCGACATGCGCGTCCTCCTCGACAACGACATCCGTTTCATAACGCAGTTCTGATGCGCGTTCCTCTCTCCTGGTTGCGGGACTTCGCTCCCTTCGAGGGCGATCCCCTGGAGCTCGGGGAGACCTTCGACGACCTGGGCATGGTGGTCGAGGGCATGGAGCGGGTGGGGGAGGGCCTGTCGGACGTGGTGGTGGCTCGGGTGCTCGACGTGCGTCCTCACCCGAAGGCCGACCGCGTCCGCCTCACCGAGGTGGACATCGGCGACGGCCCGCCGCTCCAGGTCGTGTGCGGCGCCGCCAACGTGGCCGCCGGCCAGTTGGTGCCGCTGGCCACCGTCGGTGCGGTGCTGCCCGGCGGCTTCGAGATCGGCCGGCGCAAGGTCCGTGGCCAGTGGTCCGAGGGCATGATCTGCTCTGCCGCCGAGCTGCGGCTGGGCAATGACCGGGACGGGATCATGGTCCTGTCCAACGCTCTCACCGTGGGGACGGCCTTCAGCGACGCCATGGGCATCACCGCCGACGTGGTGTACGACCTCGCCATCGAAGGCAACCGACCCGACGCCATGTCCGTGGCCGGAGTGGCCCGCGACGCCGCGGCTCGGAAGGGGTTGCCCTTCGCCATCCCCGACCCTGGGCCCGATGCGGTCGCGGAGGCGGGTCAGCCCGCCACTGAGCTGGCCAGCATCGCCGTCGAGTGCCCGGAGCTGTGCCCCCGCTTCACGGCCAGCGTGGTGAGCGGAGTCGTCGTGGGGCCGTCGGCGCCGGTGGTCGCCCGGCGCCTGACCCTGGCCGGGATGAGACCCATCAGCAACGTGGTGGACGCCTCGAACTACGTCATGCTCGAGCTCGGACAGCCCACCCACCCCTACGACCTCGACCTCCTGCCGGGCGCCGGGCTGCTCGTGCGCAGGGCCCGCCCCGGGGAGGTCGTCGTCACCCTGGACGGTGCGGAGCGGAAGGTGGGGGAGGGCGACGACTGCCTGATCTGCGACGCCACCGGAGCGCCGGTGGGCATAGGAGGGATCATGGGTGGAGTGTCGTCGGAGATCTCCGAGAGCACCACCAGGGTCCTGCTCGAGGCCGCCTACTTCACGCCCATGGCCATCGCCCGCACCTCGCAGCGCCTCGGTCTGCGCACCGAGGCCTCGGCCCGCTTCGAGCGCGGCTGTGACCCCGAGGTCATCGAGCGGGCCGCGTCCCACTTCTTGGGCCTCCTCGGCTCGGGCCGGGTCCCGGCGTCCATGCTCGACTGCCGGTCCGGCCCCCCGCCGTCCCCCCCGATCCGCCTGCGCACGGCGCGGGTCAACGCCGTGCTGGGCACCTCCCTCACCGACGAGCAGGTTCGCTCCTACCTCACGCCCATCGGCTTCGGGGTCGAGGCGATGGCCTCGGGCCTGCACCAGGTCTCGGCCCCGTCGTTCCGTCCCGACGCCACCGCCGAGATCGACCTGGTGGAGGAGGTGGCTCGTCACCACGGGTACTCCCGTATCGGCCGCACCGTGCCCGCCAGCCCCCACGTGGGCGGGCTCACGCCCTATCAGCACCACCGGCGGCGCCTGAGGGAGGTGCTGGCCGGAGCGGGTGTGAGCGAGGCCGTGTCCCCGCCCCTGATCGGCCCTGGTGAGCACGAGCGGGCCGGTCTCTCCGGTGACGCCATCGAGGCCAGCGACCCGCTGGCTCGTGAGGAGTCGGTGTTGCGCACGTCGCTGCTTCCCGGGTTGCTGAAGGCCGTCGCCTTCAACTCCTCCCACCGCAACCCCGACGTGGCCCTGTTCGAGATCGGACATGTCTTCGCTCCCGCTGCCGACCGCAAGGCGCCCCTTCCCGAGGAGCGCGAACACCTGGGCGTGGCCCTGGCCGCCCCCGGCGGAGCGGGAAGCGGCGCGCCGTCCGCCAAGCACGTGCTCGACGTGGTGCTCTCGGCATTGGGGATCGGAGGGGCGGGACTGGAGGCCACGACCGCGCCCGGCTTGCATCCCACTCGTACGGCCCGCCTCGCCCTCGGCGGGAACACCATGGGCCACGTCGGGGAAGTCGACCCGTCCGTGCTCGACGCCCTGGACATCGTGGGCCGGGTGGGGTGGATCGAGGTGGACCTCGAGCTCCTGCTGCCCAGGCAGCGCCTCTACCGGCAGGCCGGGCCGGTGAGCAAGCACCCTTCCAGCGACATCGACCTGGCCTTCGTGGTGGAGGAGCCGGTCCCGGCCGCCGCGGTGGAGGCCAGCCTGCGGGAGGCGGCCGGGGACCTGCTCTTCGACCTGCGCCTGTTCGACGTGTTCAGGGACCCCCGCCTCGGAGACCGCCGGCGCAGCCTGGCCTACCGGCTACGCCTCCAGGCCGTGGATCGGACCCTCACCGATCCGGAGGTGGCCGAGGTCCGCCGGCGCTGCATCGAGGCCGTGCAGTCGAGGCACGGCGCGGACCTGCGGGGGGGG
>JALZJC010000091.1 GCA_030859945.1 Actinomycetota bacterium | reverse complement strand
CCATGCCCCAGTGGTGGCCCCGGCCAGGCGCTTCATGGGCCGAGGTGAGCGGGGAGCCGATCATCACCGCGTCGGCACCGCAGGCGATGGCCTTGGCGATGTCGCCACCACGGCTCATGCCCCCGTCCGCTATGACCTGGACGTACACGCCCGTCTCGTCGAGGTGGCGCATGCGGGCGCCGGCGGCGTCGGCGATGGCCGTGGCCTGAGGCACGCCCAAGCCGAGCACGCCACGCGTGGTGCAGGCGTTGCCCGGTCCCACGCCGATCAGGACCCCGACTGCGCCGGTGCGCATGAGGTGCAGGGCCGCCTGATAGGAGGCACACCCGCCCACGATGACCGGGATGTCCAGCTCTCTGATGAACCTCTTCAGGTTGAGTGGTTCGGTGGACCGGGACACGTGCTCGGCGGAGACCACCGTTCCCTGGATCACCAGGAGGTCGAGCTCGGCCTGGAGGATGGCGTCGGTGAAGCGTTCCACACGCTGCGGCGTGAGCGAGGCGCAGGAGATGGCGCCGCCGTCCTTGATCTCCCGGATGCGCCGGGTGACGAGCTCCAGCTTGATGGGCTCGGCGTACATCTGCTGCATCCGAGCCGTGGCCTTGTCGTCTTCGAGCTCGGCGATCTCCTCGAACAGCGGCTCCGGATCCTCGTAGCGGGTCCACAGGCCTTCGAGGTTGAGCACCGCGGCGCCGCCCAGGCGGCCGATCTCGATGGCGGTGGCGGGGCTCACCACCCCGTCCATGGCCGAAGCCATGAGGGGAAGATCGAAGTTGAAGGCGTCGATCTCCCAGGAGATGTCGACGTCCTCCGGATCACGGGTGCGCCGGCTGGGGACGATGGCGATGTCGTCGAACCCGTAGGCCCGGCGCCCGGACTTGCCGATGCCGATCTCGACCTCAGCCACTGTCTACCTCCTGGACCCCGGGTGAAGGAGCCAGGATAACCGGATCGGGAGGTCTCTCCGGCTGACCCACGTGAGGTAGCTCGGCAATCAGCCCAGGCCGATCTCCTGATGGGCGGCGACGGTTGACTCGAGCAGCTCGCGCAGTCCCCCGGTCTTCAGGTTGGCAAGCACCCGGCCGGGCGGCGTCTGACCGCGTTCCCACTCGAGCCAGAACGCCAGCAGCTTCTCCGGGTCGGGGGCCGGACGGTTCTCCGTCGCCATGCCTGGCTACATCATCCCCATGCCGCCCATACCGCCCATACCGCCCATGCCGCCGCCCATGCCGCCCATGCCACCGCCGGGGGCCGCGGCCGGAGCCGGCTGGTCCTTCTCCGGCTTGTCCGCCACCAGAGCCTCGGTGGTGAGCATGAGGCCGGCGATGGAAGCGGCATTCTGGAGAGCGGAACGGGTCACCTTGGCCGGATCGATGATCCCCGCCTTCATGAGGTCCTCGAACTGACCGGTGGCGGCATTGAGACCGACGGTGCCAGTCTCCCGCTCGACCTGCTGGACCATGACAGCGCCTTCGAGGCCGGCGTTGTAGGCGATCCACTTGAGGGGTTCCTCCAGCGCCTTGCGCACGATGGCGGCACCGGTCGCCTCGTCGCCGGAGAGGGTGGGCAGCAAGCCGTCGAGCACGCCCCGGGCCCGGACCAACGCTGCGCCGCCGCCGGCGACCACGCCCTCCTCTATGGCCGCTCGGGTGGCCGAGAGCGCGTCCTCGATGCGGTGCTTCTTCTCCTTGAGCTCGACCTCGGTGGCGGCGCCCACCCGGACCACGGCCACGCCGCCGGCCAACTTGGCCAGGCGCTCCTGGAGCTTCTCGCGCTCCCAGTCCGAGTCGCAGTCCTCGATCTCCCGGCGTATCTGGACGACCCGCCCCTTGACGTCGTCCTCGGAGCCACCACCCTCTATCAGGGTGGTCGCATCCTTGGTGACGATGACCTTGCGGGCCCGGCCGAGAAGATCGAGAGTGACCGTCTCCAGCTTGAGGCCGATCTCCTCCGAGACCATCTGACCGCCGGTGAGGATGGCCAGGTCCTGGAGCATGGACTTGCGGCGTTCGCCGAACCCGGGCGCCTTCACCGCTACCGAGTTGAACGTCCCCCGGATCTTGTTGACCACGAGGGTGGCCAGGGCCTCGCCCTCCACGTCCTCGGCGATGATGAGCAGCGGTTGGCCGGACTGCATGACCTTCTCGAGAACGGCGATCAGGTCGTGCGCAGACGAGATCTTGGAGTTGGTGATGAGGATGTAGGGGTCCTCGAGCACCGCCTCCTGTCGTTCGGGATCGGTGACGAGGTAGGGAGAGAGGTAGCCCTTGTCGAACTGCATGCCCTCGGTGAACTCGAGCTCGAGCCCGAAGGTGTTCGACTCCTCCACCGTCACCGTCCCGTCCTTGCCCACGCGATCGATGGCGTCGGCGAGGACCGAGCCGATGCCCGGGTCGGCGGCCGAGATGGACGCCACCTGGGCGATCTCACTCTTGTCCTCGACGTCCTTGGCCTGATCGTGGATCGAGGCCACCACGACCTCGACGGCCTTGTCGATGCCCCGCTTGAGGGCCGTGGGGTTGGCCCCGGCGGCCACGTTGCGCAGGCCTTCGTGCACCAGAGCCTGGGCCAGCACCGTTGCCGTGGTGGTGCCGTCGCCAGCGATGTCGTTGGTCTTGGTGGCGACCTCCTTCACCAGCTGGGCCCCCATGTTCTCGAAGTGGTCCTCGAGCTCGACCTCACGGGCGATGGTGACGCCGTCGTTGGTGATGGTGGGGGCGCCGAAGCTCTTGGCGACGACCACGTTGCGCCCCTTGGGGCCCAGGGTGACCTTGACGGAGTCGGCCAGCTTGTTGACCCCGGCCTCGAGCCCCCGCCGGGCCTCCTCCCGGAAACGAAGCTCCTTGGTCATTACCCCACCACCTTGGCCAGCACGTCGCGGCTGGTCAGGATGAGCAGGTCCTCACCGTCGCTGGTGAACTCCGTTCCCCCGTACTTGGAGTAGACGACCTTGTCCCCGACCTTGACATCGAGGGGGATGATCTCCCCGGTGCTCTCCGCCCGGCGGCCCGGGCCCACGGCCAGCACCTCTCCCTCCTGAGGCTTCTCCTTGGCGGTGTCGGGGATCACCAGGCCTGAAGCGGTGGTCTCCTCGGACTCGCTTGGGCGTACAACGAGGCGGTCGTCGAGCGGCTGCAGGTTCATGGCTGTCCTCCGGTGGGTGTCTTCTCGGGTCTCTGTGGCGTTAGTGACGGCCCGCCAATGCTGCTGGCGGGCTTGTTAGCACTCGCACCTTGCGAGTGCTAACGATAGTCACCCGACGGGGTAGATGGCAACCGGTGGCGCCCCCAGGGCCTAGGCCGGGACCGAGGGCAGGGACAGGCCGGGGTCCGCCCCCACGTCCAGCTCGGTGGGCCCGTCGGACCGGAGTCGCCACCACCCGGTCGCCGCCACCATGGCCGCGTTGTCAGTGCACATGGACCGGCTGGGCAGGAAGGGCCTCAGACCCTCCTCCTCGCACGCCTCGATCACCCGCTCGCGCAGCCTCGAGTTGGCGGCCACGCCCCCGCCCAGCACCATGCCCTTGGCTCCAGTCTCGGCAGCCGCCCGGAGCGCCTTGGTGACGAGCACGTCGACCACTGCCTCCTGGAAGGAGGCAGCCACGTCGGGCACGGTGGCTCCCGGGTGCTTCCGGACATGAGTGACCACCGAGGTCTTGAGCCCACTGAAGGAGAAGTCGTACGGACGCTCCGGTAGCGCTCGGGGAAACCGGAGGGCCGACCGATCTCCCTCCTTCGACACCTTGTCGATGGCCGGGCCACCGGGGTAGCCGAGGCCGAGAAAGCGGGCCACCTTGTCGAAGGCCTCGCCGGCGGCATCGTCGATGGTGGAGCCGAGGATGCGGTAGCGGCCGCGGTCCTCCATGGAGACCAACATGGTGTGGGCCCCCGAGACGAGGAGGACCAGCAGTGGCATCTCCAGGTCGGGCTCCTCGAGGAAGGCGGCGTAGAGATGAGCCTCGAGGTGGTTGACGCCCACGAAGGGGACGTTCCATGCCATGGACAGTGCCTTGGCCGCGCTCATCCCCACCAGCAGCGACCCGATGAGTCCGGGTCCCACCGTGGCTGCCACCGCTTCCAGATCCGGCCCCTCCACCCCGGCCTCCAGGAGGGCCTCGCCGATCACGGGGTTGAGCAGGTCGACGTGGGCCCGGCTGGCGATCTCGGGCACGACCCCGCCGAAGACGGCGTGAAGGTCCACCTGGCTGCTCACCACCGACGACAGGACCCGGTGGCCCTCGGCCACCACGGCCGCGGCCGTCTCGTCGCAGGAGGTCTCGATGCCGAGGATGGGCTTCAGGGGCTCGCTCATGCCCTATGACCTCTCGGCCCCACCGAGCTCGCCGTCACCCTCCACGACGGTGGTACCCGGGATACCGGCTTCGAGCCGTGCCAGGCGCTCGCGGTAGCCCGGCGCGCCGATTTCGTCCACCCACATCACCAGGGCGTCCTCATTGGTCTCGGCGTAATAGTTCCTCCGCACTCCGGCCGGGTAGAAGCCGAACCTTCGGTACAGCACCTGGGCCGCGTCGTTGCCGACCCGCACCTCCAGCGTGAGATGACCGGCACCATGACCCGCCGCCGTGCGCGCCATGTGCAGGAGGAGGCGACTCCCGATCCCCCGGCGATGCCATGCCGGGTCGACGGCGATGGTGGTGATATGGGCGTCGTCACCGGCCAGCATGAGCCCCGAGTAGCCGACCACCACTCCCTCCACCCGGGCCACGGTGTACACCCGCGTCGAGCGCAGCGCCAGCTCGCTCATGAACAGCGCCAACGACCACGGCCGGGGGTAGACCTGGGACTCGATGCGCATCACGGCCCGCAGGTGGCGGCGACGCATGGGCACGAGGGACACCGCGGGCGCGGCGGGGGCGGGGCGGGGGACTCGAGCAGCCATGGGGCTAGGCGCTGGCCCTGCGCTCCCAGTTGAGCTCGGCATCGGACTTGCGCAGGTACGTGGGCCGCAGCTCCCAGTGCGGTACGAACTCCTCGCGGAGGGCCTGCGGATGGGCCAACTCCACCAGAGCGGACGCCGAGGGGTGGGCCAGGCTGGTCTCGCCGATCTCGACGGCCCCCACGTCGGCGAAGGCATTGGCATAGCGGATGGCCCCGTCGCCCACCAGCAACGTCTCCTCGTTCCTGGCCATGAGCTCGGAGGCCACGTCCTCGGGCGAGCTGACCCGGGGCGGCTCCAGTCGCTGGACGCCGCCGGGCACCGAGCGGTAGAGGGCGGAGAACACCTCACCGCGCCGGGCGTCGATCACGGCCACGATCAGGCGGCTGGTGCGATGGACGGCGAAGGCCAGCAGGTCCAGGCTCGACAGCCCGATCATGGGGACCCGAAGCCCCTGGGCCATGGCCTTGGCGGTGGCCACGCCGACCCGAAGGCCAGTGTAGAGCCCAGGGCCAACGTCGACGGCGATGACGGAGACCTCGCGGAGCGCCACGCCGGCCTGGCGGCACGTGAACTCGATGGCGGGAGCGAGCGTTTCCGCATGCCGGCGGCCGTTGGCAACCTGGAACGCGGCGAGGATGCCCTTCATCCCACCCAGGGCACACCCCGACTGCTCGGTCGCCGTCTCGATGCCCAGGACGATCATCGGGACACGATCATGGCCGCGGCGCGGGCCTCACGGCTGCCACCTCCCCATCGCGGCGCGCAACTCGTCCATACGCCGGACCCAGGAGGAGCCCACGGCCCGACCCGCCAACCACCGCTCGGCGTCGGTGTCGCTGAGCTGGATCCGCATCTCCAGGTAGTCGGGAGGCAGAGCCGGAGCGGCCACGTCGCCCCATTCCACGAGGGCCACGGCGCCGTCGTCCAGCATCTCCCCCAGGCCCAGGTCGAGCACCTCCTGGAGATGGTCGAGGCGGTACACGTCGCAATGAACGAGAGGTAGTCGCCCCTGATAGTCACGCACCAACGTGAAGGTGGGGCTGACGACGGCGTCCTCGACACCCAGTCCGCGTGCGAACCCCTGGGCGAAGGTGGTCTTGCCGGCGCCCAGGTCACCGGACAGGAGGATGACGTCGCCGGGGAGGGCCAACGAGGCCAGGAGGGCGCCCAGCTGGCGGGTGTCGTCCGCCGACTTGGTGACGGCGGTGATCAGGGGGTCACGCACCGGCACCTCCAAGGTGCTTCTTGGCTCGGACCAGGTCCGCTCGCAGACCGGCCATGGCTTCGCCCACACCACCGCCGCGCAGGACGAACGAGGGGTGGAAGGTGGGGATCACCCGCGCCTTCCCATACGGGTAGGCGCGGCCCCGTAGCTGCTTGATGCCCCGGCTCGAGCCCAGCAACAGGCGAGTGGCGAAGTTGCCCAGGGTGACGATCACACTGGGGTCGACGAGCTCGATCTGGCGCTCGAGATAGGGACGGCAGGTGGCCACCTCGACGGGGTGCGGGTCCCGGTTGCCGGGAGGCCGGCACTTCACGGTGTTGGCGATGTACACGCAGTCACGGCCGATCCCGAGCTCCTCCTGGAGCACCCGGTCAAGCAGCTGACCGGAGCGGCCCACGAAGGGCTCCCCCTTGAGGTCCTCGTCCCGCCCGGGCCCCTCTCCCACCAACATGAGATCGGCGCTCGAGTCGCCCACTCCGAACACTACGTTGGTGCGCCCGGCCCACAGCGGGCACCGAGTGCACGTGCTGGCCTCCCGCTCGAGGTCGGCGAGGGTGGACACCGGCGCGATGGTAATGCCGAGAGCAGTCCACATCGCTGGTCAGACGGGCCATATGCGGGTAGTAGCGTCGGAACCGGTGCTGGATTGGAGCTCGCCGGAGACGTGGCGATGGGTCTGGCTGGTGGCCGCGGTCGCCTTCGCCCTGGGCGAGCTGGTCACCCCCGCCGCCTTCTTCTTCCTGCCCTTCGCCGCCGGCGCCTTCGTGGCCTCCCTCCTCGCCTTCCTGGGAGTGGGCACCGGTTGGGAATGGATGGCGTTCATTGGTGTCTCCGGCTCCGCCTTCGCCGTCCTGTGGCCGATCGGTAGGCGCCTGGAGCGGAGCTCGGGCCACTCGGGTGTGGGCGCCAACCGCTGGGTGGGTCGCCAGGGGGTGGTCCTCTCCGACATCCCGGGCGAGGTGGGTGGCACGGGGCTCATCCGCCTCGAACGAGAGCAGTGGCGCGCCGAGAGCGGCATGAACGGGGTCCCCATCCGTCAAGGAACCACCGTGCTCATCAGCCGGGTGCACGGGACCCGGCTCGTCGTCCTGCCTCTGGACGACGGTCCGATCGAGACCCACGAGCCCGGGGCCGAGCCCCCGCAGGCCGGGTCCGAGAAGGGAGCCCAGGGATGACGTTGGTCGTGGTCCTCGCGGCCATGGCCCTGCTCCTGTTCGTCTTCGTGGCCGCCTCGGTGAAGATCATCCGCCCCTACCAGCGAGGCCTGGTGGAGCGGTTGGGCCGCTACCACGCCACGGAGGAGCCGGGCCTGCGCATCATCGTGCCGGTGGTCGACCGCATGGTCCGGGTCGACATGCGCGAGGTCGTGCTCGACGTGCCCCCCCAGGAGGTCATCACCTCCGACAACGTGGTCGTGCGGGTCGACGCCGTCATCTACTACGAGGCCACCGATCCCCAGCGGCTGATCTACAACGTCACCAACTTCCAGATCGCCGTCACCAAGCTGGCTCAGACGAACCTCCGCAACGTCATCGGCGACATGCAGCTGGACGAGGCCCTCACCTCCAGCGAGATCATCAACGCCCGCCTGCGGGAGATCCTCGACGACGCCACCGACAAGTGGGGCACCCGGGTCGTCCGGGTGGAGATCCAGCGCATCGACCCACCGCCCGACGTGGTGGAGTCCATGCATCACCAGATGAGGGCCGAGCGCACCCGGCGAGCCGTGGTGACCGAGGCCGCGGGCGCCAGAGAGGCCGCTGTCACCCAGGCCGAGGGAGAGAAGCAGGCGGCCGTGCTCAAGGCCGAGGGCCAGAAGACCTCCGCCGTCCTGAAGGCCCAAGGCGACGCCGAGGCCACCAAGGCGGTCGCCGACGCCGAACGCTTCCGGCAGGACACGGTGGCCCAGGGAGAGGCGGCTGCCATCCGCAGCGTCTACCAGGCCATCCACGAGGGTGGGCCCAGCAACGACCTGCTGGCCGTCAAGTACCTCGAGACGCTCCAGATCATGGCCCACGGCCAGGCCAC
>JALZJC010000053.1 GCA_030859945.1 Actinomycetota bacterium | reverse complement strand
AGAAGCCGACGAGCGCCGCGATTGCCGGACATCTCCCGCTCCCGCGTCGCCACCCGAGCCGGCGTTGCGGGCACACTCCCGGACAGCCGCCGCAGCTTGTATGCTGATATGCATGCAAAGTACGAGCGTCAGGATCGACACTTCGACCCACGAAGAACTCAAGCGGCTCGCCCTTGAGCTGAACACCACCGTTGGCAACACCGTTGCCTTGGCGGTTCGAGCCCTCCGGCAGGATCGCATCGGCTCCGACCTCGCCACGCCGTTGCGCGAGGAGGAGATCACCTGGCTCGATGCCGACCTCGGGTGATGTGGTCGACCTCGACCTCGGTGTGCCCGAAGGCCGAGAGGCCGGGTTCCTCCATCCGGCCGTGCTGGTGACAGCGCAGCGCATCCTCGACGCCAACCCCACCGTCGTTCACGTCGTGCCGCTCACCTCGACCGTGCGGCGGTTTCACTCGGAGGTCCTCATCCAGCCCGATGTCGCCAACAGCCTCAGTGGCATCTCGGCGGCCCAATGCCAGCATCTCAGAGCCGTGTCCCCCCGCCGGATCTCCACCACACGGGGCAACGTCGGCCCAACCGTCCTGGCGCAGATCCGGGAGACGATCGCCGTCCTCCTCGGCCTTCCTGGCTAGCCTCGATTCGGCAGCCGCCGATCAGCCGCGTTGGGGAACTTGGGTCTTGATGGTGCGCTCCGTCAGCTCAGGAGGTCCCCGAGGCCTTCTCGCGCGTGACTGCCCGAAAGCCCGTACCGGCAGTCGAGGAAGCCCTCGACGGCGACGAAGCGGAAGCGGCCGGTACCGTCAGCATTGAGCTCGATGAAGGCGGGCCCCACGAGGTCAATGGCGTCGCGATCCCAAAGTTCGATCTCCACGATCCGCCAGCTGCCGGCCATTCGAGACGGCACCAGGTTGAACCTACCGTCGGCTTCACGCGCAGCGCCGGAAACCGCCCGGCTACCGCTTCCCGAGCGGTGGGGGGCGCTCCTGACCTCTCCTTCGGCGCGGGTAGCAGCCGAGAGGAAGGGTCCTTGCGATGACGCCGAACCCCGACTTCGCCGCGCTGACAGGGTCGTCGTCCTTGATGTGCCGTTGTGGCTGTGCGTGCGGCGAGGCCGGGAACCTCTCGACTCTGGCGTTCGCTGGTGCGCTGGCGGCGGGAGAGTCGTCTTTCCCACGCTGCTCGGGGGGATGTTCGCGCCCTGGCGCGGTCAGCGCCCTCGGCAGGACTCGAACCTGCGCACCCGGCTCCGGAGGCCGATGCTCTATCCGCTGAGCTACGAGGGCTTCCTTGCTCATCTTAGGACCGCGCTCGAAGCACCCCGCGGGCTACATGCGTTCGGGTGCGTCGATGCCGAGGAGGGCGAGACCCGACGCCAGCACCCTGGCGGTGAGATCACACAGCGCCAGCCGGGAGCGACGCTGCTCGGTGGTGTCGGCCCGGAGCACGGGGCAGTGCTCGTAGAAGGTGGTGAAGGTGGTGGCCAGCCCGAAGAGGTAGGTGCAGAGGCGGTGGGGCTGCAGGGAGTGGGCAGTGGTCTGCACCACGTCGCCCAGCGAGAGCAGGTCGAGGGCCAGGGCCCGCTCGGCGGGTTCGGCAACGGCGATGGCGGTCCCGTCGGGTTCGGGCACCTCCTCGCCGGAGCGGCGGAAGATGGACCGGACGCGGGCGTGGGCGTATTGCAGATAGGGGGCGGTGTTGCCGTCCATGGCCAGCATCCGGTCCCAGTCGAACACGTAGTCCTTCACCCGGTCGTTGGCCAGGTCGGCGTACTTCACGGCACCGATGCCCACCGCCCTGGCCACCTCGGCCCGGTGGCGGTGGTCCAGGTCGGGGCTCTTCTCCAGGACCACCGAAGCGGCCCGCTCCACCGCTTCGTCGAGCAACGCACCCAGCTTCACCGTCTCGCCGCGGCGCGTCTTGAACATCTTCCCGTCAGGCCCGAGGACGGACCCGAAGGCCACGTGCTCGGCCCGGGCGGTCGGCTCCAGCCAACCGGCCTGGCGGGCGGTGGCGAACACCATGGCCAGGTGCTGGCTCTGCGGTGACCCCACTACGTAGACCAGCCGGGTGGCCCTGAGCCGTCCGCTGCGGTACCGCACCGCAGCCAGGTCGGTGGCGGCGTAGCCGTAGCCGCCGTCCCGCTTTCGCACGATCAGCGGCAGCGGCTCTCCGTCGCGTCCCGAGAACCCCGGCGGAAAGGCGCACAGCGCTCCGCCGTCCATCCAGGCCAGACCCTTGGTCTCCAGCTCGAGGGCCACGCCGTCCAGCAGCGGGTTGTAGAAGCTCTCCGGGCACAGGTCACGGTCCGTGAGCGTGACGCCGAGGCGTTCGTAGACCGCCGCGAAGTAACGAGTGGACTCGCGGACGAGGAGGCGCCAGAGGTCGAGCGTCCTCTGGTCTCCACCCTGCAGGGCCACCACCCGGCGCCGGGCTCGCTCGGCGAAGGCCGGGTCGGCGTTGAACTTGGCCTGGGCCTGGCGGTAGAAGCCGTCGAGGTCTCCTACCGACAGGTAATGCGCGCCTTCCTCCTCGCCGAGGTCCACCAGGTGCTCTATGAGCATGCCGAAGGGCGTGCCCCAGTCGCCCAGGTGGTTCTGGCGGACGACCTCGTGGCCCAGCAGCTCGAGCACCCGGACGAGGGCGTCGCCGATGATGGTGCTGCGCAGGTGCCCGACGTGCATCTCCTTGGCCACGT
>JALZJC010000068.1 GCA_030859945.1 Actinomycetota bacterium | reverse complement strand
GCTACCGCCGCCGGCTGAGCCTGGGGCTTCGCACCATCGCCGCCGTCATCGTCCCCGCCGCCGTGGGCTACCTGTGCCTGGCCCGTCCCATCGTCGCCGTGGTGCTCGAGCACGGGGCCCTGACCCGTGACTCGGCCGACGTCACGGCCGACGTCCTGGCCTTCTTCGCCATCGGGCTCCCCGGGTTCTCGATCTACCTCTTGTTGATGCGCGCCTACCAGGCCATGCAGGACGCGCGCGCCGTGTTCTACCTGTACGCGGTGGAGAACGGCGTCAACGTCGTCCTCGCCCTCGCCCTCTACCCTTCGCTCGGCGTCCGCGGGCTGGCCCTGGCCTACGCCTTGGCCTACACGGTCGGCACCGCCGTGGCCCTGGCCCACCTGCGACGGCGCACCCGTGGGATCGACGGAGTGACGGTGGCCCGATCATGGCTCCGGGTGACCGCCGTCAGTGCGGTGATGGGGGCGGTCGTGGCCGCCCTGGCCTCAGTGCTCGATGCGCCCCTGGCCAAGGTCGGGGTGGGCGTCGTCGCCGGTGTTACCGTCTATGCCGTCGGAGCCAAGGCTCTCGGTGTCGAGGAGCTGGTCGCGCTCCTTCGCTTTCGGAGGCGCCCGCTGAAGCCATGATCAGCCGCTTCTTGGCCAAGATCGTGATCACCATCGCCGTCCTCGGCTTCGCGGCCGTGGAGCTGGGCTCGCCCCTCATCGTCCGGGCCCAGCTCGACGGCGTGGCCAACGACGTGGCCAGCGAGGCCGCCCTCGCCATGTTCCAGTCGCGCGATCCCAGCCTGTCCCGGGCGACAGCGGATCGGGTGGTTGCCGGTCGCGACGCGACGCTGCAGTCCTTCGCCGTCGACGGGACCGGGACGGTGAGCGTGTGGGTTTCCCGTCAGGCGCCCTCGCTGATCCTGAAGAGGTGGGACACCATGAAGAGCTGGTATGACGTGGTGGTCTCGGCCTCGGCCAGGAAGGGGAGTTGAGTGCCCGGTCTCCGCATCGTCACCGACAGCGCCTGTGACCTGCCGCCGGCGATGGCCGATCGGCATGGCATCGAGGTGGTGCCCCTGACCGTGCGGTTCGGCGAGGAGGAGCTCGTCGACCGCCAGGACCTGTCGCCCCGGCAGTTCTGGGACCGGCTGGCCCGTTCCGAGGTGCTCCCGGAGACAGCGGCGCCCTCCCCGGGGGCTTTCGAGAACGCCTACCGCAAGGCCGTCCATGACGGTGGCGAAGGGGTGGTGTGCATCACCCTCTCCTCCGCCTTGTCGGCCACCTACGAGGCCGCTCAGCTGGCGGCGCAGACGGTGTCCGGCTCCGTTCCCGTCCGGGTGGTGGACTCCCGGGCAGTGACCATGGCTCAGGGCCTCATGGCTGTCCGGGCCGCAGAGCTGGCGGCGTCGGGGGCGGGGATCGACGACGTGGTGGGGGCCTTGGAGGACCTCGTCCCCCGGAGCCGCACCTTCGCCGCCCTGGACACCCTCGAGAACCTGAAGAAGGGCGGGCGCATCGGTGGAGCGCAGGCCTTCCTGGGGTCGATGCTCTCCATCAAGCCCGTCATCGAGGTGACCGGCGGCAAGGTGGAGCCCGAGTCGCGGCAGCGGACGAGGGGCAGGGCCCTCCGCTATCTGGCCGACAAGGTAGGCCAGCACCCGCCTGCCGGGACCCTGGCTGTCATGCACGGCGACGCCCCTGACCTCGAGGAGATGCTGGACCTCCTGGCCCCTTTGCACCCGCGGGAGCAGACCCTGGTGGGCGACATCGGGGCCGTCATCGGGACCCACACCGGTCCCCGCGTGATGGGCGTCGCCTTCTTCGTCCAGTAGTGCGGCCGTCATCTGAGGGGGGCCGCAACCGGCGGACGGCGGTCCTGGGCGTGACGGTCGGTCTGCTTCTCGTCGCCGCCGGAGTCCTGGTCCTCCGCAGTGGCGACGACCCGGCGCCTCGGGCCAACCCCGCCTCCGACATGGGTGAGCAGTCAGATGCCACCGCTCTGGGTCACGTGGTGGGTGCCGCCCTCCGGGACGACCGGAGGGCAAACCCCGCTAGCGAGCCCCGGACCAGGTGCGGGCCCGAGACCAGGGCCACCTACGGCCAGCGTCTCGGTCCCCTCGTTCACGCTGCGAGATTGCGCTGGCAGGGCGTGCCGGCGGTGACGCTCGCCTACAGAGTCGCCGGTGCCGGGCCTGCCGACATGGACCATCGGGTGTTCGTGGTCTCCGCTGATGGCTGCCAGCTCCTCGTGACGCAGAGCCTCCGGGGGCCTGAGGAGCCGCTTCCGAAACCCTGAGCCGGCCCATCGCCGACCTGAGCCCAACCCCGGTAGCTGCGAGGGACTCCACTAGGGTTGGGCCATGGTGCAGCCGGGCCATCGCCCCGCAGTGAGCGGCCCCCGCCCCGATGGCGGCGATGACTGGACCATCCAGGCGGCTGACACCGTCGAGCGCCTGGTCGGCACCGTGCGGGACAAGACCTCGGTCCCTCTGACCACGGTGGCCCGAGGGGTCGTGTTCGGCCTGATGGCGGCCATCATGGGCGTGGTAGTGGCCGTCCTGGTGGCGGTGACCCTGGTACGGGTCATCGACGTGGTCACGGGCGAGGGCAACGTGTGGATCGCCCACCTGACCGTGGGCGGAATCTTCTCGGTGGTAGGAGGGGTTCTCCTGCGCAAGGCCACCACCAAGACCGCGAGGTAACCCACCTTGGCCGACGTCCGCGACGTCATCATCATCGGTTCGGGCCCAGCAGGGCTCACGGCCGCGGTGTACACCGCCAGGGCCAACCTCCGACCGCTGGTGATCGAGGGGGAGCCCTCCTCCAGCAGCGACCAGCCGGGTGGCCAGCTGATGCTCACCACCGACGTCGAGAACTATCCCGGTTTCGTCGACGGGGTCATGGGCCCGGAGCTCATGGCCTCCTTCCGGGCCCAGGCGGCCCGGTTCGGCACGCAGTACCTCACGGCCAAGGTGAGCGGGGTCGACTTCTCGGCCCATCCCTTCCGCCTCTGGGTCGGTGACCACGAGCACCGGGCCCGGTCGGTCATCGTCGCCACCGGCGCCCGAGCGCTGAGCCTGGGATTGGCGAGCGAGGCGCGCCTGATGGGTCATGGTGTGTCCACCTGCGCCACCTGCGACGGCTTCTTCTTCCGGGACCAGGAGATCGCCGTGGTCGGTGGCGGGGACTCGGCCCTCGAAGAGGCGGTCTTCCTCACCAAGTTCGCCCACAAGGTGACCGTGATCCACCGCCGCAAGGAGCTACGGGCGTCGAAGATCCTGCAGGACCGCGCCTTCAAGAACGACAAGATCGCCTTCGTCTGGGACTCCGTGGTCACAGATGTCCTGGGAGACGGGGCTGTCGCCGGCGTCAGGGTGCGCAACCTGGTGACGGGCGAGGAGTCCCAACTCCCCATCGCCGGCCTCTTCGTCGCCATCGGCCACGTCCCCAACACCGACATATTCAAGGGTCACCTCGACATGGAGCCATCCGGCTATCTCGTCACCGAGCCGGGATCCACCCGAACCAACGTGGAGGGCGTCTACGCCTGCGGGGACGTGCAGGACCACGTGTACCGCCAGGCCGTCACCGCCGCGGGATCCGGGTGCATGGCGGCCATCGACGCCGAGCGATGGCTGGAGTCCCGCCATGACAGCCCTGACGACCTGGCCGCTACGGCGCGAAACTGGTAGCCGACCGACCCTGACATGGCAGCGAAATATGCCAACCGGCACTCGGTGTTGGAAGCTCTGGGCCCCTCCCACGGCCAACCGCTCCCCCGGCCGGCAACCAGCCCCGCCTTCCACCGCATCACGACCAGGAGGTCGACCACAGTGGCTACCGCCATCACCACCCTTACCGACAGCACCTTCGACGAGGAGATCGCCGCTGCCTCGGCGCCCGTGCTCGTCGACTTCTGGGCGGAGTGGTGCGGCCCCTGCCGCATGGTGGCCCCCATACTGGAAGAAATTGCCAGTGAACAGGACGGGCGCCTGCGGGTGGCCAAGGTCAACGTCGACGACAGCATCGGCCTGGCCCAGCGGTTCCAGGTGCTGAGCATCCCCACCCTCATCCTGTTCTCCGACGGTGAGCCCCGGATGCGCGTGGTCGGGGCCAAGGCCAAGGGCCAGCTGCTCGAGGAGCTTCAGGCATTCCTGTAGACGGCCTGCCGCTACGTGGCGGCGCTCAAGGCGAGGGTGTCCGCGACTTGCAGCAACGGTTGGGCAGGCTGGAGTTCGATCCCTCCGAGGACGGCCCCGGCCACTTCGGCTGCCACACCGCCGCCGCGGTGCGGGCCTTCCAGGAGGCCCGCGGGCTGCGGGCTGACGGCGTGTGCGGTGAGCAGACGTGGGCCGCGCTGGTCGAGGCCGGCTACCGCCTGGGTGATCGGCTGATCTATCTCCGCCAGCCCATGCTGCGGGGCGACGACATCGCGTCCCTTCAGGGCCGGCTCGGAGCCCTTGGCTTCGACGCCGGGCGCATGGACGGGATCTTCGGACCACGCACCCAGTCGGCACTGAGGGAGTTCCAGCGCAACACCGGGCTGATCGTCGACGGCGTCTGCGGCCCCACCACCGTCAAGGGCCTCGAACGACTGGGCACGCGCCCGGACCAGAGAGAGCCGGTGGCCGTGGTCCGAGAGCTGGAGACGTTGCGCCGGTCCCCGAGGACCCTCGAAGCCAAGCGTGTGGTCCTTGGCGGGGACGGCGGCCTGCACGCCGTCCTCAGCGCCGCGGCCAGAAGGCTGGCCGGGGCAGGGGCCGATGTCGCCGTGGTCCAGCACCCCGACCAGTCCGAGCAGGCGGCGGAGGCCAATGCCTGGGACGCCGACGTCTTCGTGGGCCTCTTCCTCCTCGTGGGCCGGGAGGAGTGCTCGTCGGCTCACTACGCCGGGCACCGGTACCACTCCGCGGGGGGGCGGCGCCTCGCCGAGTTGGTCCAAGCCTCGGTACCCACCGCTCTGGGCGTTCATGACGCCGGGGTGCGGGGCATGGCATTACCCATCCTCAAGGAGACGAGCATGCCGGCCGTGCTGTGCGAGCTGGGACCCCCGGCGCGGGTGGTTGCCGGCGCCGGGGTGCTGGCCGAGGTCCTGACCGGGGTCCTGATCGCCTGGTCGGCTCAACCCTGTGCCGAAGTGGAAGAAACTGGAAGTTAGGCTTCCGACCGGTCTCCACCTCCGGCACCGGCCTCGGTCATGGCCCGGTACAACCGCTCGAGATCTTCAAGGCTGGCGAAATCGATGACGACGCGGCCCTTCTTGGCGCCCATGTCCACCTTCACCCTGGTATCCAGGTGGCGGGACAGCAGCTCCTCCAGCTCGAGGAGCCCGGGCGGCCGCAACCGGCGACCCTGCGGCCCGGAGGTCGCTCCCCCGGCCCCAGGTGCCTCCCCCGGCCGGGAGCGAGCCCGAACGGCCTCCTCCACGGCCCGCACCGAGAGCCCTTCGGCCACCGACCGGCGGGCCAGCGCCTCCTGAAAGGCGCGGTCCGGCGTGCCGAGCAGGGCCCGCGCGTGACCCTCGGCCAACTGTCCCTCGGCCACCAGGCGCTGGATGGCGGGCGGAAGCTGGAAGAGGCGCAGGGTGTTGCTGATGGCCGCCCGGCTCTTCCCCACCCGTACCGCCAGCTCTTCGTGAGTCAGCTTGAAGTCCTCGATGAGCTGTTGGTATGCCGCCGCCTCCTCGAGCGGATTGAGGTCCTCCCGCTGAAGGTTCTCCACCAGCGCCTGCTCGAGGCTGACGTCGTCGCTGACTTGGCGCACCAGGGCAGGAAGGGTCTGGAGCCCGGCGCGCTTGGCCGCTCGCCACCGGCGCTCGCCGGCGATGAGCTGGTAAGCGCCCTCCCCGTCAGGTCGCACCAGGACGGGCTGGAGGACACCCAGTTCCCGGACTGACGCAGTGAGGGCGGCCAGGCTCTCCTCCTCGAAGTGCTTCCGGGGCTGTAACCCGCTGGGTCGGACACTGGTGATGGGCAACTCGACCAGGGATGAACTCCGGTCGGCCATCACCTCTGTGGGGATGAGGGCCCCGAGGCCCTTACCTAACCCGCTGCGGCGCGCCACCACTCACCTCCTTGGCGATCTCTCGATAGGCGATGGAGCCCCGAGAGGTTGGGTCGAAAACCACGATGGGTTGTCCGAACGAGGGTGCCTCGGACAACCGGACGGTGCGGGGCACGATGTTACGGCACACCTTCTCGCCGAAGTGCTCCCGAACCTCCCCTGCCACCTGGGCGGCCAGCTTGGTGCGGGCGTCGTACATGGTGAGCACGATGGCGCTGAGCTCGAGTCTCGGGTTCAGATGACCTTGAACCAATGCCACGTTGCGCATGAGTTGACCCAGGCCCTCGAGGGCGTAGTACTCGCACTGGATAGGGACGATCACCTCGGAAGCGGCAGCCAGCCCGTTCACGGTGAGAAGGCCGAGCGAGGGCGGGCAGTCGATGAAGACGAAGTCGAAGTCCTCCACGACCTGATCGATGGCCCGGCGCAACTTGAGCTCGCGGCTGAAAGCAGGGACCAACTCGATCTCTGCGCCCGCAAGGTTGAGGGTCGCCGGCGCCACGAAAAGGTTCCGGAGGCTCGTAGGCTCGATACAGTCCTCGAGCGCGGCATCGTGCATGACCACGTCATAGATCGACGAGTCAAGGTTACGGGGGTTGATCCCCAGGCCGGTGGTGGCGTTCCCCTGAGGGTCCAGATCCACCAGCAGGACCCGGTAGCCGAGCTCCGCCAGCGCGGCCCCCACGTTCACCGCCGTGGTCGTCTTGCCCACCCCGCCCTTCTGGTTGGCCACGGCGACCACTCTGGGCAGGGGACGGACGAAGGGGTTGGCCGGTGCCACGCTCGCTTCCCCGCCCTCGCCGGGTCGGAGCCCGTCATCGCCGACCTCGGGCTCGGTGGCCTGGGAGGAGGCCGAGGCATCCTCCAGGTCAGCCACGAACAGGGCCTCCTGCTCCCCAGCACCTCGACCGCCGTTGGCTCGTTCATCCGCCGCCGGCTCCACGCCCGCGGCCGGCGCGGCCCCGGGAACCTCGCCATCCCCGAGGGGGTCGCGGGCGGGGTTGGGCTCGTCCGGGGTGGCCTGAGCTGGGGATTCCGGAGCCTGTTCGGCGACGGTGCGCTCCTGGAGGCGCAGGAAGATCGCCGCGCCACGTTGGTGCAGGTCGCCCCCGGACTCCCTCACGGTCTGCACTGTTGTGCCGCCGGGAGGCCGTGTCAAGCATCGTTCCACGTGGAACCCACGGGCACCACCGATCCCCGCTTCACGTGAAACGAGAGGTAGAAGCTAGAAGAGGGGCCGCTTGCCGGGCATCCCGGGGCGCCGGGGAAAGCGCTCCGGGCACGGCCCGGCCTGGTGCAGGATCTGATACCAGCGCCCGTGGCGGCGGACCGTGGTGGTGCTGGACAGGCCCAGTGGCTCGAGGCCGGCCTCCGGCCAACGCCCGTCCCGTTCCTCCGGTGGCTCAGACACGATCAGCCGCCCCCCCTCCCGCAACAGAGGCGCTGCGCACTCGGCGACCAGCGCCGGCCGGCCGAAGCCGCGAGCCACCACCAGGTCGGCCGCCCGTCGCCATTTCCCCTGCCGTCCCACGGCTTCGGCCCGGCCCCGGACCACACCCACACGGGGAGGGCCCAGCTCCAATCGCCGGACCGCGGTGGTGAGGAACTGGGTTCTGCGCTCGCTGGCGTCGAGAAGAACGACGGTCGCCTCGGGCCACGCCAAAGCTAGGATCAGTCCCGGTACGCCACCCCCGCTTCCCAGGTCCACGACCAGACCCCGCTGATCACTCCCGGCGGCCGCTATGAAGCCGTACCCGTGCCTGACGTGGTCCTCTACCGGCCCTGGGCCCAGATACCCCAGATGCCGGGCCTCCTCCAGAACCTCCAGCAGCTGGGTTCGGTCTCCGGGGAGAACCACTGCCCCGCCCGACGGCCGCACTCAGTCCGGGCTGATCACCACCCGACGGTGCGGCTCCTCGCCCTCCGAGGTCGTGGACACACCGTCGATCTGGTTCACCGCGTCGTGGACGATCTTGCGATCGGCGGGGCTCATGGGCTCCAGCAGCCTGGGTGTCCCCATCTCCTTCACCTGAGCAGCCACCTCGCTGGTGAATCGCTCGAGGGCCTGCTTCCGCTTCCGGCGGTAGCCGGCCACGTCCACCATGATGCGCCCGTTTCGGGCGCCGGTCCTGCGCTGGACGACGGTGCGGGTCACGTCCTGCAAGGCGGCAAGCGTCGCCCCCTTGGGCCCGATCAAGAACCCGAGGTCGGCCCCGTCGACGGTCAGCTCGACCGTCTCCTCGTCCAACTCCTCGCTGCCGACGGACGCCGACAAGGCAAGCTCAGCCACGAGCCCCTCTAGAAACACCCGCCCGGTGTCGGCCTGCTCGCTCAAAGGCACTTCTTTGTCGTCGTCCATCACCGCTCCATCGCCTCGTGGTTGCTGTTTCTCCACCGTCTGCTTCTGCCCGGCAGAGGCCGGCTCCCCTGATCCCTTCTCTGTCGAGGTCTTCGAGGGCCGCCGCCGCTGCCGCTCCGGCCTATCGACCTTGGGTCGAGGATGCGTAGGGCGCACACGGACTCGAATCCTGGCCTCGGATCTGAGCCGCCCGAACAGGCCTGTCTTGGGCTCCTCCACGACCTCGACCTCGGCTTCACGCTCGTCTATGCCTAGTTGGTCCAGCGCTGACTCGAGCGCTTCCTCCACGGTCCGCCCCGTGGTCTCGACCCACTCCATGACCGCTACCGGCCCCTCTTGGCTCGCCGCTTCCTCGACCGTGCGTCACCGCTCCTGGACTTCTTGGAGCTCTTGGCTCCCCGCGGCTGGGCTGATCCCTTGCCGTTGCCCGGATCCTTGGCACCGGACTTGGTGCCGTTCCCCTTGGCTCCGCCCTGAGAGGCCTTGGCGTCCCTTGCCTTCCCGTTGTCCTTGCCCCTCGCCTTGGCCGCTTCCCTCGACGTCGGCTTGGCCTTGGCCTTGTTCCGGGGCATCGGCTTCTTCTGTGTCGAGCCGGGCTTCTCCTTGACCTTGGCTTCAGCCTCCACGGTGCGCTCTCGGGCATGGGCAACCAGGCTGGGGTCCCAGCGATACATGGCTGCCTGCTGGGTGACGCGGAACAGGCCTGAGATGAACCAGTAGACGTTGAGGGCTGCCGGGAAGGCGAAGGAGAAGACGCCGAACATCACCGGCATCACGCGCGTCATCATCTGGATCTGCGGGTTCTGCGTGGCCTGGGGGTTGCGCCTGCTCATCTGGCGGCTCTGGTAGTACTGCACGAAAGCCACCAGCCCCGTGAGCAGCACGAACGGGATGGCGCCGATGACGGAGATCTCGAGGGCCTGGCTGGCGCTCTTGGACAGGTCGACGCCGAACGACACCATCTCCCGGTTCGATGCGCACAGGTCCCGGAAGAGCTCTGTGCCCTTGTCGAGGTACTTGGCGTCGAAGCCCGGGCACTCGCCGGCTGAGCGCACCTGGGTCAGGCCCCTGATGACGTGGTACATGACGAACAGAACCGGTAGCTGCACGAGCATCGGCAGGCACCCCGACATGGGGTTCACCTGGTGCTCCTTGTAGAGCGCCATCATCTCCTGTTGCATTTGCTGCTTCTGCTGGGCGTCGCCGCCCTTGTACTTCTGCTGGATCTTCTTGACCTCGGGCTGCAGCTGCTGCATGGCGAGCATGGAGCGGGTGCTCTTCAGCGTGAGGGGGGCCAGCACCAGCATCACCGTCAGTGTCAGCAGCGCGATGGCAATGGCGTAGTTGGGAATGATCCCGTAGAAGAAAGCCAGCGCACCTGCCAGAATCTGGAACATGGCCTTTACCTCACCTCGGGCACAGGGTCAGGGCCCCAGCCCCCCCAGGGGTGGCATCGCCCGAGTCTGCGGGCGACCAGTAGCGTCCCCCTCCACGCGCCATGGCGCTCGAGGGCCTCGATGGCATAGCAGGAGCACGTAGGCCAGTACCGGCATGCTGACGGACGTCCGGCCCTGACCAGTTGGTAGAGACGAACAGCCGCTAGCAGTGGTCGGGCTGCCACGCTCACGAGTCGAGCTCTTCGTCCGGGCTCTTCAGAAGCTTCTCCCTGTTCAACGCCTCCGTGACCCTTTCTCTCAACTCTGCGAAGGACAGCGCAGTTGCTCCCGCTCCGGCACCGACCAGGTAGGCCCCAGGGCGGAGACGAGCGCCGTGATCGGACATCACGGCCCGCAACTGCCGTCGCAAGCGGTTCCGCCGAACGGCGCCGCCCACCCGACGGCCGACGGCGTACGCCACCCGGACCTGTTCCGTAGGGTGTCCAGCAGCGTAGGTTATCGTGATCGGCCCCCTTCGCACCCGTCGGTCCGACCGGCGGAGTGCGGCGAAGGTGGCCCGATCGGCCACGGGGCCCATCAGGCCGAGAGCTTGTGGCGACCCTTCTGCCGGCGAGAACGGATGATGGCCCGGCCCGCCCGTGTGGACATCCGGTGGCGGAAGCCATGCCTCCTCGACCGCCGGCGGTTCTTCGGCTGGAATGTTCGTTTCACCCATCACTCCCGGGAAACCAGGTTGCGTGCGCAAGGGGACGGGCGCCCGGCGAGGGTGGCCCATGACCGGGCCGAGGCTAGGGCCCGCGGTCTGGGCGGACAACTTCGGAGTCGTCTCCGCAGGTCAAATGTGCTTTCTGTTCACCCCCTCGCAACCAGACAGGTCCGCTGCTAGTTTCGCCGGCCCTACGGGACAGCGACGCCGTTCTCGTGGCTTCCCTTCCCCAAAGCCCGTCCTCGGCCCGTCCACAGCCCTGTGGAGAGAGATGTGCAGAACGGAGGAGGGGGAAGAGGCGTCATGCGGGACGCGGAGCAGCTCTGGGCCCAAACGATGGAGCTCCTGCGCTCCCAGATCCCGGAGTCGGCGTGGCAGGCCTGGTTCCAGGAAGTGCGAGCCTCGGTGGGCGAGGACGGGTGCCTCCGGCTCACCGTACCCAGCGCCCTGGCCCGCCAGAGGATCGAGGAGCGCTATCTCAAGCTGATCCGGGAGGTGGTGGCGGCGCGGGTGGGCTTGCCGGTCCCCGTCGTGGTCGATGTCGCCATCGGGCCGGTTCCGGAAAACCCTGACCAACTTGTCGTCAGCGGCAACGGCTCCCAACCAGCCAAGGAGCTGGTCGTGAGCCAGCTGGCCCAGGAAGCGGCTCACGGCGTGCCGGCGTCGCCGGCGTCGCCGGCCACCGATGTCGCACCCACCGCCGAGGGAACGGCGCGCTCCGCCCAACCGGCCCGTACGGGCGTCAACCAGGAGGCGCCCCTCAACCCCAATTACACCTTCGAGGCCTTCGTCATCGGGGCCTCCAACCGCTTCGCCCATGCCGCCGCCAGGTCCGTCGCCGAGACTCCCTCCCGGTCCTACAACCCGCTCTTCGTCCATGGCGACAGTGGTTTGGGCAAGACCCACCTGCTCCACGCCATCGGGAACTACGTTCTCGAGCACTTCCGGGGCCGGCGGGTGCGCTATGTCCAAACGGAGACGTTCCTCAACGACTTCGTGGAAGCCATCCGCACCAACACCGGGTCCGCGTTCAAGCGCCATTACCGCCAGTGCGACGTTCTCCTGGTGGATGACATCCAGTTCATGGAAGGCAAAGAGGGCCTTCAGGAGGAGTTCTTCCACACCTTCTGCTCCCTCTACGGGGCCTCCCGACAGATCGTGATCACCTCCGATCGCCCCCCGAAGGCCATCGCCACCCTCGAGGACCGTCTCCGCAGCCGTTTCCTCTCGGGGCTCACCACCGACATCCAACCCCCGGAGCTGGAGACTCGTCTGGCCATCCTGCGCCAGAAGGCCAGGGCCCAGCCCGTAGAGGTCCCCGACGACGTGCTGGCGCTCATCGCCACCCACGTCACCGACAACATTCGTGAGCTCGAAGGTGCGCTCATCCGGATCACCGCCTTCGCCAGCCTGAGCGGAGAGGCTCTCACCCCTCAGCTGAGCGAACGGGTTCTGGCCGATCTCCTCGCTGCCCGCCAGCCCCGCCAGATCACTCCCGGCGCCATCCTCCAAAGCACCTCCGAGCTCTTCGGTTTCAGCGTCGAGGACCTCTGCAGCCACAGCCGACGGCGTCCCCTCGTCATCGCCCGCCAGGTGAGCATGTACGTGTTCCGCGAAGTCACCGACTTCAGCTACCCGGCCATCGCCAAGGAGTTCGGTGGACGTGACCACACCACGGTGATCCACGCCGTGGAGAAGATCGCCAACCTCATGACCCAGCAACGCTCTGTGTACGATCAGGTCACCGAGCTCATCCATCGAGTTCGCTCCGGAAGCTGAACCTGTGGAACAACCTGTGGGTTCTGGGGACGACTGTGTGGAAGAAGACACAGAGGTCCCTCTACACGTCACATCCTTGTGGGATCCTGGGGACAGAGCAGTGAAACCCGAAACTACCTCTGACCTGCGTCTATACGTACCTTTCCACAATCCACAACCCTTACTACCACTTTTACGAACTCTCTCTTTAGAAGAAACAAACAAACCATGAAGTTCAGCTGTGAACGAGACGTTCTCCTCGAGGCCTTGAGCGTGGCCGGCCGGGCGGTCACCGGCCGGGGAAGCACCCTGCCCGTGCTGTCCGGAGTCCGCCTGGAGGTGGAGGCAGACCGGTTGTACGTCGCGGGGTCGGATCTCGACCTCACCATCCGGGTCGAGACCGAGGTGAAAGGAGACACGGGCGGCGTCTGTGTGATCCCCGCTCGAACGGTGACGGAGATCACCCGCGCCCTGGAACCGGGGGCGGTCACCATAGACAGCGACGAGGACGAAGCGCGCCTCTCGTCTGGGCGCTACCAATCGTCGTTGCGAACACTTCCTACCGCCGACTTCCCGCGTGTCGCCACCCTCACCAGCCGAGCGTTGACGGCAGCAGGGGGCGAGACAACCACGGAAGGCGATGCCGACGCCGGCGTTGTGACATTGGACGTGGCAGACGTGGGAGAGGCCCTTCGTCAGGTCGTTCGGGCCGCATCCTCCGACGACGCTCGCCCCATCCTCACCGGGGTGCTCATGACCGCCGAGGAAGGGGGTCTGCGGTTGGTCGCCACCGACTCCTACCGTTTGGCCATCCGTGACCTGCCGGGGCGCAACATTCTCGGTGAGGGTCAACAGGTGTTGGTGCCGGCCAAGGCGTTGGCCGAGCTGCAGCGGCTGTTGCCGGCGGTTCCCGAGGTCGAGCTGTCCTTCGGTGAGCACGACGCCACCTTCGACCTGGCGGGTGTGCGGCTCACCACCCGGTTGATCGAGGGGGAGTTTCCGAACTACCGCCAGCTCATCCCGAGCTCGTACCCCAACCGCCTGGTGGTGGACAAGGACGAGATCCAGAGCGCATTGCGCCGGGTACGGCTCCTGGCCAGAGACGCCACCACTCCAGTGCGGATGGCGCTGCGCCCCGAGTCGATCGAGTTGTCCGTGGTCACCAGCGACGTCGGGCAGGCGTCCGAGGAGGTGGACGCCAAGTACGAGGGCAGCGAGATCACTGTGGCCTTCAACCCCGGTTACCTGGTGGACGGCATCGAGGCCACGAGCGGGGACGAAGTGTCCATCGAGACCATCGACGCCCTTCGGCCCGCCATCGTCCGGAGCACGAGCTCCCAGGAGTTCTTGTACCTCCTCATGCCCGTGCGGGTTTCGTGAGGCTGATCAAGCTATGGGTCGGGGACTACCGGAACTACATCTCGGGTGAGCTGGAGCCGGCCGCTGACGGGTTGACCGTCATCCAGGGGGCCAACGGGGACGGCAAGTCCAACCTCCTCGAGGCCACCGCCTACCTGGCCACGCTGTCGTCGTTCCGTGGTGCTACCACCGAGGCCCTGATCCGCCACGGCTCCGAGCGAGCGGTGATACGCGGACAGGTGGAACGGGAGGGCCGCGGTGTGCTGCTGGAGGTGGAGCTGCGCGCGGGGGGCCGAGATCGAATGATGATGAACCGCCAGGTTCTCCGGCGGGGCCGTGACCTGCTCGGGGCTTTCCGCGTGAGCGTGTTCAGCCCCGAGGACCTGGCCCTGGTGAAGGGCGGGCCGTCCGAACGGCGCCAGTACCTCGACGGGGTGCTCGTGGCCTTGCGCCCTGCCAACCACGCCCTGCAGGGCGAGGTGGAGCGGGTCCTTCGCCAGCGGAACGCCCTCCTCAAACAGGTGGGGTGGAGAAGGACCGGCGATCGCCTGAGCGGGGACGTGGCGTCCACCCTCGACGTTTGGGACGCCAAGCTGAGCGACGCCGGAGAGCGGTTGGCCGCCGCCCGGGACGAGTTGGTGGCGGCGCTCGGACCACAGGTGTCCAAGGCGTACGGACAACTGGCCGGGGGAAGGACGGACGTTGCCATTGCCTACCGGCGGTCGTGGGAGGGGTCGCTTTCCTCGGCGTTGGCTGCGGCTCGCGACCACGACCTCGTGCGAGCCACCACCACCGTGGGCCCGCACAGGGACGAGGTGGCGCTGGCCATCGGGGGTGGGAGCGAACAGGTTCCGGTGCCCCTGACGGCCCGTACCCACGCCTCCCAGGGCGAGCAGCGCTCCCTGGCCTTGGCTCTGCGTCTCGGCGCCCACGCCCTGGTTACCGAGAGCACTGGCTCGGCGCCCGTCCTCCTCCTCGACGACGTCTTCTCGGAGCTGGACCCCGCTCGGAGCGCGGCGTTGCTAGAACATCTGCCGGAGGGACAGGCGCTGCTCACCACCACGGCGTCTGTTCCGGCTGGCTCTGCGGTGGCCCGCACCACGCGGGTTCGAGCAGGTCGGGTCCAGGCCGGAGAGTCTCCGTGAAGGGATCCTCCGGTCCGGAGGAAGGTGCTCCCCGGCGGGTCGGCATCTCCCTCGACCATGTCATCGGTGCCCTGGGCGCCCCGCCGGCCACCGTGATGGACGCGGTTTTCGCCCGCTGGGAGGACCTGGTCGGGCCCGTCATCGCCAGCCATTCACGACCGGTGTCACTGCAAGGTGGGGTCCTCGTCGTGGGCGTCGAAGAAGCCGCCTGGGGGAGTGAGCTTCGCTACCGGGCCCGTGACGTGCTGGCTCGGATCGCAGAGAGCGCCGGGCCCGGCGCTCCCGATGCCCTGGTGGTGCGCGTCCGGCCCGGCGGAGGCCGAGGAACGGACCCCTCAGTGGTAGACTTGGCAGATCGCAACTCGGCGCCGTGACCACGAGGTCGGCGCCCGAAACACCCCTTCTTCGGTGGTGCTGAGAGGTCGCGCGGTGGCGCAGGGAACAGTGTCTGAGCAAGGGTCGTACGGGGCCGGGGACATCACCATCCTCGAGGGCCTGGAGGCAGTTAGGAAGCGGCCCGGAATGTACGTGGGCTCCACCGGCGCCAGCGGGCTGCACCACTTGATCTGGGAGGTCGTCGACAACTCCGTCGACGAAGCCATGGCCGGGCACTGCACCCGCATCGAGGTCGCCCTGCTGGCCGACGGAGGCTGCCGGGTGAGCGACAACGGGCGGGGGATCCCGCCCGAGAACCACTCCCATCGCCAGCATCGCAACAAGTCCACCGTCGAGGTCGTCCTCACCGTGCTCCACGCGGGTGGCAAGTTCGGCGGCGCCGGCTACAAGGTCTCGGGGGGGTTGCACGGCGTGGGCGTGTCCGTGGTCAACGCCCTCTCCAGCCGGCTGGTGGCCGAGGTGGACCGCGGCGGCAGCCACTACCGCATGGAGTTCGCCAAGGGCGGCAGGCCCCAGGGCCGGCTCGAGGTGGTGGGCAGGGCGCCCCGCGGCCGGACCGGCACCACCATCACCTTCTGGCCCGACGCCACCGTCTTCGACGAGGTCGACTTCAGGGCCCAGACGGTGCTCGAGCGCCTCCAGATGATGGCCTTCCTGAACAAGGGCCTCGAGATCCGCTTCGCCGACGAACGGCCGGGCCACGAGCAGGAGATGTCCTACCGCTACGCCGGCGGCATCGTGGACTTCGTGCGCCACCTCAACGCCTCCAAGGAGGCGCTGTTCAAGAAGGTGGCCGCCTTCGACCAGGCCGAGTCCGACCAGGAGGTGGAGGTGGCCCTCCAGTGGAACACCGGTTTCAACGAGGGCATCCACAGCTTTGCCAACGGCATCGCCACCGCCGAAGGGGGCATGCACGAAGAAGGGTTCAAGAAGGCCCTCACCAACGTCGTCAACCGTTACGCCCGGACCAGGGGCCTGCTCAAGGATAAGGACGACAACCTCTCGGGCGAGGACATCCGCGAGGGCCTCACGGCCATCATCACGGTGCGTCTCCGGGACCCCCAGTTCGAGGGCCAGACAAAGGCCAAGCTGGGCAACGTGTCCACCCGCTCGCTGGTGGAGCGGGCCACTAACGACAAGCTCGGCACCTGGCTGGAGGAGCATCCCACCGAGGCTCGCCAAGTGGTGCAGAAGGGCTTGCAGGCGTCCCGCGCCCGCACCGCCGCCCGCCAGGCGCGGGATCTCATCCGGCGCAAGTCGGCCCTGGAGGGCGCCGGCATGCCCGGCAAGCTGCGCGACTGCCAGACCCGCAATGCCCGCGAGGCCGAGCTGTTCATCGTGGAGGGCGACTCAGCCGGCGGGTCTGCCGTCCAGGCCCGCAACCCCGCCTTCCAGGCCATCCTGCCCATCAGGGGCAAGATCCTCAACGTCGAGCGGGCCCGGATCGACAGGATGCTCAAGAACGCCGAGATCCAGGCCCTCATCGCCGCCATCGGCGCCGGCGTGGGCGATGAGTTCGACGTGGCCAAGATCCGCTACCACAAGGTGTGCCTGCTCACCGACGCCGACGTGGACGGCAGCCACATTCGCACCCTCCTGCTCACGTTCTTCTTCCGGCAGATGAAGGACCTGGTGGAACAGGGCCATGTCTACGTGTGCCAACCGCCGCTCTACTCCACCCTCGTGGGCAAGGAGCGCGAGTACATCAAGGACGACGCGGCCAAGGCCCGCTTCCTTGCCGAGCATCCTCAGCACAAGGCCGACTTCACCCGGTTCAAGGGTCTGGGCGAGATGGACTTCGGCGAGCTGGGCGACACCACCATGGATCCCACCAAACGCACCCTGCTCCAGGTTTCGGCGGAGCAGGCGGCCATCGCCGACGAGGTGTTCTCCATCCTCATGGGCGAGGACGTGGAGCTGCGGAAGCACTTCATCGTCACCAACGCCGCCGATGTGCGCTTCCTCGACATATGAGCGCCGACGTGGCCACCACCGGCGGGAACGGCTTCGGGGCCATCGAGTTGGTCGAGATCCAGGAGGAGATGGAGCGCTCCTTCCTCGACTACGCCATGTCCGTCATCGTCTCCCGGGCCCTTCCCGACGCGAGGGACGGGCTGAAGCCGGTGCATCGGCGCATCCTCTACGCCATGCACGACCTGGGCCTTCGGCCCGACCGGCCCAACATGAAGTGCGCCCGCGTGGTGGGCGACGTCACGGGCAAGTACCACCCTCACAGCCCCGAGGCCGTCTACGACGCGCTGGCCCGCATGGCGCAGAGCTTCAGCCTCCGCCACCCCCTCGTCGACGGCCACGGCAACTTCGGCTCTCCGGAGGACCCGCCCGCGGCCATGCGTTACACGGAGTGCCGGCTCCACCACCTGGCGCTGCAGATGATCGCCGGCATCGACGAGGACACCGTGGACTTCACGGACAACTACTCGGGTGAGTTCCGCGAGCCCTCGGTGCTGCCATCACGCTTCCCCAACCTCCTCGTCAACGGAAGCCAGGGCATAGCGGTGGGCATGGCCACCAACATCCCGCCCCACAACCTGGGCGAGGTCATAGACGCCACCGTCCACCTGCTCGACCACCCCGACGCCACCGCCGAGGACCTCATGGTCTTCGTGAAGGGGCCCGACTTTCCCACCGGGGGCCTGATCCTCGGGCGGAGCGGCACGCAGGAGGCGTACCGCACCGGCCGCGGCTCCATCCGCATGCGCGCTCGGGCCGAGATCCACGAGGGCAAGAAGGGCACGGTCATCGTCGTCACCGAGATCCCGTACCAGACGTCCGTGGGATCCATCGCCACCAAGATCGACGAGCTGGTGAAGACACGAGAGCTCGAGGGCATCGCCGACGTCAACGACGAGTCGGCCAAGGGCAGGACCCGCCTCGTCATCAAGCCCAAGCGCGACGCCAACGCCAGCGTGGTGCTCAACAACCTCTACAAGCACACGCCCCTCCAGGGAACCTTCGGGGTGAACCTGGTGGCCCTGGTCGACGGCGTGCCCCGGACTCTCAACCTGGCCCAGGCCCTGTCGGCCTACGTCGGCCACCAGGTCGAGGTGGTCACCCGCCGTAGCGAGTCACGGCTGCGCAAGGCCGAAGCCCGGGCCCACATCGTCGAGGGGCTGCTGAAGGCTCTGGACATGATCGACGCCATCATCGAGCTCATACGGGGATCGGACGACCGGGCCGCGGCCCGGGTGGGCCTCATGGTGGCGCCCTTCGAGTTCACCGAGATCCAGGCCAACCACATCCTCGACATGACCCTCGGGCGCCTCACCCGCCTGGGCCGGGCCGAGCTGGACGAGGAGCTGGCCAGGTTGCGGGAGACCATCGCCGAGCTGGAGGCGATCCTGGCCGACCCCGCCAGGCTCCGGGGGGTGATCAAGACCGAGCTGGGGGAGGTGCGTGAGCGCTTCGCTGAGCCCCGCCGGGCGGAGATCACCTACGACCCGGGCGAGATCGGCGCCGAGGACCTCATCGACGACGAGCCGCTGGTGGTCACCATGACCAAGGCCGGTTACGTGAAGACGGTGGCAGCGGGCAACTTCCGCACCCAGAGCCGCGGCGGCCGGGGCGTGCAGGGGGCCAGGCTCAAGGAGGAGGACCTGGTCACCACCGTCATCCACGCCACCGCCCATGACTACCTGCTCTTCTTCTCCAACCTGGGCAAGGTGTACCGGCTGAAGGCCCACGAGGTGCCCATGAAGGAGCGCACCGCCCGCGGCACCCACATCGCCAACCTGTTGCCCCTTGGCCCGGATGAGCGCATCCAGGCCATCGTTGAGACCCGCGACTTCGGCGAGGACCGGTACCTGTTCTTCGCCACCAAGCTGGGCCAGGTCAAGAAGACGACCTTCTCCGAGTACGACAAGTCCCGCCGCGACGGGTTCATCGCCATCAACTTGAAGGATGGCGACGAGCTGGTGCGCGTCATCCAGACTGGTGGGGGCGACGACATCTTCATGGTCTCCCTGCATGGGATCACCATTCGCTTCGGCGAGGACGAAGTGCGGTCGACGGGCCGGGCCGCCCAGGGCGTGATCGGGATGCGGCTGCGCCCCGGCGACGAGGTGGTGTCGTGCGACGTGGCCCGCGACGACGTGGCCATCCTCCTTGTCACCGACGCCGGTTTCGGCAAGCGCACGCAGCTCGACCGCTTCCCCCGCAAGGGCCGCGGCACCATGGGTGTCAAGGGCATCAAGCTCACCGCCCGCAGGGGCTCGGTGGTGGCCGCCTTCATGGTGGGCCTCGACGACGAGGTCGTTGTCATATCCTCGACCGGTGTCACCATCCGCCTGGCCGTGCGCCAGGTGGCATCGCAGGGACGTGATGCCACCGGGGTCCGGGTGATGAACCTCGGTCCTTCGGAGACGGTGACGTCGGTGGCGCCCATCCTGGCCGTCGACGAGGTCGTTGTCACCTGACCCTCCATCGTCCGCCCTCTTGAGACCCTTCCCCCTCCAGGCGTCCGTGAAGGCGAGGGAGGGGTCGCGTGCGGTGGAGGTGCGGGGAGGGTGGGCAGGTACTGCCCCTGATGACGGTGGTGATCGTGCTGGCGGGGGTACTGTGCCTGGCCCTCGGGCGAATCGGTGGGGCAGCGGTGGCGCGGGCCCAGGCGGTCACGGCCGCCGACGCCGCGGCGCTGGCGGGGGCGGCAGAGGGAAGGGAGGCGGCCACCTCTGCTGCCCACTGGAACGGCGGCCGGCTGGTCTCCTACGAGGAGCTGGGCGCCGACGTCCGGGTCCGGGTGGAGCTCGGTGGAGCACGGGCCACGGCCAGGGCGCGGCCTGCATCGCTCGGAGCTTCCATCGCTGCCCCCTCGTCCGAGGAGGGCCTGGCGCCGGCGATGCGGGCGGCGCTGAGCCGAGCGGGGGCCGTTCTCGGGACTCCCGTGCCGGTGACATCGGGCTTTCGCTCCCGCTCCCAGCAGGCCGCTCTGTACGCCAACCGGGCGGCCAACCCGTATCCGGTGGCCGCGCCCGGCACCTCCCGTCACGAATCCGGTCTGGCGGTCGACGTTCCTCTGTCCTTCGTGCCCCGGTTGCGGTCGGTGGCCTCCCAGGTCGGCCTGTGCCAGCCCTATGTCCACACTGACCCGGTCCACTTCGAGCTCTGCACCCGGCGGCTACCGTGAGCGGGTGACGGAGGGGCGACAGGTGCGCCGGGTCATCCGCAGTGTCAACCCCTGGTCGGTGCTGCGCTTCTCGGCCCTTTTCTACCTGAGCATGTTGGTGGTGTGGGTAGTGGCCGGGATGCTCCTGTGGTTGGCGGCCTCGGTCACCGGGGTGGTCGGCAACGTGGAGCGCTTCGTGGCCGATCTCTTCGCCGTCGAGTCCTTCCAGTTCAGCGGTGTCCTGATCCTGGGCTTTTCCCTTGCCGCAGGGCTGGTCATGGTGTTGCTCGGAGCGGCCGTCAACGTGGTGATGGCCCTGGTCTACAACCTCACATCCGACGTGGTGGGAGGCGTGGAGGTCACCGTGCTCGAGACCGAGCAGCCGGTCCGGCGGACCGTCGTCTGAAGGGGGTCGTGTATCGTCTCGACCGGCTCGCGGGGCTATAGCTCAGCCGGTTAGAGCGCAGCACTGATAATGCTGAGGTCGCTGGTTCGATTCCAGCTAGCCCCACTCGACGCGCGGCGCTATGCGACGGCGTGGTGGGCGTGCCGGTGGGCTCGGAGCACGTCGGCCCCGAAGTCGTCGTCCGGGTCGCGGAGCACGGTGTGCACGTGGTTCCCGCCCTCTTCGGTGTCGTCCAGCTCGGCGAAGAAGCCAGGGCCCTGGATCCGGTAGTAGTGGGGGCGGTGGGGCGCCACCTCACCGGCCCAGGCGAAGTGGAGCTCGCCGACGGAAGGGCCCTCCAGCGCCGCCAGCCGAGGACGGGTCAGATCGTCGGGGAGCCGCTCCACGAAGGTGGCGGCGAGGGCGCGCAAGACGTCGGCCGACTGCCCAGACAGGTCGGCGCCGGCCACGCCCGTGGGCTCGAGCCGCCCCGGCGGGTGGGGCTCCTCACCGGTGACGATGTCGGGCGGGGGCTGGTCGCTGAACACGGCACGGGCCCGCTGTCGCTCGTCGAGCGAGGCGAGCAGATCGAGAGCCAGGTCCTCCTCCCGGCCCAGCGGGCGCAGGAGGGTGGCGCCGCCCTCTGAGACCCGAGCGGGGTTGGCCCCGAGGAACAGCGGGGTGGCGGACACACGGCCGTCGGCCACGGTGTGGTTGACCGAGACGTGGTGGCCCTCGAAGCGCCATCCCCACGGGTCGTGGCCCGGATCACCGAAGACCACCATCCAGTAATCGCCGGCGTGGCGGTCGGCGCGCCCGCCCTCCAGCTCGTCGAGAACGTCCTCCAGGACCATGATGGTCGCCAGCCGGGCATAAGACGCAAGGCGCAGGCCGGTGGCAACCAGGCGCTGCGCCGCCTTGGCCTGGGTGCGCCCGATGTGGCCCATGGCCACCCCGGCCCGGGACGGCCGGGGCGTGTAGTGCCATCGCCGTCGCTCGGGAGCGTCGAAGGGGAGTTGGGCCAGGCTCCGCTGCTCGGCCTCCAGAGTGTCCAGGAACGACTGGGCCGCCGCCGCCAGCCGGGGCGCCAGCTGGGCGCCGACATCACCAGATCCGGATCCTGACACTCGGGCGGAGGCTATCGGCTCCACCCGAGGCCCGTGCTGGCCACCCTGAGGCCGTGCCGGCTCAGCCGACCGTGAACTCAGCCAGCATGCCCCTGGCGGGGCGGACCGGCCTGGCCGCCGCCCACGGGTAGGAAGCACGCCACCCCGTAGCGGCCGGGCCTGAGGTCGGCGACGCCGTAATCGGCCTGGCCGGGCGTGGCCTCGGCGCGGCCCATCATCTCCACCTTCTGCTGGGCCTGTTGCTGGGGCAGTTGGAGCAGCTGCCGAAAGGTCTCCGCCACCCCGTCGTTGATAGGGATGCCCTGGAAGGCGTGGTCGGTGCCGATGACGTCGACCGTTTCCAACCGCAGTTCTGCAGGTCGTAGGCGTGGACCCGGGTCTCGGCGGCCTGGACGTCCGGCTGCTCGAAGGCCGAGAAGTCACTGCTCTGATCTCACGGGTCTTGGTGATGAGGAGGTGGCGTCAGTCCCGATCTCCTGCGGCACCAGCGCCTCGATCTCATTGATCAGGGGGAGGATCTTCTCGCCGACGAACTTCTTGGCCTCCGCCTTCTGTTGATCCGGAGACAGGGCCTCGAAGTCGAGCTGGGGTGCCGGCACGGTCTCGAGCTTCAGGCTCGTATCGCAGTACATCCGGCGCCGCTCCGCCGCCTGATCGACGGTGGTCGTCGTCTGCGCGGCGTCATCGCCGTCATCGCCGCAGGCCGTCAAGCCCATGCTCACAGCCAACAGGCAGGACCCCGCAGCGGGCGGCTCCTCTACTCAGCCGACGTCTCGTTACCGTCATTCGGACATCGCCCCATGGTCAGGGTTGGTGGGAGGGTAGCTCCCCGGTGGCGGTTCCTCCTCGGTCACCTCACCGGTAGCTGCCGGCGCCCGCGCCGCCGAGGGCGGGTCCGTCCCGGGCGGCACATCGGTGGGACCGGCGTCGCCGATGATGTTGGGGTCGTTGACCCCGACGGGCATGTCGCGCAGCTGCTCGAGGAGGTCGTCCTCGGCAGGTTGGGGCGGGTCGTTCTCCATGTCCTCCACCTACCCGCCTACGGGTAGTCCCAAGCCGGATTGCAGCAGTGACCGCTCTTGCCGGTAGCGTCCTGGGTCCATGGCGCTGACCGGTCCCACCTTCGCCGGCCTGCGGCGCCTGGTCCACGGCGTGCACACCGTCGGCCTGGGAGACCGGACGAGCTACGGGGCAGGCACCCTCATCGTCTCCCCCGACGACACCGGCGCCCACTTCGACGGCGACGTCCTCGGCCAGGTCCGCCTGTCCTGGGTCTCGCCCGGCGATCCCGCCCGCATCGTCAAGGTGCTCGACGCCGTCGAACCCCGCTCCAAGGGCCGGGGCGGCGCCGGCATCTTTCCCGGCTTCCTGGGGCCGGCCCGACCGCAGGGGAGGGGCGAGACCCACGTGCTCAGAGGCGCCGCCGTGGTGGCGGCCGGCTACCTGCCCCGGGCCCAGGAGGCGGTGGTGGAAATGGCCACTCCCGTGGCTCATCTCAGCCCCCTGGCCAGTACCCACAACCTGGTGGTGGAGTTCGACCCGCCGGAGGGGGCCGACTGGGGGGCCGTGAGCGCCGCCCTCCGGCGGGGGACGCTGACCCTCGCAGCCTACCTGGCCGAAGCGGCGCTGGACGCTCCTGCGGACGAAGAAGAGGTTCTCCCGCCGCTCGGCGTGAGCAGCGCCGACGGGCTGCCCCGGGTGGGTGTGGTCACCAACCTGCAGACGCAGGGGACGTTCAAGGAGACCTTCGTCTACGGGCGCAGTTTCGCCGGCGCCCTCCCCACCCTGCTCGGCCCGGGTGAGCTCGACGACGGCGCCGTGGTCAGCGGCCAGTTCGGCCACCCGTCGCTCAAGAACCCGACCTACCTCTACCAGAACCACCCGGTGGTGGCCGCCCTCCTCCGACGCCACGGTACCGACCTCGATTTCGCCGGGGTCGTTCTCTCGCCCGAGCCGGTGGACCAGGACGGCAAGGAGCTGGTGTCGGCCCACGCCGCCCGGCTCTGCGCCGGCGCCGGCTTCGACGCCGCCGTCGTGACCAAGGAGGGCGGGGGCAACGCCGACGCCGACGTCTCGTTGAAGATGGACCGCCTCGAGGAGCTGGGCATCGCCGCCGTGGGCCTGTTCGCGGAGATGGCCGGCCCCGACGGCACCGCCCCCTCCATCGTGGTGCCACCCAACCGGGCCACGGCCATGGTGAGCACCGGCAACTACGACGAGAAGGTGGAGCTGGCCCCCACCGAGCGCGCCCTCGGCGGAGAGGAGGTCGCCCTGGTGGACCGGCCGGCCACGGCCGGGATGGAGCTTCCCACCGCCGCCTTCTACGGCGCCCTGAGCCCGCTGGGCTGGGGCCGCCTCACCTGCCAGGAGACAGTGCTCGCGTGACCCGAGTCGTCCACTACCTCAACCAGTTCTTCACCGGGGTCGGTGGGGAGGACGCCGCGTCCACGCCCCCCGCCCGGGCTGAGGGAGCGCTGGGCCCGGGCCGGAAGCTGCAGGCCCTGCTGGGCGACGGCTTCGAGGTGGTGGCCACCGTGTCCTGCGGTGACGACTACGCCGCGGGCCAGCCCAAGGCCGTGGAGGAGATCCTCGCCCTGGTGAAGGAGGCCCAGCCCGACGTGGTGGTGCTTGGGCCCGCCTTCTCGAGCGGCCGTTACGGGCTGGCCTGCGGCCGCCTGGTCGCCGCCGCCGCCGCCGAGGGACTGGCCGCGGTGGCCGCCATGCACGACGACAACCCCGGCCTCGAGGAGGCGGGCGGGGCGGCGGTGGTGCGCAGCGGTGAGGCCGCCCGCGACATGGGCC
>JALZJC010000014.1 GCA_030859945.1 Actinomycetota bacterium | reverse complement strand
CCACCTCCATGATCTCGGTGGTGATGGTGGCCTGGCGGGCCCGGTTCATGTCGCGGTTGAGGTTGTCGATGAGCTCACCGGCGTTGTCGCTGGCGGCCTTCATGGCCCGCTGGCGGGCAGCCAGCTCGGAGGCCGATGCTTCGAGCATGGCCGCATAGAGGCGAGCCTCCACGTACCGGGGAAGCAGCCGCTCGAGGATCTCCGTGGGTGACGGCTCGAACTCGTAGGCCGCCTCCGGGCCGTCCTGGTCCTCGTCGGCGTCCTCGGCCAGCGCCTCGGTGTCGAGGGGGAGGAACTGGCGAACAGCCACTCGCTGGGTCCCGACCGAGAGGAACTGGGTGTACACGAGCCGCACCAGGTCGATGTCGCCCTCCTCGAAGGGCTCGCTGACGGCGGCGGCCACGGTGCGGGCGTCCTCGTAGGTGGGCTTCTCGCTCATGCCCGTGAACGAGGCGTCGACCTGGTAGCCCCGGAAACGGTAGTAGCTCTCCGCCTTCTTCCCCACCAGGACCAGCGAGTAGTCGCGGCCCTTGGCCCGGTCGTCCTCGATCACGGCCGTGGCCGCTCGCAGGACGTTGCTGTTGTAACCCCCGGCCAGGCCTCGGTCGGAGGCGATGATGACGTACGCCACCTTGTGCACCTCGTCCTCGTCCTTCTGCGCCAGCAGGGGGTGATCGAGATCGGCGCCGGCCTCAGCCAGGCTGCTGATGACCTCGGTGATCTGCTCGCTGTAGGGGCGGGCCGCCGCCACCCTCTCCTGGGCCTTGGGCAGGCGCGCCGCGGCGATCATCTCCATGGCCTTGGTCACCTGTTTTGTGTTCTCGACGCTCTTGATGCGCCGCTTCAGCTGTTTCTCGTCACCCCCGGGCACTGGACTACCCCGAGCCCTCGTCGTCGCTGCCTTCGGAGTCGCCCTCGGCGCCCTCTCCCTCGTCCTCGTCCTCGGAGCTGTCCTCGACGTCCTCGCTGGGCTGGAACTGCTCCTGGAAACCCTTGATGGCTTCCTTCAAGGTGTCGCCCCCGGGCATGTCGCCCTTGTCGCGGATCTGGTCGAGGAGGTTTCCGTGGCGCGTGCGTACGTACTCGATCAGTTCCCGCTCGAAGCGCCGGACGTCGTCGACGGGGGCGTCGTCCACGAAGCCCTCGACGCCAGCGTGGATGACCACCACCTGCTCCTCCACCGGCATGGGCGAGTTGGCCGGCTGCTTGAGCAGCTCGGTCAGCCGTGCGCCCCGGTCGAGAGTTGCCTGCGAGGACTTGTCCAGGTCGGAACCGAAGGTGGCGAAGGACTCCAGCTCCCGGAACTGCTGGAGGTCGGTCTTGAGGCCCCCGGAAACGCCCTTCATGGCCTTGATCTGGGCCGAGCCGCCCACGCGGGACACCGAGATGCCCACGTTGATGGCGGGGCGGACGCCGGAGTTGAACAGGTCGGTCTCGAGGTAGATCTGGCCATCGGTGATGGAGATGGTGTTGGTGGGGATGTACGCCGAGACGTCGCCACCCTTGGTCTCCACGATGGGCAGGGCCGTCAGCGATCCCCCTCCCTTGTCGTCGTTGAGCTTGGCCGACCGCTCCAGGAGCCGGCTGTGCAGGTAGAAGACGTCTCCCGGGTAGGCCTCCCGGCCGGGCGGCCGCCGCAGCAGCAGCGACAGCTGGCGGTAGGCCTCAGCCTGCTTCGAGAGGTCGTCGTAGACGACGAGGGCGTGCTCCTCGTTGTCCATCCAGTACTGGCCCATGGCGCACCCGGCATAGGGGGCCAGGTACTTGTAGGGAGCGGGGTCCGACGCGGGGGCGCTGACCACAACGGTGTACTCGAGGGCGCCGTTCTCCTCCAGGGTGGCCACGGTCTGGGCCACGGTTGAGCCCTTCTGGCCGATGGCCACGTAGATGCACTTCACGCCCTGGCCCCGCTGGTTGATGATCGTGTCCAGGGCGAGGGTGGTCTTGCCTGTCTTCCGGTCGCCGATGATGAGCTCCCGTTGGCCCCGGCCGATCGGGGTCATGGCGTCGATGGCCTTGATCCCGGTCTGCATGGGCTCCTTCACGGGCTGGCGGCCGGTGATGCCGGGCGCTTGGATCTCCAGGCGCCGAACGTCGTCGGTGTCGAGCTCGCCTTCACCGTCGATGGGCTCTCCCAGGGCGTTGACCACACGGCCCAGCAGCTTGTCGCCCACCGGCACTGACAGGATGCGTCCCGTGCCCTTGACCGGCTGGCCCTCGCTGAGGTTCTCGAGCTGGCCCAGCACCACGGCACCGATGGATTCCTCGTCGAGGTTGAGGGCCAGGCCGAGGGTGCCGCCCTCGAACTCCACCAGCTCGTTCACGCCGAGGTTGGGTAGCCCTGAGATGTGGGCGATACCGTCGCCGACCTCGACGATGTGGCCCACCTGGGCCTCCGACGTGGACGGGTCGTAGCCCCCCAGACGCTTGTCGAGGGCGGCGGCGATGTCGTCCACGCTGATGCTGAAGGCGGTGTCGATGTCGATGTCAGGCTCAGGAGCAGAGCCGTTCCCGGACTCCTGATCCTCGTTCTCGGTGTCAGCCATGTGTAGTCCTTACCTCGTCGAGCTCGCCGGGCAAGCTCCGCTTGCGAGGCGAAGAGGCGTCACAACGCCTCGCGGAGTTGGTTGAGGCGGTGACGCACGGTGCCGTCGAAGATGGTGTCCCCGACCTGGGCCACGACCCCACCGAGCACGCTCTCGTCCACCACGGCCTTGACGCTCACCTGCTTGCCGGTGGCGTTGGACAGCGCCGCGCCCAGACGGGTGCGGAGATCGTCGTCGAGAGGGACGGCCGTGCGCACCTCGGCCACGACCTCTGACCGCTCCTGGGCGGCCCGCTCCACGAACTTGTCGATGATGGCCGCAAGCTGCCGGCCTCTCCCTATGCCCACGAGGAAGGACACGAGGGAGGTGGTGACATGGTGAGCGCGGTCCTCCAGGAGATCCTCGATGATCCCCTGGCGCCGGTCCACCGGGACGGCCTCGTCGGTGAGGGTGGAGCGCAGCTCGTCGTTGCCTTCGATGGTGCGGGCGACCCGGAACAGCTCCTCCTCGACCCTGTCCAACGACTCCTCGGCCACGGCCACGGCGAAGAGGGCGGCCGCGTAGGCATCATTGCGGTCAGCCACTGCTGCTCGACCCCACCTGCTCGATATAGCTCTCGATGAGGCGCAGGTTGGCGTCCCGGTTAAGGCTCTGCTCCACCACCTTCTCGGCCAGCTCGATGGCCATGGCGCCGACCCTTGACTGGAGCTCCGAGGTGGCCCGCTCCTGGGCGGCCCTGATCTCCTGCTGTGAGCGCTCCCGCAGCTCCGCCACCTGGGACTCGGCCCGCTGCATCATGTCCCGACGCAGGCTCTCCGCCGTCTCGCGGGCCTCCTCGATGATGCGATTGGACTCGTCGCGGGCGTCAGAGAGCTGTTGCTTGTACTGCTTGAGTATGTCCTGGGCATCGTTACGCACCTGCTCCGCCTCTTCCAGGTTGTTGCGGATCTTGTCCGATCGATCGTGCATGGTCTGCGCCACCGGGGGGAGGGCGAACTTCTTCATGAGGAAGAAAAGGATGGCAAAGGCGATGACGAACCAGATGACCTCCTTGCTCTTGGGCAGGATCGGGTTCGAGGATGCTCCGACCAGCAGGGTGGTGGCACCGGTCACGGGGACTCCTTCCGGGGGGCTCTAGGTGAACTTCAGGAGGATGAAGACGACGAAGCCGATGAGGGCCAGGGCTTCGGTGAAGGCGATGCCGAGGAACATGGTGGTGCGCACCATGCCGGCGGCCTCGGGCTGGCGGGCCATGGCCGTGATGGCGTTGCCCACCACATAGCCGATGCCGATGCCCGGGCCGATGGCAGCCGCGCCGTACCCGATGCCGGCCCCCAGGGAACTGAGCCCCTTCTCCTGCTGCGCTAGGAGCAGTGCAAACTCGAACAGCCTCATGACAACGTCCTCCTAGTGCTCAGGGTTCATGGCTTCGCCGATGTACACGGCGGTCAAGATCGTGAAGATGAAAGCCTGCAGGACCGCCACCAGTAGCTCGAAGATGGTCACCGCCACCAGCATGGCGACAGGCAGCGGCAGCAGCACGATCATGACGCTCTTGGTGAAGAGGGCCGCCGACAGTAGGGCGAAGGTCACGAGGAGCAGGTGGCCAGCCAGCATGTTGGCGAAGAGCCGCACCGCCAGCGAGAAGGGCCGCATGAGGAAGGTGGAGAAGAACTCGATGGGGACGACCAGGACGTAGAGGGACTTGGGTACGCCGGACGGCACCAGCGTGGACTTGATGTAGGTGCCCAGGCCCTGGGTCTTGGCACCCATGAACACGAACAGGACGAACACCAGGAGGGCCAGGGGAAGGGGAATGGCCATGCGGGCGGTGGAGGGGAACTGGATGAACGGGACCAACTCGAACAGGTTGTTCACCAGGAGGAACATGAACATGGTGAGGAGGAAGGGCATCCAGTACATGCCCTGCGGGCCCATGGTCTGCATGATGATGCCGTCTCGTACGAACTCCATGGTGGACTCGGCGATGTTCTGGACGCCCCTGGGCACCATCTCCCCCCGGCGGCCGGCCATCATGAAGAACCCGAAGACGATCATGGCCGAGACGACGACGAGGAGCGACACCTTGTTGAAGCCGGGAATGCCGGCGATGTCGGGCCACTCGAGCAGCTCCTCGATGGGCGGGAACTCGAGGGCGGCGACGATCACGCTCAAGCCGCCTTGCGTTCGGGCTTGAGCCCGGGGAAGGTCAGAGAGGCCGAGACCTTGGTCGCCTCCCAGAAGAGAAGACCGAGGTGGGTGACGAGGATGGTGAGGCTCAAGGGGAACAGCTCCACCCAAGCCAGGTCCTTGACGGCCAGCACGGCCCCGGCCACCAGGGCCAACCGCAGCAGGTAGCCGAACAGGGCCACGCCCATGAGCAGGGCCACGGACCGGCTTCCGGCCCAGCTCAACAGGACGGCCGCCAGCGCGAAGTTGGCCAGCACGATGGCCAGCCCGTAGGCGGCCGAGAGCCCACCGTCGAAGCCCCAGACGAGGGCGGCGGCGGCCACGATCACAGGAGCAACGGGAACGGCCCGGCGGATCATGTCCATGGCCACCTGCCGCTCCACCGGCGGGGCGTCGGTCGCGGAGACAGTGGGCGCCGTCATGCGCCCGCCAGCGGGTGTCCCTGAGCGCCAGAGCGGGTCCGGCTCGCCAGGTCGACAGAGGGTCGGCCGGCGGAGGCATCGTCGGGCTTGGCGCCCGATCCCAGCTCGGGCAGCGGGACACCCTCCTCGGATGGCGAGACCCTGGCCCAGGGCGCCGTGGCTTCCAGTGCTTCCATGTCTGCCACGTAGCCGTAGTAGACCCGCACGGTGAGGCCGATGAGGGCGAAGACCACGAGGACCATGGTCAACCAGGGACCGGTGCCGAGGCGACGGTCGAGGAAGTGGCCGATCAGGCCGAACAGGGCCGGCGTGGCCGCGAACTCGAAGGCCCGCACCAAGCTGTCCCCGAACCCGCTGTAGAGCTCCCGTCTCTCGCCTGCGTCCAATCCCTCTGCCCCTCCGCGGCTACATGCTGGCCACCCGCAGCTGGGATTGGCCGGTGTAGCATTTCGGAATCTAGGAGGCACCCGGGGGGCCTGCAAGTTTGGCGCCATACAACGGCGGGGGGCCGGTGCCGCCGGCCCTATCCACGCCCCGCGCGGCGACGCCTCGGGGGCAGGTTCACCACGTCGGCCAGCTCCCTCCCCGCCCCGAAGGGATTCGGCGATCTCGGCTCTCCATCGTTGGCGGCCCGGGCCGCCTGGTTCTCGGCCTCGATGTCGTACACCGCCTCGACCGCCGGGGATTCGCCCCGTTGGCGGACGGGATGGAACACGGTGTAGAGCCCCACCCCCAGGCCGGCGGCCACGAACGGGATCACGGCGTTCCCCTCGCCGGTGACGGGAGGGAACAGGATGAGGGCCGACAGGATGGCCGTCCATGCCCACAGGATGAGCACGGAGCGCCGATGACCATGGCCCAGGCGCATGAGCCGGTGGTGAAGATGCTCCTTGTCCGCGACCGACAGGGCCGTACGCCTCATGGCGCGGCGCACGACGGCGAAGGCCGTGTCCACGATGGGGACGCCGAGGATGAAGAAGGGGATGACCATGGGAGCGAAGAAGAAGTAGGTCTGGCCGCTGAACTCGTCGTCGATCCGACCGCCGGCCACGATCGTCGATGACGCCATGAGCACCCCGAGGAGCATGGCTCCGGCGTCACCCATGAAGATCCGAGCCGGGTGCATGTTGTGGGGCAGGAAACCCAGGCAGATGCCGCAGGCGATGACGGCCGCCAGCGGGCCCACGTTCTCGGTCCCGAGCAGGCCGGCGTCGAAAAGCCGGTTGGAGTAGATGAAGAAGGCGGCGGCGGCGATGAGCACGATGCCGGCTGCCAGTCCGTCCAGGCCGTCGATGATATTGACGGCGTTGGCGATGGCCACCACCCACAGCACCGTCACCAGGGGCTGAAGATCGGCCGACAGGGATATGAGGTCGCCGAAGGGCACCCGGAAGAAGAACATGGTCACGCCGAGGAAGTACAAGACGCTGCCGGCCAGGACCTGCCCGGCGATCTTGGCTGGTGCCGAGACCTCTCGCAGGTCGTCGACGAGGCCCACCACGAAGATGGCGGCGACGGCCAGGATGATGCCCAGTGGCTCCGACGAACCGTCGAAGGCGTCCTGGAACTGGGGAAGCCGCCATGCCACCGCCATGGCCACCAGGAAGGCCACGAACATCGCCGCCCCTCCCGCAGTGGGGGTGGGAGCGGCGTGCACCTTGCGCTCGTCGGGGAGGACGACGGCCCCGAAGCGCACCGCCACCCTGCGCACCACGAAGCAGAGACCGTACGTGGCCACGGCCGCCACGGCGAAGACCGCGGCGTAACCCACCATTACTTCAGCGAGTCCGAGGAGCTCTGCTCCGGGGGCGCCATCGACATCACTCGGGGTAAGGAGGGAACTTGCTGCAGAGGACCGCGACCTCGTCACGGACCGCGTCGAGCTCTCCTTCGTGACTGCGGCTGCGCAGGGCCCGTCCCATGAAGGCGGCGATCTGGGCCATCTCGGGCTCCTTCATGCCGGTGGTGGTCACCGCCGCCGTTCCCACCCGCAGACCACTGGTGACGAACGGCGAGCGAGGATCACCCGGGATCTGGTTCTTGTTCAGCGTGATCCCGGCCCGGTCCAACGCCTCTTGAGCCTCCTTCCCGGTCAGCTCCTCGTCGAGCGAGCGCAGGTCCACCAGCATCAGGTGGTTGTCGGTCCCGCCGGAGACGATGCGGAACCCCTCGCCGGCCAGGGCCTCGGCCAGGGCGCGGGCGTTGTGCACGATCTGCGCCGCGTAATCCTTGAACCCGGGCTGGGCCGCCTCCCGGAAGGCCACGGCCTTGGCGGCGATCACGTGCTCGAGGGGGCCACCCTGGAGACCAGGGAAGATGGCCTTGTCGATGGCCTTGGCGTGCTCGGCCGTCGACAAGATGCAACCGCCGCGGGGACCCCGGAGCGTCTTGTGGGTGGTGAAGGTGACGATGTCGGCCCGAGGCACCGGATTGGGGTGGACGCCGCCGGCGATGAGACCCGCCACATGGGCGGCGTCGAACATGAAGAGGGCACCCACCTCCTGGGCGATCCGCTGGAACGGCTCCGGATCGATGATCCGGGGGTAGGCGGTGGCGCCGGCGACGATGAGCCGCGGTCGCTCGGCCCTGGCCAGGTCCCGGACCTGGTCGTAGTCCAGGCGCTCGTCGCTCTCGGTCACTCCGTAGGACACGAAGCGGTAGAGGCGCCCGCTGGCGTTGACCGGGGAGCCATGGGTGAGGTGCCCACCCTGGTCGAGGCGCATGCCGAGCACCGTGTCGCCGGGCTCGAGCACGGCCAGGTACACGGCCATGTTGGCGTTGGCGCCCGCATGGGGCTGGACGTTGGCGTGTTCGGCGCCGAACAGGTCCGCGGCCCGGCGGCGGGCCAGGTCCTCGGCCTCGTCCACGATGTGGTTGCCGCCGTAGTAGCGCTTGCCGGGGTAGCCCTCGGCGTACTTGTTGGTGAGCACCGATCCGGTGGCTTCGAGCACGGCCCGGGACGTGAAGTTCTCCGAGGCGATGAGCTGGAGGGTGGTGCTCTGGCGCTCGAGCTCCCGATCGAGGATGGAGAACAGCTCCTGGTCCCGCCCGGCCATCGCTTCCTCGCTCACCGGCGGTCCTCGATCTCGGCGATCTGAGCGAGGCGCTCGGCGTGACGACCGCCTTCGAACTCGGTGCTCAGCCACAGCTCGACGATCTCGTCGGCCATCGCCGGCGCCACCACGCGCGCGCCCATGGCGAGCACGTTGGCGTCGTTGTGCTGGCGGGACAGGCGGGTGGTGAACAGCTCGTGGCACAGCGCCGCCCGCACGCCGCGCACCTTGTTGGCCGAGATCTGCTCGCCCTGACCGGTACCGCCGAGCACGATGCCTCGATCAGCTTCGCCCTCGGTCACGGCTCGTCCCACCCCGGCACAGATCTCCGGGTAGTCCACCGACTCCTCGCTGTGGGTCCCGTGGTCGTCGACCTCGTGGCCCAACTCCTCGAGGGTGGAGACCAGGTGCTGCTTCAGGGGGAAGCCGGCGTGGTCCGACCCGATGGCGACGCGCATCACAGCGATCCTTCGGGGTTGGTTGACATGGTCGTCTCCTTTCGCGGTGGGAACGGCGGGCGCCGATCCCTGGGGTCTGCGACTGCGGTCAGTCTCCGACCCACGCCAGCTTGACCAGACGGTCGACCAGCTCGTGGATCTCGCTCGCGGTGGCACGGTAGACGGCGCGGCTGCCGCCGATAGGGTCGGCGACGTCGTCCTCCGCCGACGACCCCAGCAGAGCATCCCGGGTGCGGTCTGCGTGCAGCTCGCCCAACCACTCGTCGAAGGGCTGGTCGGCGCCTCGGGGCCCGATGTCCTCGGCCCGCCGGACGATCTCTTTCAGCGTGAAGGACTTCGGCCAGGCTCCGTGCCAGAGCAGCACCGCCTCCCGGAGGTGCTCCCGAGCCATGCACAGGACCAGGTCGGCTCTTTCCAGCATCTCGGCGGTCATGCGCCGGCTGCGGTGGGCCGAGGTGTCGAAGCCCATGTCCGACAGCACACCCACTCCCATGGCGGGGCGCCCGTCGTCGAGGAGCCCGGCGGAGTGGACGTGGGCGGGCACGTCCATCTCCTCCAGGCGTCGAGCGAGGAAGGCCTCGGCCATGGGCGAGCGGCAGATGTTGCCGGTGCACAGGAAGAGGATGTCGATGGCATGCGAGTCTACGACGGCGGCGCTCGGGCCACCGGCTTTCAGCGGCCGGCGGCGGCCACCACCTGCTCCCAGGGGACACGGCCTCGGCGCAGCAGCTCGGGCTGGCGGCCCGTGCAGTCCACGACGGTGGACGGCAGGCCCGTGCACCTGCCACCGTCCAGCACGAGGGACACGCCGTCCCCGAACGTGGCCACCACGTCCGTGGCCGTGGGCAACGGCGGCTCGCCGTGGCGGTTGGCGCTGGTCGTGGCCAGCGGGCCTGTGAGCCGGCACACCGCGGTGGGAACCGGGTGGGCTGGGCAGCGAACCCCGACCGTGGTCTGGTCGCCCCCGAGGTCCGCCACCAGGTCGCGACGGCGGGGCAGCACGAGGGTGAGCGCACCGGGCCAGAACGTGGCCATCAACCGGCGAGCGATCTCGGGCACGCCGGTCGTGAGCTCGAGGGCCTGTTCCTCGTCGGCGACCAGCACAGGGAGGTGGACCTCCCGGGGCCGACCCTTCAATGCGAAGAGCAGGTCGGTGGCACCGGTCAGGAAGGGGTCGACGGCGAGGCCGTACACCGTGTCGGTTGGGAGGGCGACGACCTGGCCGGCGGCGAGGGTCCGGCCCGCAGCACGGACGGCTCGGGCATCGACCCCTGACGTGGCATGGGATGGGCCGCCGGGCACGCTGGGCGAGGAGCCGACCGTGGCCGCGAGGATGGGCACCTCCTCACACCCTGGCCACGAGAGCCCTCGGCCGGCCGGCCATGTCGGGAAGGACAGCCGCCTCCAGGAAACCCTCACCGTAGGCCAGGGCCACGACGTCCCGAGCCTGGTGAGGGGCGATCTCCAGCACAAGGGCCCCCGGCCGGGCCAGCCACCGCCCCGCCTCGCCCACGATGGCCTCCAGCTGCTCCAGGCCGGTCGGTCCCGCCACCAGGCCCTCCGCCGGCTCGAAGCGGGCCACCTCGGGAGGTAGGTCGGGCACCTCGTGCTCGGCCACGTACGGCGGGTTGGACACCACCAGATCGACCCGACCCCGCAGGATCGACGGCAGGGCCGCGAACCACGAGCCCTCGGCCAGCTTCACCCGGGTACCGGCCCGTCCCAATCCCGCCAGGTTGGCGCGCGCCACGGCCAGCGCCTTCCTGGAGCGGTCGGTGGCCCAGACCTCTGTGGCCGGCGCCTCCCCGGCGACCGAGAGGGCAATGGCCCCGGAACCGGTCCCGAGGTCAACTACCAGTGCCCGGCGATGGCCGCCCTGGTGCTGGTGGCGGTGGTACCGCTCCAGCAGGCGCAGCTCGGACAACGCCACCTCCACCACCACCTCGGTCTCGGGCCGGGGGATCACGACCCTCGGGTCGACGAGGAGGTCCAGGGACCGGAAACCCCACGCCCCGACCACGTACTGGAGCGGCTCACCCCGCTGACGGCGCGCCAGCATGTCGTGGAAGTGCGCCGCCGGGCCGGAGGTGACGACCTCGTCGAGGCCCGGGTGGAAATCACCGCCCTCGTACCCCGACGCCCGTTCCACGACCCGTCTCGCCTCCGATGCCGACCCGAGACGGGCCCGCGCCTCGCCCAGCAGGGTGCGCCACGTGACGGCGGGGCTCACCCTCTCCCCGCTCACGGCTCGTCGCCCCGGAGCTGGCGGGCCCGCTCGCCGTCGATCAGGGCCTCGACCAGCTCGTCGAGGTCTCCCATGAGGACCTTGTCGAGCTTGTGGATGGTCTTGTTGATGCGGTGGTCGGTGACCCGGTTCTCCTTGAAGTTGTAGGTGCGGACCTTCTCCGACCGCCCACCGCCGCCCACCTGGCTGCGCCGCTGCTCGGACTGCTCGCTCGCCTGGCGATCCTGCTCGGCTTGGAGCAGGCGAGCCCGGAGGACCTGCATGGCCCTGGCCTTGTTCTGGAGCTGGCTCTTCTCGTCCTGCATGGCCACCACGATGCCCGTGGGGAGGTGTGTGATCCGCACCGCGGAGTCGGTGGTGTTGACCGACTGCCCACCCGGGCCCGTGGAGCGGTAGACGTCGACCTTCAGCTCGTGGGGATCGATGGTGACGTCCACCTCCTCGGCCTCGGGTAGCACCGTCACCGTGGCCGAGGAAGTGTGGATCCGGCCCTGGGACTCGGTGGCCGGCACCCGCTGCACCCGATGGGGACCGCCCTCGTGCTTGAAACGGGTCCACACACCGTCGCCCTTGACCAGGAAGCTGACCTCGTTGAACCCACCCTTCTCCGACGGGTGAACACCGAGCACCTCGTGGCGGAAGCCCTTGTGGTCGGCGTAGCGGACGTACATGTCGAACAGGTCCTTGGCGAAGAGGTTGGCCTCCTCACCGCCCTCCGCCCCTCGGATCTCGACAATGACGTTCTTGTCGTCGTTGGGGTCCTTCGGGAGCAGCAGTGCCTGGAGCTCGTCCTCGAGGCGGGCCCTGGTCGCCTCCAGGTCCTCCATCTCGGAGCGGAGAAGGTCTCGGTCGACGCCGCCAGGCTCGCCGAGCATCTCCTCGGCGGTCTCCAGCTCGGACAGGACCTGACGGTAGTGGCGGCACGCCCGCACCACGGGCTCCAACGCCTTGAGGCGCCGGCCCGCGTCTCGCACGGCCTGGTGGTCGGCGAGCACGGACGGGTCGTTCAGCCGGTTCGCCAGCCTCTCGTACTCATCTTCGAGGCCGGCGAGACGCTCGAGCATGGCCAAAGGCTACCGGTGGGGCCGCCAGCGAACGTGGGCCGGGACTGGCGATCAGAGCAGCCGGCGCCAGTCGCCGGGCACGGTGGTCACCTGGGCCGGTTCTGCCAGCGCGCCGGCCAGGTCCCGCGTGAGGGGATGGTCGTCGGAGGTGGGGACCGCCAGCACCAGTCGTGCCTGGCGCCGGTCGGCCAGGCGGACGTCGGCGGCGGTGGGCACGAGGTCCACGTCGATGCCGGTGGAGCACACCACCACCAGGGGGCGGCCGTCGGCGTCGAGGCCGGCCGCGGGGGCCGGGACGGGCTGGCGCAGGCCCGAGCGGGGCACCGGAGAGCGGACCGGCGACAGCGACGAGGCTCCCACCAGCTCGGGCCGAGCCATCACCACCGCACGCAGCCACCGTTCTCGGGACAGCCGGTTGATCTCGTGGGCGGGGGCGTGGGCGTTTCGCACCTCCCGGACGGAGGCGGCGGCGGCAGCCAGCGCCTCCAGAGGCGGGCGGTCGTGGTGCATGAGGCGCTGGGCGTAGCGGTCGTGCTTCCCCACCCCCACCTCCAGGAAGGCGCCGACCTCGTCGACGACCACGCGTGCCACCTCCAGCCCCAACACCTCACCCGTGAGCACCCCGTGCTCGACCACCGGCTCCACGCCGGCCTCGGAGAAGAAGGGAAGGAAGGCTGCGACGTCGGCCGAGAGGGTGGGCTCCGGCGCTGGAGGCTCGGGCCGGGCCCGGGCCAGCGTGCGACCCTCGAGCTGCCACACGTGCGGGGGATCGCGGAAGGCAAGCGCCCGGCGGGCCAGGAGGCCCGCGGCCTTCTCGGCCACGAGGTGTATCTCGGGGATGCGATGGCGCCGGCCCCAGGCCAGCGCCCCGCCCAGCGCCCGCTCAGGCTGATCCTCGGCCAGGACCCATCCCGTGCCGGCGGTACCCAAGGTGGCGCCGCCGGGGAAGGTGCCGGCCGTGGCGTCACGGTCGGGTCCGCCCTCGGCCCAGTGGCCGTCCACGACGGCGCGCAGCTTCGTCTGGAGAAGGGCCTGGCGTAGAGCGGGATCGAGCTTCGTGGTCGGGCTGACTTGCTACCGCCTCTTGCCCCGTTGGCCGTAGCGGCGTTCGAAGCGCTCGACGCGCCCACCGGTGTCCACCAGCTTCTGCTTGCCGGTGTAGAAGGGGTGGCACTCGTTGCACAGCTCCACGTGCAGGTCGGACTTGGTGGCACGGGTGGTGAACGAGTTGCCACAGGAGCACCTCACCGTGGCCTCCGCGTACTCGGGATGGATCTCAGCCTTCATCTCTCCTCCACTTCGGGATCCTCCGACCCCTGGCTCACACCGGAGGCGTGGGTCCCTTGGCTATCTCGGCCAGGAACTCGTCGTTGCTCTTGGTGGTCTTGATCTTCTCCATCAGCAGCTCCAGGCCCGCGGCCGCGCTTCCCTCGCTGCCGAGCGCGTTGAGGACCCGGCGCAGCTTCCACACCTGCTGTAGCTGGATGCGCTCGAAGAGAAGCTCCTCGTGGCGGGTCGACGAGGCGTTCACGTCGATGGCGGGATACAGGCGGCGCTCGGCCAGCTTGCGGTCCAGGCGCAGCTCCATGTTGCCCGTTCCCTTGAACTCCTCGAAGATGACCTCGTCCATCCGTGAGCCCGTCTCCACCAGGGCCGTGGCCAGGATGGTGAGCGAACCCCCCTCTTCGATGTTGCGGGCCGAGCCGAAGAACCTCTTGGGGGGGTAGAGGGCGTTGGCGTCGACGCCACCGGACAGGATGCGACCCGATGCAGGGGCGGCCAGGTTGTAGGCCCGGGCCAGACGGGTGATCCCGTCGAGCACGATGACCACGTCCCGGCCCATCTCCACCAGGCGCTTGGCCCGATCGATGGCCAGCTCGGCCACGGCGGTGTGCTCGTCCGACGGCCGGTCGAACGTGGAGGAGACCACCTCGCCCTTTACCGAGCGGCGCATGTCGGTGACCTCTTCGGGTCGCTCGTCCACCAGCAGCACCATCAGGTGCACCTCGGGGTTGTTGGCCTCGATTGAGTGGGCGATCTGCTTGAGGACAGTGGTCTTGCCCGCCTTGGGCGGGGACACGATGAGACCTCGCTGGCCCTTGCCGATCGGTGAGATGAGGTCCACGATGCGAGCCACCATGTTGGCGGAGTCACCCGGGACCTCCAGCCGCAGCTTGTTGTCGGGGAACAGCGGGGTGAGATCCTCGAAGCGGGGGCGCTCCCGAGCCTCGTCGGGCGTGAGGCCGCTGATGGAGTCGATCCGCAGGAGGGCCGGGTACTTCTCGCTGCTGCCGGCGGGCCGGCTCGTGCCCTCGACCTGGTCTCCCTTCCGCAGGCCGAAGCGCCGCACCTGGCTGATGGACACATAGACGTCGTTGGGGCTGGACAGGTAGCCCTTGGCCCGCAGGAACCCGTACCCCTGGTCGGTGAGGTCCAACAGTCCTGCGGCCGGGACCGGCTCACCCTGGAACTGCTGGTCCTGAGACCCTCCCTGGAGGTCACGCTCCCCGCGGAGGTCACGCTCACCGCGGTCACTCCCGCCCCGGTCGCGATCGCGGCCGCGACGGCGGCGCCGGCGGTTCCCGGGTTCGAGCTGGCCGGCCCCGTCGACCTGGCGCTGGTCCCTCGGCCCCCCGTCACCCCGCTGCTGGTCACCCAGCTGCTGGTCGGCCTGGCCAGCCTGGTGCTGATCGGCCTCGCTCGCCTCCGGCTGGGAGGTTGGCGTTTCGGTGCCGGCGCCGGGAGCTCGGTCCCCCCCCTGGGCCGTGACCGGCGGCTCACCACCTGCATCGGTCGCAGGCGCCTGCCGGGTGGACGGCGTCTCCGGTGCGATCGGTTGCGCCTCCCCCACCTCTGCCACGGCCGAGCCGTTGCCGCCACCCGAACCGTTGCCCGACAGCTGTTCCCTCGCCTTGTCCTCCGGCGCCGGCGCCGGGCGCGTCCCGCGCTCGCCGTTCGTCCCGACATCCACTCCCGTGGCCCGCAGGATCTGGCCGACGAGGTTGGCCTTGCTGGTCCGCGACGCCGGCTTGAGCCCCAGCGCCTCGGCGATGGCGTGGAGCTCGTCGCGCTCCTTGCTCTCCAGCACAGAGCGTTCGAGCTGCTGCTCTCCGCTCATGATCACCTCGCTTGTTTTCCGGCCGTGGGGCCGGTGGTTCAGAGTCTCGAGATCGGCTGCTGCTAGCCGCAGGAAGGTGTTGCTCTAGGGGGCCTCGGCAACGTACTGCCTTACCGCCACGACGGATGGGAGATCGGAGCCAGGGGGACCGGCGTTGGAATGCGTGAGGTCGTTCCTGACCCCTCCTGGCCGATACCCATGGGCCATCTCCCGGCCGTCCCCCTCTCCAGGAGAGAGGCGCTCGCGCCGGGGTCGGCGAGCGATGCAAAGGTGATGATACCGCTCCCAGGCCAAGAGGGGAAATAGCCCCCTAGTGGCAGCTCTCGGTCGCCTACAGGCCGAGCTCGGCCCGGATGGCGCCGTCGTCGGCGTCCACGGTCTTGGGCACGGGGATCTGGCCCACGGCCACGTCGGGGTCCTTGAGCCCGTGCCCGGTCAGGACGCACACGACCTTCGAGCCCTGCGGCACCCCGGCCTTGAGCAGGCCGGCCACCGAAGCCGCCGACGCCGGCTCGCAGAACACCGACTCCATGGCGGCAAGGAAACGGTAGGCCTCCAGGATCTCGTCGTCGGTGACGGCGGCGATCTTCCCTCCCGACTCGCTGGCGGCAGCGGTCGCGCCGTACCAGGACGCGGGGTTGCCGATGCGGATGGCGGTGGCAACGGTCTCCGGCTGCTCGACGGGATGGCCCGCCACAATGGGAGCCGCTCCTGCGGCCTGGAAGCCGAGCATGGCCGGCAGCTTGGACGAGAGCCCCGCCTGGCGGTACTCGAGGTAGCCCTTCCAGTAGGCGGTGATGTTGCCGGCGTTGCCCACTGGGATGCAGTGGACGTCGGGCGCGTCGCCCAACACGTCCACGATCTCGAACGCCGCCGTCTTCTGTCCCTCGATCCGGTAGGGGTTGACGGAGTTGACCACGGTGAAGGCGGCCTGCTCCCCGAGGTCTTGCACGATCCTGAGGGCGTGGTCGAAGTTGCCGCGGATCTGCAGGACCCTGGCGCCGTGGATGAGAGCCTGGGCCAACTTCCCGAGGGCGATGTAGCCCTCGGGGATGAGCACGGCGCAGGTGAGCCCGGCCCTGGCGGCGTAGGCGGCGGCAGACGCCGAGGTATTGCCGGTGGAGGCGCAGATCACCGCCTTGACCCCCTCCTCGGCCGCCTTGGACATGGCGAGGGTCATGCCTCGATCCTTGAACGAACCGGTGGGGTTGAGGCCCTCGTACTTGAGCCACACGCTGG
>JALZJC010000006.1 GCA_030859945.1 Actinomycetota bacterium | reverse complement strand
CCGGCCACGAGGGATCGCTCTCCACGTGCCACGCCAACAGCCCGGCCGACGCCCTCAGACGGCTGGAGACCATGGTGCTCATGGGCGACGTCGCCCTCCCGCTGGCGGCCGTACGGGAGCACGTGGGGTCGGCCCTGGACCTCGTGGTCCAGGTGGCTCGCGGCGCCGACGGTGCTCGTCAGGTGGTGGAGGTGGCCGAGGTGCAGGGGCCGGGCCAGGTCCGTCGTCTGGCGGGGCCCGACGGCGTCGAGCACGGCCCCCTTCGTCCGCCCCGATCGCCGTCGGCGCCGCCCTTCGACCAGAGCGGGCCGTCGTGACGGTGGCCACCGCTGTCGCCCTCATGGTGCTGGCCACCCTCGCCGCCGGTCGGGCTGCCATGGTCGTTCAGCGCACCGCGGGGTCCAGCCCCGGCCTCACTGCGGCCCATCCCCGTCTCCGGCGCCTGCCACCGGGGGCGCCACGCTGGCTCGCTCCCCGACTGGAGGAGACCGGTCTGGATCTGGCCACCGACCGGGCCTGGTGGGGTTGGTTGGGGGTGTCGGGCGCCACCGCCCTCACCGCCATGGTGGCGGGCGGCCCCGGATTGGCCCTGCTCACCATGGGCGTGGCCACCGGTGCTCCGGCCGTGGCCTGGACGCTCCTACGCCACCGGGGTGAGGCCCGCCTCGAGGCGTCGCTTCCCGGCGCCGTGGAGGAGATCGCTCGTGGCCTGCGCTCCGGGGCCTCGCTCCGGCAGGCCATCGCCGAGGCGGCACGGGCCACCTCCGGGGACCTGGGACACGACCTGGCCCGCGTGGGCGGGGCCGCCGACCACGGAGCCAGCCTCGTCGACAGCCTCGACGACTGGGCCCGTAGCCGGCCGCTGACGGGTGTTCGCCTCGTGGTGGCGGCTCTGTGCCTGGCGTCCGAGATGGGCGGGGCCACGGCTCAGGCCGTGGACGGGGTGGCGGCCACGCTGCGCCAGCGCCTGGCTGCCGGAGCCGAGGCCCGAGCTTTGGCCACCCAGGCCCGGGTGTCGGGGGCGGTCATCGCCCTGGCGCCCGTCGCCTTCTGCGCCCTGGCGTCGGCCACCGACCCCCGCACCCTCGGCTTCCTGTTCCGGACCGTCCCCGGGCTGGGCTTCCTGAGCGCGGGGTTGGTCCTCGACGCCGCGGGCGCGCTCTGGATGGCCAGGATCACGAGGATCGAGTCGTGATCCCAACCCTGTTCGGCCTGGCGTGGGCAGGCGTGGCCCTGGCGGCGGTGACCTCACTCCGTCCTCCGCCTACCCGGGTGCGCTCGCTGGCCGGGCTCACCAGTACCGAGAGCCAAGCTTCCGCACCCAGGCGTCGAGGGCCGCTGGAGGTGCTGGGGTCCGGGTTTCTGCGCCCGGCCCGGCGCTCGAACCTGCGGCCGACCCACGATCGAGCGGTAGGGGCGGCGGTGGTGGGCACGGCCCTGGCCCTGGCGCTGGCCCCCGTCCTCGTTCCCGTCCCGTTGACCGCGGCCTGGGCGCTGCCCCGGGTGGTAGCCCGGCGGGAGGAGGGCCGGCGCCTCCGACGTTTCGAGGCCGACCTGCCGGAGACGGTCGACCTGCTGGCCATGGCGGTCGGCGCCGGCTGCAACGTGAGGCTGGCCGTCGATGCCGCCGGTCGTCGGGGAACGGGGCCGTTGGCCGCCGAGCTGCGACGGGTGACCGACGAGGTCGACCGGGGCCGGCGGCTGGCCGATGCCCTCGACGACCTTCCCAGCCGGGCGGGCGGGAGCACACGTCCCCTGACGTCGGCTCTGGCCGGCTGCGAGCGCTACGGCGCGCCGCTGGTGCCCACGCTCGAGCGCATCGCCGACGATGTCCGCCGCCAGCGCCGGCGCCGGGCCGAGGAGGCGGCCCGGAAAGTGCCGGTGGCGCTGCTCTTCCCCCTGGTGCTCTGCATCCTGCCCGCCTTCGCCATGCTCACGGTGGCCCCGCTGGTTGCCGGCGCCCTTCGTGAGCTGCGCCTGTGACCAGAACCTGGAAGGAGAACCTCATGATGACGACCTACCTGTGGATCCAGTCCCTGGCCCTGTCCGTGACGGCCAGGCTTCAACGCCGCCGACTCGACCAGGGGGGTCAGGCCTCGGCCGAGTACGCCCTGGTGATGCTCGGCGCCGCGGCCGTGGCCCTGCTGGTGATGGCCTGGGCTACGCGCACCAACCGGATCGGGCGCCTGCTCGACGCGGTGATGGACCAGCTCCTGGGCCGGGTGAGGTGACGGGCGCCAGGGGCGACCAGGGTCAGGCCGCGGTCGAGCTGGCACTGGTCCTGCCCCTGGTTGCCCTCCTGCTGTTGGGCGTGGTCCAGGTGGGCCTGGTGGTCCGCGACCAGGTCCTGCTCATCCACGCGGCGCGCGAGGCTGCCCGAGAGGCGGCCGTGGACCCCTCGCCTGCCGCCGCTCGGCGGGCGGTGTTGATGGGTGCGCCGCTGGCAACGGATCGCCTCGAGGTGCGGGTGACGGGCCCGGGACCGGATGGCCGGGTCACCGTCCGTTTTTCCTTTCGTTCGCCCACTACAGTGCCTGTGGTCGGGCCGTTGACCCCTGACGTGGTGCTCGGCGCTCAGGCCTCGATGCGGGCCGAGGGCTGAGATCTGCGACGAGGGATTTGCCCTTTTCTTGTGGGCGCGAGCATGTACTCTCTGTCAGCGACGGCGCGACGCAAACCAATGAAAGGGTAGACATACAGATGAGAGATGCTCTTGGAGTAGTTGGGGCGGGAAGGCCGTCCACCAGGACCCGGCGGCGCAGGTCGGCGGGAGGAGCTTTGGCCGCAGGGCTGGCGATGGCTCTGGGCGTGGCCTTTGCCGCCCCCGCCTCGGCGCAGGCCCCGGGGCC
>JALZJC010000179.1 GCA_030859945.1 Actinomycetota bacterium | reverse complement strand
TCTCCGCTTCCGACATCTCGGCCGCTAGACAGTCGAGCACCACGCTCACTGGAATCCGCGTGCCGCGCAACCGAGCCTGGCCGTGCACGACGGACGGATCCACCTCGATGAGCTCGAGCAGCTCCGTGGTCATGCGGCCATGATCCCACGCCGGCGTCACCGGGCCAGCCGGTCGAGCACTCCGTGTATCGCGAAGTGAAATACGACTGGTCGCTTTTGCTTGACCGCGAGGCACCTTGAGACCCCGCTATGTCCGAGTCCGAACTGAGGATCGAGAAAAATTCTTGGCCGGCAAAAGCCCAGGTCAGACGGCACTTTTTCGTCGTGCCCCGCCTACAGGCCGGCTCACCGTCACCAAACCCCTGAAAGATCGTGCCCCTGACCTGGGGTTTTACAGTATCCGCAGATGTCCGTGACAGACCGCCAGTGACCCTCGTGGACTCAGTTTTTGCAGGACCTTTTGAGGACTCTGGGGACTGATCGAGGACCGGATCGGGCTCTTCGAGGGAGACCGGGAGGACGTGGCGAGCATCGACAAGCGGGACAACGGTCACTACCCGGACCCGCTGGAGGGCCCCACCCCTTGGCCACCGGCCCCTCGGCGGCGTCCGCGCAGCGAGATCCAGGGGTGGGTGAAGAGGGTGAGCGACGTCCTCGCCCCCACCACGCTGGAGGTCGTCTACCGCTGGGTGGCCACCATCTTCAAGGCAGCTGTGGCCGACCGCCTCATCCCGGCGTCCCCCTATCCGCATCGCCCCGCCCAAGCGGGACCGCAGCGAGGTGGTGCCCCTCGAGGTGGCCCAGGTCGAGGCCATGGCCGACGCCGTCAACCGCCGCTACCGGCCCATGGTCATCTTCCCCTCCAGCAGGGCCTCCGCCCTGGCATGCGGCGAGGATCGCAGGCGTGCCGGACTCGGTGACACGCATCGCCTCTACCGGCACCACCACATAGGTGATGGGCGCGATGGCACTCGGATGTCGGGTTCTAATGAGCCGGAGTGGCCGCTCAGAACCAGGTCGCAAGTGCTTGAGGCAGCTCTGGGTCCGTGAGGTCTCCTGCCCAGGCGACATGCCCGTCGGGTCGGATCACCACGGCCGGGGGCGCAGCGATCTCGCCAAGGACCGGGAGCTCCCACACGCCATGGTGCCAGGCGTCGACCAACCGGACTCGATTCGCCCAAGGAGAAATGTCGAAACCGCCGGCTTCACCGAGGTTGAGGAGCACGGGCCGGGCGTCGTGCAGCAAGGTGAATACGCGCGTGGGACCGTCCGCGCTATACAAGTCGAGGTCGGGCATTCGCCGCCCGAGCAGCGGGTGTCCCTCTCCGAGGTCGTAGTGGATGTCGAGACCGGAGAGCATCGCGGCGATGCGCCTGCGCGGCCCGTCCATGCTCAGCAGTTCGGTCATGGTGTCGCGGAGAGCCTGGTGACGGTCGTCGGGGCTGCTGAGCGCGACTTGCGCCATGGTGTTGTGCAACACCCGGGCACCGACCGGATGCCGTTCGGCGTGGTAGGTGTCCAGGAGGCTCTCGGGTGATGTCTTGTTGACCACCTGGGCCAGCTTCCATCCCAGGTTCACGGCATCCTGCACGCCCGTGTTGAGGCCCTGGCCGCCCTGCGGGGGATGCACGTGCGCGGCGTCCCCGGCCAGCAGCACACGGCCGCGGCGATAGGACTCCGCCTGGCGCGCCACATCAGTGAACCGGGAGATCCAGCTGGCGCTGCGAAGCCCATAGTCCGTCCCGTACACGGCGACAAGTGCCTCGCGAAGCTCACTCATGCTGGGGTCACCCGTGTGCTCGACGTGTCGTTCTGTGAGTACGACCCGAACCGGCTCCCCGTCTTCCCTCCGATTGAGGGCATGGGCGCCGACGCTGTCGCGACGGAAGCCGAACTCCGGCTCCTCGTCCATCTCGACCTCGGCGATCATCCAACTGGTCGAGGGATCCAACCCGGCGAAGTCGATGCCGGCTGCCTTGCGGATCAGGCTGCGTCCTCCGTCGCAGCCGACGAGGTACTCCGCTCGGAGCGACGAGCCCCCGGAGATCTCGACATCGACGCCGGAGTCGTCCTGAGCGAAGCCCACCACCTCGCAGCCGCGAAGGATCGGAACCCCGAACTGCCCGACCCAGCCGGCCAGGATGGGCTCGAAGTGGCTCTGCCAGAGCGCAAGTCCGTAGTTGTGGCGGGTGGGGAAGTCGCTGATGTCCAACGGGATCAGGGCGAACCCTTGAACCTGCACCACTTGCCCCGCCGAGAGGAACCGTTCCGCGATGCCACGCTGATCAAGCACCTCGATGGTGCGGGAGTGAAGACCCCCGCCTCGTGATCCGTCGAGATCCTGACTGGCGCGTCGTTCGACGATGACGACGTCGATCCCCGCCAACGCCAGCTCGCCCGCCAACATCAGCCCGGTCGGGCCTCCTCCTGCGATCACCACCGCATGCTCGGTCATGGCCGCTTCCCGGGGAACGCTGCACCGGGCAGGAACAGCCACCTCGCGCAGAGCGACCGCGCGCCAGCGCCGGTCGCCCGCACCCTCGCCGCCAACTCCTCGACCGGTTCAGCGCTCCCGGTCGACCCATCTGCCGAAGGCAACGCATCCATTCCACAACTCCTGGCTCCATAGGTTCTGGCCGTGATCGGCTCAGCGGACGAGTAATGGTCAGCACGTTTGGGTCGCTTGCGGCAAGCCCCCTCCCCCGCGCTATGTTGTTAGTGGTGGCGCTCCGCGTCACACCCTGCACCGGCTCGATGTGTGAGCTCACGCGCGTCGTGAGGACGCACCAGTGGGCCTGCGCCGCCACGAGCCAGTGGACCACCGGGCCGGCCATGCCGAATCGGCGTAGCGCATCTTTGGCAACGCTTCGAAGGACGCCGTCGACGGTCGGCGAACGCTCCTCCCATCGATCCGGCTGGCGCGCCACCTCGGTCAAATCCAGCCCTTCGGTGACACGCAGCGATTGGTGCAGGCCGATTGGTGGCGCACACGGGTCCATACATCGGGCTCCCGGTACGTGATGTCCCGAGCCCGGCCAACGCCGGCGGCAACTGCATCTAGTCTGAGCCCCGTGGTGCACCGGTTCCAGGCAAGGGTCGAGCCGCACGGTAAGACCGCTACCTTCTTTCACGTGCCGCCCGAGGTGGTGGAGGCGCTGGGGCCGAAGAAGCGGGTGCCCGTGCGGGTGACTGTCAATGACTACACCTACCGCAGCACGGTCGCGCCGCCGAGACCCGGGCCCGACGGGTGGTGCAGGCACTCGAGCGCCTGAGACCGGATGAGACGGCCCGCTGAGGTGGCCGTCAGAAGAGTCGTTCCTGACATCCGGTCGGAGAGAATGGAGGAGAGCCGCGACTTCTACACGGGGCTCCTCGGCTTCTCTGTGGCTATGGACATGGGTTGGATCGTGACCCTTGTCTCCCCGAGCAACCCGACGGCTCAGATCAGCCTCTTTCGTAGCGATGCCTCCTCCGCGGTGCACCCCGACTTCACCGTAGAAGTGGGCGACGTAGACGCCGTGCATGCCGAGGCCCTTCGCCGAGGCCTTCGGATCGTCCACCCGATCACCGACGAGAGTTGGGGCGTGCGGCGCTTCTTCGTCGTGGATCCGAACGGCCTGGTGCTCAACGTGATGAGCCACCGTGATAGCCAAGCGCCAGCAGCGGAGTAGCACTCTGTCCTCGCCTGCGATGGCAGAACTCGTCGATCACGTCATCCGGTCGGATGCAGACCGGCTCACCCATGCACCGAAACGCGGGGCCGCCCTTTGTCTGGCCGTTCGACCTCCACGCACGCCTAGAGTCGGTGCGGGCTAAAGGGCGCTGAGCTTCCGACCAGCTGCCCTGCAGGCGTGGGGTTCATCAGGGTGGCGACGCGGTCGGTCAACCGGTAGTGCTTGGCGGCACCGACCACTCCGGTCAGGACGCCGAGAAGCGCGACGGCAGTCGTTCCCGCCGACGGTCTCCCTCTACTTGGCCTCTTTGCCGTCGGCTTCAGTCGCGCTCGGGGATGGTGTCGGCGAGCTGGGCCCATTCCTGCTCGCCCTCCTCGATCGGCTCGTACTCGTTGATGTTGTCGATGGACTTGCCCATGGCCGCATCCACCTCGCGCTCGACGATGATCTCCACCAGGGCGGGCACGCGGGCGTCCTCGCTGGCCTGGATCGCCCATTCGATGGCCGGCCTGATCTCGTCCGGCGTCGTCACCCGGCGCCCCAACGCCCCCATGGCCTGCATGACCCCGACGTGGTCCATCCCCAGGGCGTGGTTGGGCCCCTCATAGGCGATGTCCACTCCGAAGTTCATGTCGTACTGGTACTTCTCGGGCTGGCGGATGAGGCTCATGTACCCGTTGTTCAGCATCACCAGGACATAGGGCACCCGGTGCTGGACGGCAACGGCGATCTCTTCCATGAGGAACTCGAAGGAGTAGTCACCGACCACGCCGACCACCAGGCTGTCGGGCCGGCCGAGTTTGGCGCCGATGCAGGCTGGGACCTCCCAGCCGAGCGGTCCCGCCTGGCCGCAGCAGAGGTAGTGGCGGGGCTTGTAGCTCTTCTGGAACTGGCCGCTCCAGATCTGGTAGAGGCCGATGGCGGTGACGATGATCTCGGTGCCGTCGAAGAGCTCGTTCATCTCCTTGAACACTCTCTGCGGCTTGACCGGCACGTCATCGAAGTCCATCTTGCGCAGCATCGTCGAGCGCAGCTCGTAGACGCGTTCCACCCACCGGCCGGGGTCCCGGGCCGGCGTCGTGTCCCGAGCCGCATCCAGGAGCGCCTCGAGGGCCAGCTTGGCGTCGGAGACGATCCCCAGGTGGGGTCGGAAGACCCGGCCGATCTGACCGGGCTCGATGTCGATGTGGACGAAGGTGCGGTCTCCCCGGTAGACCTCGAGGTCACCGGTGTGGCGCTCGGCGAAGCGCGCCCCGACGGCGAGCACGAAGTCGCTTTCGAGGAACAGCTGGTTGGCGAATCGCTGGTTCGTCTGGATGCCTACGATGCCCGCGTACAGAGGGTGGTCCTCGGGGATCGAGCCCTTGGCCATGTACGTCGGGGTGACCGGGACCTGCAGGTACTCGGCCAGCTCCATGAGGGCGTCGGATGCATCCGAGATGATGACGCCGCCGCCGGGCATGATCATGGGCCGCTCGGCGGCGAGGAGCATCTCCATGGCCTTGGAGATGGCGCTTGGTTTGGGCGAGGGGGGCTCCACCGCCAGGGGGTGGTCGAGGGCGAGGTCGTACTCGATCTCCTGGTCCTTGGTCACGTCGAGCGGAAGGTCGATCAGTACGGGTCCCGGTCTTCCCGAGCGGGCGATTCGGAACGCCTCGCGGAACACCCACGGGACCTGAGCCGTCTCCTTCACCTGCACCGCCCACTTGGTGACCGGCTTGGCGATCTCGACGATGTCCACGGCCTGGAAGGCCTCCTTGTGGAGCAGGTGCGTGGGGGCCTGGCCGGTGATGCAGATGATGGGGATCGAATCGGCCCAGGCCGTGTAGAGACCGGTGATCATGTTGGTGCCGGCGGGGCCCGAGGTGCCGATGGCCACGCCCACGCCACCGGTCACGCGGGAGACGGCGTCGGCGGCGTGGGTGCCGCCCTCCTCGTGGCGGACGATGATGTGGCGGATCTTCTCCGACTTGCTGAGGGCCTGGTACAAGGGGAGGATCGCCGCCCCGGGGATGCCGAAGGCGAACTCGACGCCCTCGTCCTCCATGATCTGGACGGCCGCCTCCATCACCTTGATCCGCTCGATGCTGCGTGGGTCGGGTCCTCCGTCGGTCACGACTCAGGACAACCCGTCGGTCTCGGCACCGATCTGGTGGCCGGCCCCGTCCTCGATCACGCTGAGTATGGCCGAGTGGTCGAGCTCGCCCCGACCCTTGACCTGGAGCTCCTGGAGCATCTGGTCCACCAAGGCGGTGACCGGCAACGGCACCCCGACCTCCCGCGCCGTGGCCAGGGCGATACCGAGGTCCTTGTGGTGCAGCTCGGTGCGAAAGCCCGGCTCGAAGTCGTGCTCGAGGAAACTGTCCCGCTTCTGGTCCATGACCTTGGTGCCGGCCAGACCGCCCGAGACGGCCTCGATGACCTTGGCCGGGTCGACACCCGCCTTCGACCCGAGCACCAGGGCTTCGCTGACTCCCTCGAGGACGATGCCGACGATGACCTGGTTGCAGGCCTTGACGATCTGGCCGGAGCCCGCCTCACCCACGTGCACCGGCGTACCCATGGCCTCGAAGAGCGGCTTGGCCCGCTCGAAGTCCTCCTCGTCGCCGCCCACCATGATCGACAGCTCCCCGCTCACGGCTTTCGGCTCGCCGCCGCTGATGGGGGCGTCCAAGGTCTTTATGCCAGCCTCGTTCGCCTCTCGAGCCAGGTCCTTGGTCACGAGGGGGGAGATGGTGCTCATGTCGATCAACAGATCGCCCTCGTCGGCCCCGGCGACGAGGCCCTCGTCGCCCAGGTACACCTCTTCCACTTGTGAAGAGGCGGGAAGGCAGGTGATGACGATGTCGGACTCCTGGGCGACTGCCTGGTAGCTGTCCGCCCCCTCGGCCCCCTCGTCCTTCAGCTCGTCGGCGGCACTGCTGCCGCTGTAGACGACCAGCTGGTTGCCCGCCTTGATGAGGTTCTTGGCCATGGGCTTGCCCATGATCCCCAGACCGATGAAACCGACCTTGTCTGCCACCCCTGTCCTCCCGTCTCCTAGAGATTCAGCTCGTCTGTTCGCACCTCACCGCCACGCTTCTCCTGGGGCAGCCAGGCCAGGCTCTCCTCGGTGGTCTCCGTGGTGGGGCCGTACTCGAGGCCCACCCACCCCTCGTACGACAGCTCCTCGAGGGCGGCGAAGACGTAGCGGTAGTTCAGCTCGCCCGTGCCCGGCTCGCCGCGGTCGGGAGAGTCGGCCACCTGCACGTGGCCGATGTCGCCGATGCGGTCCCGCAGAGTGGCGACGATGTTCCCTTCCATGCGCTGCATGTGGTAGGCGTCGTACTGCAGCCTGACGTTGTTCCGCCCCACCCGCTCGATGAACTCAGCGGCCGCATTGGTGGTGTACAGCAGGTAGGGCCCGTTCTCGAACGTGTTCACGGCCTCGATCATCACGTCGATGTCGTGGGCCGCGGCCTGGTCCGCGGCCCAGGTCACGTTGTCGACGGCCAACTGGAACTGCTCGTCGGTATCGACCCCGTCAAGGTCGAGACCCACCAGAGCGTTGAGCCGGGTGCAGCCCACGCTTTGAGCCAGCTCGAGGGCGACGGGCACGTTGTCCCGGAACTCCTGCTGGCGTTCGGGGTCGCTCAGCAGGCCCCGGTCGCCGCCGGGCATGTCGCCGGCGTCGAAGTTGAACAACGGCACCTGGAGGCCGGCCTCCTTTATGGCCGCCTCGACGCTCCCCAGGTCCTCGCCGGTCGGCCACCAGAACTCGACCGCCGCGAAGCCGGCCTCGGCGGCGCGCCCGAAGCGCTCCGTGAGGTCGACCTCTTTGAAGAGCATCGAAAGATTGGGGCAGAACCGCACCTTGTGCCCTCCTCACCTCGAAGGAAGCCGTGTCATCACGCAACGTAGGTGGCGCGGTCAGTCCGGTCAACGTCGAGGGGTGCGCTCAGGCGCTGGCCGCTCCCAGTTCGGCTTCAGGCCGCATCTCGGGGTCCAGACCCTCGCCGAGCGCAGCCTGGGAGAGGGCACGTCCGAGGGCGGGAGCTTGCTTGAACAGGTTGTGCCCGGCGACGAAGAAGATGCCGTCCGCCTCCCAAACGGCGAAGCCGTCCTCACTCCAGGGCACCTCGGTGACCCAGCAGTGGCGATAGTCGACAGCCTCGGGATCCAAGCGAGGAAGGGCCCGTCTCACGTAGCCGCCGGCCCGCTCGCTCAGCTCGGCCAGAGCGCCGGGGTCGACGAGGCTGCCGTCCTCGTGGGCCTCGACCGTCTGGCTCAGGCCCAGCGCGTAGCGGCGGTTGCCGGACAACGGCGCGGCGTAGACCCCGGACTCTCCGAAGTGGCCACTCCCGTCCTGGAGGCACGCCAGCCGGGCCGACGGGCCGCCCTGCAGGGCGAAGGTGGCGCGGACCTGTGCCGACAGCGTGACCGGGAGCGACAGGCCCACACCACGAGCCAGCCGGCCCGTGGCCTGTCCGGCGCAGACCACCACGCTGGCGTACTGGGCGCAGCTACCGCCGGCCCGGACCTCGACCCGTCCTCGAGCGACGGGTCGGACGGAGATGACCTCGTCGGCCACGAGGGAGGCTTCGAGCTGGCGGGCCAGCGCATCGATGGCGGCGCGGGCCCGTATCGACCCGCCGGCCTCGTCGAGGGTGGCCGGGCCCGAGTAGGCCGCCAGCAGCGGCAGCCGCTCGCCCAGCTCGTCGCCGTCGATGGGTCGGACCGTCACCCCGCCCACCTCCTCGAGCACGCCCAACCGCCGCTCGGCCGAAGAGCCGAGGGCCACAACGCCGTCAGCGGAGACAAGTTCGACTCCGAGGCGCGTCTCCCACTCGCTCCAGATCTGGCGGCTGGCGCTGGCCAGCCTGACCAGACGGGGGTCGTCGTGGGCGTGGCGGAAGAGGCGCGAGTCGCCTCCGGACTGCCCGTTCCCGGGCACACCCCGCTCGTAGACGGTGACGGCAGCCCCTCGCTCGGTCAGCCCGTAGGCGGTGGAGAGGCCGACGATGCCGGCGCCGATCACCGCCACTTCGGGTCGCTGGGTCACGTTCGCACCCGGGACGAGCGTATCGCTCGAACGGGGGGATAATGCAGGGGATGAGGATGCGGAGGTCGACGTGATCGACGCCGGGCTGGTCGAGAGGCTTCGGCGCATCAGCGGGCACCAACACGTCCTGACCGACACCCACCAGCTCCGGACCTACGAGTCGGACGGTCTCCGGCACTACCGATCGCCGCCACCGGTCGCCGTGCTTCCCGGATCCGCCGATGAGGTCCGCCAGATCGTGCGATCCTGTCACCGAGCCAAGGTCCCGTGGGTGGCGCGCGGCGCCGGCACCGGCCTCTCGGGCGGAGCCATCCCCGTGGAGGACGGCGTGCTCATCGTCCTCACCCGTCTCAACTCCATTCTCGAGGTCGACCTCGACAACGAATGTGTGGTCGTGGAGCCGTGCGTCACCAACGCCGCCATCTCCAAGGCAGTAGCGCCGAGCCACTTCTATCCCCCGGACCCCTCGAGCCAGGTGGTGTCGACCATCGGCGGGAACGTGGCCGAGAACTCGGGGGGACTCCACTGCTTCAAGTACGGTTTCACGACCAACTACGTGACCGGCCTGGAGGTCGTGCTCCCCGACGGGGACGTGGTGACGCTCGGAGGCAAGGAGCTGGACCGGCCCGGCTACGACCTGGTGGGCGCCTTCGTGGGCTCCGAGGGAACGCTCGGCATCGCCACCAAGGTCACACTCCGGGTGGTCCCCTTGGCCGAAGCTCACAAGACGATGGTCGGTTACTTCGACACCATCGAGGAGGCCGGCAGCGCGGTCACCGACATCGTGGCGGAGGGGATCGTCCCCGCGGCCATCGAGATCATGGACAAGCTCACCATCGAGGCCACCGAGAAGTGGACCCACGCCGGCTACCCGCTCGATGTCGGCGCCGCCCTCATCGTGGAGCTCGACGGGTCCCAGGCCGAGTGCGACGCGCGCGCCGACGACGTCATGGAGATCTACGAGCGCAGCGGCGCCACCGGCACCCGGGTCGCCGACGACGAGGAGGAGCGGGCGTTGATCTGGAAGGCCCGCAAGGCCGCCTTCGCCGCCATGGGTTACCTGTCGCCCTACTACTACGTGCAGGACAGCGTCATTCCCCGCACCCGCCTGGCCGAGGTCCTGACTCGGATCCAGGAGCTCTCGGAGGAGTTCGGTTTCAAGGTCGCCAACGTCTTCCACGCCGGGGACGGCAACCTGCATCCCCTCGTGTGCTACGACGCCAGGAACCCGGGAGAGCTGGAGAAGGCCGAGGACCTGTCCGGCCAGATCCTCACCGCCTGCGTGGAGGCCGGGGGCTCCATCACCGGCGAGCACGGAGTGGGGCTCGACAAGAAGCGGTTCATGACCGATATGTTCTCGGAGGAGGATCTGGCCACGTTCCAGCGGTTGCGCTGCGCCTTCGACCCCGACCAGCTGGCCAATCCCGACAAGGTCATGCCCACCCCGAGGCTGTGTGGGGAGGTCCCGGGCCCGTACCGCAAGCATCCCCTGGAGCAGGCCGGCGTGGTCGAGCGTCTGTGACGTGAGCCCGCGCCCCGAAGCACCGTCGTCCCCGGAGGAAGCGGCCGAGGTGATGCGCACGGCGGGAGAGGAGGAGAAGGGCGTGCGGGTGCGGGGCGGAGGCACGAAGTCCTCCTGGGGGCAGTCGACGCAGGCGCCGGAGATCGACCTGTCCAGCGAGCGGCTCGACCAGGTGGTCGAGCACAACGAGGGCGACATGACAGCGGTGCTCCAGGCCGGCGTGCCCCTGGCGCGGGCGCAGGAGGCTCTGGCCGATGCCAACCAGATGGTCGCCCTCGATCCTCCGCTCGGCGAGGATGGCCGGGCCACCATCGGCGGCGTGGTGGCCACGGGTGACTCCGGTCCGTTGCGCCACCGCTACGGCGCGGCACGCGACCTGATCCTCGGCATCACCGTCGTCCTGTCCGACGGAACGATCGCCAAGGCCGGCGGCAAGGTCATCAAGAACGTGGCCGGCTACGACCTGGCCAAGCTCTTCACCGGATCGTTCGGGACGCTCGGTCTCATCGTGGAGGTCGTGATGCGACTTCATCCCCGGCCTCACGAGCCCGTGACCGCCGTCGGAAGCTCGGACGACGCCGATGCGCTCGGCGGGGCGGCATCGCGCGTGGCCCATTCCCCGTTCGGACCGGAGTGCATCGACGTCACCTGGGGCGACGGGCAGGGAGAGCTCATGGCCCGGTTCGGCGGAGCCGCTCCCGACGCCGCGGCCAGAGACGTGGCCAAGCTCATGGAGGAGGCTGGCCTCGAGGCGTGGCTCGTCGAGGACGACGACGACCGCTGGGCACGCCAACGGGATGGGCAGCGCTCGGCCGACGGTGCCGTGGTGCGCGTGTCCGGGCTGGTGGCAGAGTTGCCGGCGGTCCTGCGGTCGGCGTCGGAGGCGGGTGCCTCTCTGGTCGGGCGCGCCGGCCTCGGGTTGTCGTGGATGACCCTCGGCCAGGGTGACGCCGGCGAGCTGGTGGCGAGCATCGAGGACGTCCGCCGGCGCCTGGACCCGTTTGCCTGTGTGGTGCTCGACGCGCCGCCAGAGGTCAGGGAGAAGGTCGACGTGTGGGGCGAGTCGGACGCGGTGCCGCTGATGCGAAGGGTCAAGGCCCGTTTCGATCCCCACCGCGTGTGCAATCCAGGGATCTTCGTGGGAGGTATCTGATGGAGAAGGCCATGGCATTCGACGCCCACCGGCCGCCTGACAAGGACCTGGTCGACGTCTGCGTGCACTGTGGTTTCTGCTTGCCGACGTGCCCCACCTACACGCTCTGGAACGAGGAGATGGACTCGCCCCGAGGGCGCATCGTGTTGATGAACGTGGCCCTCGAGGAGGAAGGCGAGCTTTCCGACGCCATGGTCACGCACTGGGACCGCTGCCTGGGATGCATGGCCTGCGTCACCGCATGCCCGTCCGGGGTCGCCTACGACAAGTTGATCGAGGCCACCAGGCCACAGGTGGAGCGCAACTACGAACGCCCGCGGCGAGACCGAGCCTTCAGGAGGTTCGCCTTCGAGACCTTCACCCATCCGGGGCGTCTGCGGGCCCTGGTGCCGGCCATGGTGGCGGCCCGGCGACTCGGGCTGATCGGGATGGTCGACAGTCGCCTGGAGCGCTTTCCGAAGCTGCGGGCCCTGGTATCACTCCTGCCCGAGGTGGGCGTCAAGGCGGCAGCCGCTCGGCTGCCCGAGGTCACGCCGGCCAGGGGCAGCCGCCGCGGACGTGTGGGAATGCTCCTCGGGTGTGTGCAGCGTGTGTTCTTCCACGACGTGAACGCGGCGACGGCGCGTGTCCTCGCCGCCGAGGGGTACGAGGTCTTCGCTCCGCCCAAGGTGCGCTGCTGCGGAGCGCTGATGCTGCATTCGGGCAACGAGCCCGGGGCGCTGGGCCTGGCCAAGAAGATGATCGAGGCCTTCGAGGATTGCGACTACGTGGTGGTGAACGCCGCCGGGTGCGGCTCATCCATGAAGGACTATGGGCACCTGCTGTCGGACGACGAGGAGTGGGCTGAACGGGGGGAGCAGTTCTCGGCAAAGGTACGCGACGTGTCGCAGCTGCTGGTCGAGTCGGAGCCAGTTGCTTCCCGCCATCCCGTCCCGCTCAAGGTGGCGTACCACGACGCCTGCCATCTGGCTCACGCCCAGGGCGTCAGGTCAGAGCCCCGCCAGCTGCTCTCCGCCATCCCGGAGCTCGAGTTGATCGAGCCCGCTGAATGGGAGATCTGCTGCGGCTCGGCCGGCATCTACAACCTTCTCCAGCCGGAAGCGGGGCGGGAGCTCGGGCAGCGCAAGGCCCAGAACCTCCTGGCGACGGATGCCGACGCCATCGCCTCGGGCAATCCCGGATGCACGCTGCAGATCGCCACCTACCTCCGCGAGCAGGGGCGCCCGCTGCCCGTGTATCACCCCATAGAGCTCGTCGACCAGTCGATCAGGAGAGCTGGCACGCCCTGACGCTCCCCCGGCGTCGAGCTCATGGCCGCGGCGTTGTGGTCCTGCTCTTCCACGGATGGTGGCGCCCCATCGCCTACAGCTGTCCAAGATGGAAGGAGGTGCCCCAGCGCGGCCTCGAAAGGGCGGTCGCCCGCTCGACGTCGGGCACCCATCGGCCTCCTCTCCGTAGGCGCGTCGGAACGCAGACCCGGCCCGGACGAGCAGCGCCTCGCGGTGAGATCCTCGGCCAGAGCGGGCCGCCGCAGCGGGAAAGCAGGTAGCCGTACACCTCGGGCAGAGCACGTTCGTAGAACTCCAGCAGTGCCATGCCGGGACCGGCTCCGCCCGCCAGCTCCTCGCTCATAAACCTATCGTCGTTCGAGCGAACCTGTCTCCGACGGGCAGGAGCGAGGATTCTACGAAGCGCAGCGGTCGAGCATGGCCTGGAGGACCATGTCGGCCCGGAAATGCTCCCGTGCCAGCTCACGCGCGGCCCGAGAGTGGCACTCGTAGTCGCGGTCCACGGCATCGAGGGCCGCCATCAGGTCGTCGTCGTCGCTGAAGGCCAACACCCCCGCCCCTACCGGGAGCCATCGCTCGAAGCCGGTGGACTGGAGGACGACGGGCCGGCCGGAGGCCAGGTATGCGGCGCTGCGCTCGCTGAACCAGCCGCTCCACGTGGCCACGTATGCCTGCTTGGCAACGCTCCACTCCGCTCGCGACGCGGCGATATAGGCGCGGTAGCGCTCCAACGTGGCACTCACCTCCAACCCGTCGGCAACCCTCCAGCCCAGCTCCACGAGCCGAGACTCGGGCACCGGTGGCGGGCCGTCCATGGCCAGCTCGAAGGGACCGGTGGCCGCTCTGGGCAGGTGCAGGAACTTGACGAACTCAACGTCCTTCATCCCGTAGACGATCCCCTCGTGCTCGACCGAAGAGTACGGACTCCACTTCACGATGGTCGTGAAGGGGGCACCGGGAGGAGGCGGCGGCTGGGCGGGCCAGAAGTCGAGATCGATGGGCTGGACGGTGGGGTGCCAGGTCAGCCCTACCTCCGGGATGCGACAGCCGGGCTGGCCGATGTTGCAGCCGAAGGTGAAGTGCACGTTGTGGCTTTGCAGCCAGTCGCGGTCTCGCGTTTGGCCCAGCTCGGCGGCGGCCCGGAGCTGGACGAATCCGGGATCGGTGTCGACGTAGGCCCGCCGCGGGATGGCGTGGTACTCGTCACGGAGCACGCTGACGCCCGTCAGGTGGAGGAAGAGGTCGGCGCTGGAGAGGAACTCCGACAGGCGTTCCCCGGCCAGGCCATGGCACTCACCGTCGATGTCGACCCATGTCCAGCGATCCCCCAGGCCGTAGGGCCCGAGGAGCCGGTCGAGCACGGCAGGCGGCATGGCGTCGGACGGAGGTCGCTCCTCGTCGCGCCACCGGTCCACGTACACCTTGGTGGCCGGGTCGAAATAGAAGCCCGTGTCCTCGAGGTAGAGCACGTCGTGACCGAGCTTGCGCAGACCCAGCACGTACTGGAGGTAGTGGGAAACCAGGCCGGCGATGGGGAGGGATCCCATGAGCCCGGCGACCACGACACGGAGCTGCTCCGAGCCCTGCCTCGTCCTCACACGCCCATCTCGTGGAGCATCCGTCCCAGGACCCGCTCGGCGTCCAGGTGCTCCACCGCCAGCGCCCGTGCCGCCCTGGCGTGCCGCTCGGGATCCTTCCGCACACGTTCGATGGCCTCGGCCGCCTCGTCGACGCCGGCCACGGCGAAGAGGCCCTCGCCGCACGGTAGGTGCCCGGAGAAGCCTGTGTCCTCCAGCACCACCGGTCGGCCACTGGCGAGGTACGCCGCCGACCGGTCGCTGAACCAGCCCGAGCGGCTCACCGTGTACCCGTCCTTGCACACGCTGAACTCCCCCAGCGAACCGTGGATGTAGTCGCAGAAGGCGTCGAAGCTGGCGGTCACCTCGCCCGCCCCCCGCACCCGCCAACCGTGGTCCCGCAGTCGCTCCAGCGGGATACCTGTGCCCGCCACCGCCACCTCCAGCCCGCCGCTCACACGCCTGGGGAGGTCGAGGAAGCGCTCGAAGGCCACGTCCTTCTGCCCATAGGAGACGCCGCCGAACCGGACCTCGTCGTACGAGCGCCAGTTCATGACCGTGGTCATCATCCCCTCGGCCGGCCGGGTCGGCCGGAACAGCGAGCAGTCGACGGGGTGGAACATGGGCCGCCAACGAAGGCCGGCGGTTGGCACCTCGGACGCCGGCGAGCCGATGTTCCGGCCCGTGGTGAAATAGAAGTCGTAATGCGGCAGCTCAGCCCCGGACTGGGCGGCCTGAGCCATCGCCACCTGCCGGAACGCCGGATCGCCGTCGACGAGAACTCGGCACGGCACCTCGGCCGCCCGGTCCACCCAGCACTCCTCCAAGGTCATGGCCATGAACACGTCGGCAGTGGCGAACAGCTCGGCCACCTTCTGCTCGCTGCCCCCGTAGTGACGGCCGGCGTGGTCGACGAAGCACCAGCGACCGCCCAGGCCGAACCGCTCCAACAGGTCGGCCACGACCTTCACCCCGTGGGAGCAGTCGGCCCCGGTCGTCCCGAGTCGGGGGTCGTAGCACGCATAGGCATGGTCGGCCCTCTCCACGAGCACGACGTCGTGGCCCAGCCGGTGCAGTCCCACGAGGTACTGCAAGGTCCACGACAACATGCCGCCCAGGGGGTAGCGGACCATGTACGACTCGACGAGGACGCGTGCCACCGGTCAGCTATGAGCAGCTTTGAGCAGGGGCGCAGCCAGCTCCGTGGGCCGGTCGAGCGGTTCCCGTGGCGGCGTCGAGGAGGGCTTCGAGGACCCGGGTGGCGTCGAAGTACTCGTGGGCCATGTCCAGGGCGGCCCCTGCGTGGGAGTGGTACCGGGCCTCCACGTCCTCCAGGGCGCCGACGGCCTCGTCCATGGTCGAGAAGGCCAGGAGGCCCTCCCCCGTGGGCAGCACGCCGTCGTAGCCGGTGTCCTGGGTGACCACGGGGCGGCCGGCAGCCAGGTAGCAGGCTGAGCGCTCGCTGAACCACCCGCTGCGGCCCTCGACGTAACCGCTCTTGGCCACCGTCCACTCGCCCCGGGAGCCCTGCACGTATTCCCGGTAGCGGTCGACGCCGCCGCAACGCTCCAGGGCGTCGACCGGCCTCCACCCCGCTCGGGAGAGAAGGCCGGCCACCTTCCCACCACTCGGGCCCTCGGCCGTCGCCTCGGAAACAGGCACGGGCGTGCCGGGCGGGGGCGGGGAGGTCCACTCGGCGTGCTCCTGGTCGGGGAGGGCGATCTCGAGCTGGACGTCGGGGACACGCCGGGGCAGGTCGAGGAACCGCGCCATCTCCCTGTCCTTCTGCCCGTACACGGTGCCGTCGTGCACGATCGGTGCGTAGCTTGTCCAGCTCATGACCGTGGTGTAGGCCGGCCCGGGCGGGCCCGCACCCTCCCAATCCTCCAGGACGATGGGCTGGCGGGTGGGCTGCCACGCGAAGGGTGTCGGGGGAACCCGATCCAAGCGCTGGCCGAAGCTGAAGTGCACGTCGTGGGCCCTCACCTGTTTGGCTAGCTCCCCGTCCGGCTCGACAACCAGGGGAAGCTGGGTGAACACCGGGTCGGAGTCGATGTAGGCCATGCGGCCGGCGCCGCGGTACCGGGACGGATCCAGAAGAGAGCCGGAGACGTTCAGGAGCAGGTCGGCCGAGGCGATGATCTCCCGTCGCCTGCGACCGCTCATCCCGAACCAGCGGTCTTCGAGCGGGAACCGGTACGACCACCGGTCGTCCATCCCGCAGCCCGCCATCACCCATCGGAGGTGGGCGATGTTCGCAGTCGGGTCCCGCTCCACCCAGTCGTCGCCCCTGGCGCCCCCGTCCCAGTTGTAGGGCCACTCCCCTGAGTCCTCGATGTAGTACACGTCGTGGCCCATGGCCTGCAGCCCCTTCACGTACTGCAGGTAGTGCCAGGTCATGCCGCCCAGCCTGGGGTGCTGGGCGATCAGCCCGGTGACGACGACGCGCAGCGTCAATGTCAGCGCACCTCGCTGGCCTGGGCCGCGGCCGAGTAGACCTGACGGTGGAGCCCCGCCACGTGAGGGAAGTCATAGCGCAGCGCCCGCTCCCGGGCGGACTCCCCCAGCCGGGCGGCGGCGGCAGGGGCGTCCACCGTCTCCACGATGGCCTCGGCCAGGGACTCCGGATCGAACGGCGGGCACAGTCGGCCCCCGTCACCCAGGTACTCGCTCACGCCGCCCACGTCGGAGGCCACGATCGGAGCGCCGCAGGCCATGGCCTCGAGCAGGGCGTTGTTGGCGGTGGCGAACCTCAGGGGAAACACGACCACGCTCGCCTCCTGGTACGCACGACGCAGCCCGGCGTCGTCCACACCGCTCATGAACTGCACCCGGCCGTGGGTCAAGGGCCGCTCGGTGTTGACGTCGGTCCCGATGGCCACGAAGCGCATGCTCGGGTCGCGCCCGTGGACGACGTCGATGGCCTTCTCGAGGGTGTCGAAGTCGCGGTACTTCGAGCCGACGACGAGACAGGTGCGCTCCGCCCCCCGGGCGGGTGGGGGCTGGAAGAACTGGCAGTCCACGCCATGGGGCACCACGGCAACCCGCTCGGGCGGGAGCAGGTCGGAGAACCACGGGCGCTGAGTCTCGGACACGAGGATGGCGGCGGCCAGGTCGCGGGTGACCGGCCGGGAGACCTTCATGTAGTCGAGCCCCCAAGCCGGCTCGTGGAAGGTGGCCACCACCGGCCGCCCGAGACGGCGGCCGAGGGAGCCGAGCAGACGAAGGTCGGTGTCGCCGTAGAGCACGTGGTACACGGCGTTGGAGGGGATGGCCATGTGGGCGGCGGTGGCCACCTCCCCCACGAGCAGCGACGCCGAGTAGCACGGCTTGTCCAGGAGCGATTGCACGGCGGCGTCCAGCCGCCAACCGCGCCCCAGGTAACGGAAGGGAAGCGGCGACCGGAGGCTGCGGCCCACGTGGCGACCAAACCCCTCGTAGCCCGAATGGCCGGAGTGATGGGCGTAGCGCGAGCCGACCAGGTAGGGAACCGGTGTCGCGGCCCGACGCTCCGCTTGGGCGACCCCGTCACCCACCCGAGACAACCTGGCTCGGGCCGGCCGCCTGGAGGTCCTTGACCCGTCCGGCGCTGATGTGGAGGACGACGTCGCACGCCTGCAGCATGCTCGTCCTGTGGCTGATGAGGAAGGTGGTGCGCCCTGCCATCAGCTCGGTCATGGTGCGCAGGATCGACTCCTCGGTCTGTTGATCGACGGCGCTGGTCGGCTCGTCGAGGACGAGGATCGGGGCGTCCTTGAGAAAGGCACGCGCCAGGGACAGGCGCTGACGCTGGCCCCCGGACAGGGTCATTCCCCGTTCGCCGACCACGGTGTCGTACCCGTCGGGAAGCTGGGTGATGAAGTCGTGGGCGTCGGCGGCCTTGGCCGCTTCGACGATCCGATGCTCGGACGCCTCCGGGTCGGCGTAGGCGATGTTCTCGGCCACGCCGCCGGTGAAGAGAACCGGGTCCTGCAGCACTACGGCCAACTGACCCCGCAGGTCGGCCAACCGGAACTCGCGAAGGTCGACACCGTCGAGCAGCACTGCTCCGGCCTGCGGATCGTAGAAGCGGCAGAGCAGGCTGGTGAGGGTCGTCTTGCCGGCACCGGTGGCGCCGGCGATCCCCACGCAGGTGCCCGGTTCCACCGAGAACGACACGTTCTGGACACCCTGCCTGCTGAGCTCGTAGCTGAAGGAGACGTCGTCGAAGGTGATGGCGCCCCGGGCCCGTGAGATCGGGCGGGCGTTGGGCCTCTCCTCCACATCAGGGGCGTGGTCGAGGAGCTCGAAGGCCCGCTCACTGCTGGCCAGGGCCGACTGCACCTCGCCGACCTGGCGGGTGAGGGTCTCGAGCAGACCGTTGATGGTGGTCAGGTAGGCCATGACCACGAGCAGATCTCCCAGGCTCAGCGTTCCCGCCTGGACATGGCGAAAGCCGAGGAACAGGACGATGGCCGAGCCGCAGACCACCGTGATGCCGGCCAGCATCCAGAGGCCCCCTTCGAGCAGGGCCATCCTCACGTGGCCCCGAACGCTCCTGCGGGCGTGGCCGAGGTACTGCTGCTGGCGTGACTCCTCCCGCCCGAAGGCCTTCACCACCCGGAGCGCAGCCAACGTCTCCTGGACCACCGACATCGCCGAGGTGTCGAAGGCCTTGACCTCCAACCACCCGCTTCGGAGCCGCTTCCGGTATGCCCGCGACACGAACAGCAGCACCGGCACCAGCACCAGGGCGGCCAGAGCCAACTGCCAATCCAGGCGGGCGGTTATGTAGAGCATGGCCACCAAGGTGATCCCGGCCGTGAGGAACGGGGTCACACCTTCGGTGACGATGCTCTTCACCTCGCCGGCGTCGTACTGGATCCGGTAGGTCGAGTCTGACGTTCCCCTGATGTCGTGGTAGGCCAGCGACATGCGCTGCACGTGGGCGAACAGCTTGGCGCGCACGCCGAAGGAGATCTGCTCGCCGGCGTAGGTTCCGAGGACCCAGCTGCCCAGACCCCTCAGGTGATCGACGAGACCCAGGGCCACCATGAGGCCGGCGGCGGTCAGGAGGACCCCCATGCTGGTACTGGTGACACTGTCGGGAAGCGCCCAGCTGATAACGGCGGGGACGGGGCGGTCGCCGATGGCGCTGTCTACGGCGATCTTCAAAGGGACCGGGTAGAGCAGGGCCATAGGGGTGGAGGCCAGCTCGAGAACGAAGAGCCCGAAGATGTGCCGCCGGTAACCAGTGGTCTCACCCCACAAGCGCCGCCAGGTCGAACCTCTCCGCATCACGGTTCTTCGTCCGCGGCGGACACGGCGTGCTGGAGGGTGGCCATGGCCGCCGCGCAGCTGCGGACAATGGCCACGGTCGACAGCAGCGCCACGCCCCCGAGCACGCCTGCGGGAAGCCAGGCGCCGTCGAAGGCAGCCCATGCACCGAGGGCGCCCATGACCAGGACGAAGAGTCCGGGGGCGATGGGGAGCAGGGGACGGAGGCCAAAGCGGAGATACTGGCTACCCCCGCCGTGCTCCTCGACGGCCATGAGGAATCGTGCCCCTCCCATTCCGCCGGTTCGCACCTCGAGGTCCCAGTCGTCGAAGGGCCCGCCGTTGGTCACCGCCACCCGCTGCCGGCGCAGAATGGCGGTCAGCGCCTGCAGCCGCGCCTCCGGCTCTCGACCCTGCTCGACCCACAGCGTGGCGGTCCGCCGGCGGGGAACGACGAAGGTCCGCCGGCCGCGCCGGCGCCAGGGGGTCAGACCGTGGGCCAGGCGGCCCTTCAGCCGGGCCATGGGCTGGACCACGTGAAGAAACGCCGTCAACACACGCCATGGCAGCCGGGACCGCGTGGACCGGGCGGGGGACGGGAACTTGGCCCTGGCCCCACCCATGCCAGCTTGGACGAGGAGGGCGCCGGTTGCGACGACGGCCAGCGGCACCGCCCCCAGCAACGGTGTCCACAAGAGGCCGCCGGCCGAGAGCCCTATCAAGCCCGCGACCACCAGTAACCACTCGGGCATGAGCGGGAGTGACGCCAGCAGCACGGGCTCCGGCTCGTGACGACCCTGGAAGGGTGCCGTGCCCCAGGTGCCGTGGTAGATCCGCTGGACACGGCCGATGGGCCGGCTCGTCCCGTTCCCGTAGATCCGCCCAGCCCAGTTGGCGTGGCCGGCCTTGTTGTACTTCTCCGGCCACTTCTCCTCCAGCAGCGCCTCGGCCTTGCCGTAGCCGTGCTGCTGGGCCCAGTAGCCCCGGACGGAGCTCCGCCGGTGGTGCCAGACCACGGCCGCCGGGCTGAACCCCACCCGGAAGCCCTTCTCCTGCAGTCGCCAGCACACGTCCACGTCGTCACCCGCGGCCCGGAACCGGGGATCGAAGCCGTCGATCTTCTCGAGCACTGACCGCAGGAAGGCCATGTTGCAGCCTGGGATGTGCTCGGCCTCCCGATCAGAGAGCAGCACGTGGACAGGGCCACCTGGGGCGTTGGCCACGCAGTCCGCCACCGCGCCGTCGCCTGGAGGAGGGATGTTGGGACCCCCGACTCCGGCGTAATCGCTGGTGAGGAAGGTGGCGGCCAGGTACTGCAGCCAGTGTGGGTCGGGTCGGGCGTCGCCGTCGAGGTAGGCCACCACCTCACCGGTGGCCGCTTCCAGCCCGGTGTTCCGAGCGCTGCTCAGGCCCCGATTCTCGGTGCTGATCAGGCGAACGTCGTACTGCGATGCGATGGCGGCGGTGGCGTCGGTCGACCCGTCATCGACCACGATGACCTCGAAGTCCGGGTACACGACCTCGGAGAGACCGTCGAGGCAGTCGCCGATGGTGTCCTCTTCGTTGTAGCAACAGGCGACAACGGACACGCGGGGCAAGTGGCCGCCCTGCGGGAACGGCACATCGGCGAAGGCCTCCCGCACCGCCGCCAGCGCCGGTTTGGGCTGGCGGTCCTTCCGGGTGAGGCCGAACGCCCAGTCCTCGACCTCCTCCCCGCCGCGGAACCACTCGTCGGTCCATGAGAAGACGAAGGCTCCCGCGCAGCCGGCCGCGAACGACGTCCTCAGCTGCCATTCGAGTGACCGGGCCTGGTCGTGCTCCCCATTGCGCAGGCTGTCCAGACCGATCTCGCTCATGAGCAAGGGGCGCGTGTCCCCAGCGAGGTTCTGCAGCCGGTGGAGATAGGCCTCGAGGCGGTCCTCGTTCTCGAGGTAGACGTTGAAGCAGAGCAGGTCTAGGAAGGGCAGGTCCAGGTACTCGGTGGACGGATAGTTGACATATGTCACCAGGGCATCCGGGTCTTCCTCCTTCACCACCCGAAAGAGGCGCTCGAGGTAGCGCTCGACCTTCCGACGCCCGAGCCAACGGGCCGTGGGCGCCGGGATCTCGTTGCCGAGGGCGTAGCAGAGGAGGGCCGGGTGCCCGGCGCAGCCAGCGACCTTGGCCCGGACGATCTCTTCTACGTCCGGCCCGTCCTTCCTGTCGCTCAGGTAGCCCACGTACTGCTCGGCCGACAGGCCGACCATGACCTTGAGCCCATGGCGCTGGGCGGTGTCGAGCAGCGCCGTCGGCGGCATGGTGTGGGGTATGCGAACGGCGTTGAAGCCGTTGAGGGCCATCTGGGCGAAGTCCCGGTCGATGGTGGCGGCGTCATGGAACTCCACGCCGTGCTCGTCGGGGCGGAACGCTCCGTAGGTGGCGCCCCGCACGTAGAGCTTCTCGTCGCCAGCGAAGATGAACTTGCCTCGAACGGCGGGACGTGGCGGGGGCGCCAGAGACTGGCCGGAGCCATCCACCGCAGGGACAGCGAGCACCGTCATCGCCGAGCCCCGCCCACTCGACCATTGTCACTGCTCGGTCCGTCGTGGGTGCCCGGCCTGAGCGCCAGTCCCAACCCGCTGCGTTCGACCATTCTCTCCTCCGCCAATGGGCGCCGGCCGAGGTTGTTTCCCGCCGGTACGTCTATCTGAGATGCCCAGCGCTTACCGTCGAGTCTGGGGTCCTGCAGCGCCAACCTGAGACGGCCTGCCCCCGGCAGTCGTTTGCCTCGCTGAAGCTAGGTGCCCGTGATTAACGGTCTGTTAGCTCCCGGAGACAACTGGGACAATCGTGACCACACGGTTCCTGAACACGAGGTTGCCCTGGCGGGACAGCACGTGCGCGGCCAACAGGCAATCGGGCGCGCGTACTCAGGAATTGCTTACTGTACTCCTGTAGCAGCCGCAAGTCCAGGACGGCGCTCACAGGTACTCCCCTCGGTCCAAACCCAACCGGCAGGCCGCCCTGGTGGCGATCTTCGCGTCAGTGGCGACGTTCAGGCGGTCTCACCGCCGGCTCAGCACGGTCGTCGCAGCCCTGGGCCTCTTCACCTCCTCAGCGGTCCTCGTCCACCTCTCGGGTGGCGTCATCGAGATGCATTCCCACTACTTCGTCATGGTCGGGGTGATCACGCTGTACCAGGACTGGCGCCCGGTCCTGACGGCTATCGGCTACGTGGTCGTACAGCACGGCCTGGCTGGGGCCTTGGTGCCGGCGTCCGTCTACAACCATGAAGCCGCTATCGACCATCCATGGCGGTGGGCTGGCATCCACGGGCTGTTCATCTTGGGATGAGCGCTGCCGGCATCGCCTCCTGGCGCCTGAACGAGTCCCTGATCCAGACCACAACCGACCGCCAGGACCAGCTCTCCGAGGCCCAGGAGGTTGCCCGGCTCGGGAGCTGGGAGTGGAACGTCGCTTCCGGGCGGTTGACCTGGTCCGACCAGCTCTACCGCCTCACGGGCGTCACACCGGATGACTTCGCTCCTTTCCCGGAGTACTTCACCTCTCTCGTCTACCCCGACGATCGAGCTGCGCTCGACGCGGAGGTTCGCCGGGCCGTCGAGACCGGACAGCCTTACGCCCAGGACTTCCGAGTCGTCCTCCCGGACGGCAGCTGCAGGACATCAGCGAACGCCACGGAGTCGGGGGAGGACAAGGTCTTGCTGGCCCAGGCCATCGTGTCCTTGGCCCAGGCCCTGCACCTGAAGTGTGTGGCCGAGGGCGTGGAGACAGCGAAACAGCTGGCGACCTTGACTGAGCTCGGCTGTGACTTCGCCCAGGGCTACTACCTGGCACGTCCCAAGGACCTGGAGGCGCTGCTGCGCACGAAGACAAGCGACATCCTGGAACCCACGGCGGTCACCGCCGCTCTCAGCTCCTGAGTGTCGGCCTCGGGCTCAACGTCTGTTCGCCACCTTCCCGGCTGTAGCCAACCAGCGGGTGAGCTCACCCGCTCGCAGTGGGACCGTCCAGAAGAAGCCCTGTCCGTGCTCGCAGCCAAAGGAGCGAAGGGCGTGTAGTTGGTCCTCTGTCTCCACTCCTTCGGCAACCGCCTCTACTCCCAAGGCGTGCGCCAGAGTAATTGCCGCCGCCACCAGAGCGTCGCCATTTCCCGCCGGTTCGTCGGCGCCCCCGATACCGGCGACGAAGGACATGTCGAGCTTCAGCCGGTCCACAGGGAACCGCCGCAGGTAAGCCAGCGACGAGTACCCCGTCCCGAAGTCGTCGATGGACAGGCTCACGCCCAACTGGCGCAGGGACCGCAGCGCGGCCACGGCCGGGCCAGAGTCGCCGATGAGCGTGCTCTCGGTGACCTCCAACTCCAGCTCGGAGGGGTGGGTCCCGGTGTCGGCCAAAGCGCCCTTCACGACTGCCACGAAGCCAGGATGCGCAAGCTGGAGAGCTGAGACGTTGACCGAGACTCGCTGCGGTGCTCGGTCGCCGAGCTCTTTGCGCCACAGGGCCGCTTGCCGACACGCCTCGGACAGCACCCAGACCCCAATGGGAACGATGAGGGCGGTGTCCTCGGCGAGGGAGATGAACTCGGCGGGCATGACCTCGCCCCTCGAGGGATGCTCCCAACGCAGGAGCGCCTCAACGGAGTTGGTCTTGCCGCTGGCCAGATCGACGATGGGGTGGTAGCGCAGGAAGAACTCATCCCGCTCGATTGCTCGACGCAGGTCGTTCTCGACCCTGAGACGCTCCCGGGCAGCCACCGTCATGCCCGGCTGGAACATCTCGAAGCGATTGCCACCCGCGGCCTTGGCCCGGTACATGGCTACGTCAGCGTGCTGGAGGAGCTCGGTCTTGGAGTCGCAGTCCTCGGGCCACAGGGCGATGCCGATGCTGGCACTGACGAAGAGCTCCACGCCACCGCCGACGAAGCTGTGACGCAACGACGCCAGGATCCGCTCGGCAACCGCGGCAGCCTCCTCTGGCGGGGTGCTGCCGGCCAAGAGGAGGGCGAACTCGTCGCCTCCCAGGCGGGCAACGGTATCGCTGTCGCGCAGCACCCCGACCAGCCGGCGGGAAACCTCCACCAGCAGCTCGTCGCCATGGTGATGGCCGAGGCTGTCGTTGACGTTCTTGAACCGATCCAGATCGATGAACAGCACAGACACCTCCCGGTTCTCCCGGCGGGCGAAGGAGAGGGCCTGGTCGAGCCGGTCCGAGAACAGGGCTCGGTTGGGGAGCCCGGTGAGGGGGTCGGTGCTGGCCAACTCCTGTAGGCGCCGGTTGGCCTCGCGAAGGGCCTTCTCGGCGTTCGTGCGCTCGGTGACGTCCTGGCCGGTTCCCCACATCTTGACGGCCAGGCCATCGCTGTCAACCACCACCTCGCCTCGTCCATGCAGCACGCGCTCGGCACCGCCGGGCCGGACGAGGCGGTGGTGGTACTCGAAGGGCTGGTGGCGCTCCAGGGCGGCTCGAAACGTCTGCTCCACCACCTCCCGGTCCGCAGGGTGGACAAGGGAGATGAAGTCCCGGTACGTCAACACCGCCCCCTGAGCCACACCGAAGATGCGGTACAGCTGATCAGTGCAGGAAACTTCGTCGTTCGCCATGTCCCACTCCCAGCTGCCCAGCATGGCGATCTCCTGGGCATCGGCGAGGCGGCGCTCGTTGTTGCGGAGCTGCTCCTCGGCGAGATGACGCTCGGAGATGTCGTGCACGAAAGCGTTGAAGCTCCAGGTCTGGTCCGAGCGGACCGGCCAGATGGCCAGCTCCACCGGGAACTCGCTGCCATCCCGGCGGACGGCCGTGATCTCGATTCGCCGGTTGAGCACGGGGCCCTCACCGGTGGCGAGGAAGCGCTCCAGCCCCCGTTGGTGGGCTTGGCGGTGCCGGGCGGGGATGATCGTGTCGGCCAGGGGCCGTCCGATTGCCTCCGCTTCAGACCAGCCGAAGGTCGTGACCGTCCGTTCGTTCCAGGCCGTGATCCTGCCCTCCGAGTCCATGGAGATGAAGGCGTCGTTGGCGGCTTGGAGAATGGCGCGGGTGCGCTCCTCGCTCTGCTGCAAGGACGCTATGAGACCGGCATTGTCCTCGGCTTGGCGCTCACCCTCCTCACGGAGCGAGCGCTCGGTGTCGATGAGGTGCAGCATCTCGAGGGCAAGGGCCAGGACCCGGGCCATGCCCCGCAAGAGGCTGATCTCCTCGGGCCCGAAGACCTCATGGCCCGAACGGCCCAGAACGATGGAGCTGGACGGGGCGGTGTCGACAGGAACGACGACCACGGTGCCGGTACCGGCTCCGGGCAGCCCGAGGTGGTAGCGGCGGCCTTCGGCGACCTCCAGCAGCTCAGCCTCCGGGACCTTGCCCCGGGGGAACCCCACGGTGGCGACGACGACGCCTTCGCGGACCAGGGCCCCGACCTCCGCTTCGAAGCACTCGGCGATGCGCTCGACGGCGCGCTGAGTGGCGGCGCCCTCGCCGCCCGAGGCGGCGAGGGCGGCCAGGACCTCTGCTAGTTGCTGGGCCCCCGACCTGCCCGGGGCGAGTGCCACGGGCTCAGCCCAGAGCGAGCACGACGAGGGTCTGGTTATGGAACCCGCTCATGCCCCGTGTCCGGGCAATCTCGCCATAGGTGTAGAAGCCGGTCACGGGGGCGCCGCCCGCATGGCCGGCGATGCGGGCGACCTCCCGGGAGATTCCTTCCTCCCCGAGCACCCCCCGCCGGGCGATGCAGTCGAAGGCCACCAGGCCGAGCGGCGCCTGGGTCCCGAGGGCGGCCAGGGCGTCGGTGCAGGCCACGTCGGTGGCGGCCAATACGGAATCGCCGTCACCTTCCATCATCCACGCCAGACCACCCTGGGGCACCTCGGCGATGCAGCCGAGGGAGCGATCCGCGAAGTTCGCCTCGGCCACGAAGCGCACCTCCTCGCCACTGCGGCGGCTGAGACCAAGCGGATGGGTCAGGGCGAAGCGGGTGAAGGCATCGGGGTCGCTGACCGCGTCGGCCGGCGCGCCCAGGCGCTGCAGGTAGACGTCGAGGGCGGGCTGGTCATCGAGCGTGTGCACCCGGTTGGCGCCGCTGGCGGTGACCACCATGGGCTCGCCCACCTTGCGCCATCCGTGCTGGACGCCGATGCCGATCGGCGCGTCCGAGCCAAGAGCGGCGCAGACCACCGCGCCCTGGAGGGCCCGGTCGCCGAAGAGCTGGTGAGTGGCCTGCATCCTGAGGTCATCACCAGCGCAGCCGCCGACGAGGGGGTACTCGGTCCCCACTACTTCGTAGGCGCCTCGTACCACCTCCATCTGATCGCCACCCAGGCCGTCGCTGAGCATCAGGAGCACCTTGTGGGGACGATCCTCCACCCCGGCCACACATGCAGCGGCGTCGGCGGCGGCCTCCCTGAGGCCACCTAAGGCCACCATGCCCACCCCAGTCGACACCGAGAAGCCCTCTCCGCCCAGCGCCAGCACCACGACGCTGGCGTCGGCGGGGCCGGTTGTGGCGATCTCGCCCGCGGTGGAGCAGCCGATGAGGGGCACCCCGCCGGCGTGGGCGTTGATGCCCGCCAGGAGGGCGCCGAGGTCGTAGGTGGCCGAGCAGAAGACGAGTAGGAGCTTGGGGATCCCGCCTGCGAGAGCCTGCCTCGCAGCGGCGATGCCGGCGGTACGTGCGTCGGGATCGGCCGACTGACCCATCCCCAGCCACCGGACCGTGGGCGGAACGGACGTCTGCTCCGATGCGCTGAGGGCCATGACCACCTTGTTCTCGGGTGATTGCAGCCCGAAGTTGAGCAAACACATCTCAGCCACTCCTGTTTTCTTGACTCGTTCCAGTCACCGGCTAGAGTCGGGCGAGTGGCGCGGACCGATCCCGAGCTCGTCGAGCGGCTGCGGAGCCGCCATCTGCGGGTTACCGCCCCCCGACTGGCCGTCCTGAGCGCGGTATCAGAGCGACCGCACCTCGACGCCGACGGCATAGCCGAGGTCGTCCGCCCCCGACTCGGAGCCATCTCCACCCAGGCGGTCTACGACAACCTCCACGCCCTGGCCGCGGCCGGCCTCCTGCGACGCATCGAACCGGCGGGCGGAGCGGCCCGCTACGAGACAAGAGTGGGCGACAACCACCACCACATCGTCTGCCGGATCTGCGGCGCCACCGGTGACGTCGACTGCGCCGTCGGGGTCGCGCCCTGCCTGGAGGCGTCCGATACGCACGGGTTCACCGTGGACGAAGCTGAGGTCACCTTCTGGGGTTGGTGCCCGCAGTGCCAAACCCGCCATTCGAGCAGCCAATCAACTGAGAACACCACAGACCGCGAAGGAGAATCATCGACTTCATGAGCAACCACGCCGGAGGGCCCGAGGACCGATTCCCCCTCCTGCCTGTGGGCCGCATGGTGCTCGACCGCATCCCGAGAACTTCTTCGCCGAGAACGAGCAGATGGCGGTGGGCACCGGCGTCCTGGTGGATGGCCTCGACTTCTCCGACGACAAGATGTTGGTGGGCCACGTTGTCGTACTCCGACACCTAGCGCCACCGGGTGGTGCCCAACCACCTCCAGCTGCCGGTGAACCAGGCCAAGAACTCCCAGGTCCGTACCAACCAGCGAGACGGCCTGATGACCTACTTCGTGGACGGGGCCGGTGAGAATCCCCACGTCAACGCCGGAGCCGTCGCCGGTGATGGCAGCTCGGGCGCTACCACGGGCCTGCGGGAGACCGCCCCTTTGAGCTAGAGCACTCCAGGTGGCGCGCCGGTCTCATGGAGCGGGACGTCATGCTCGGGAGCCGGCGCCGTCGAGCACGCTTGCAGCGCCCACGCGACGCACGCAGACTCCGCAGGTGACCGCGGGCGCGGAACGACGGCTGGCCATCCGTGCCCGCGAGCTCATGGCCTCCGGCCCCGATGCGCTGGAGGAGTTGCCGGATCGGGACCGGTTGGCCGGCGGGCCGGAGGAGGCTCGCCACCAGGTGCTGCAGGGCCTTCGCTTGGAGCTGCACGCCATCTCGTCGATCGTGGCCGACGCCACCGTGGCCCGAACCCTTGCCGAGCGTCGCTCCTACCCCCCCTACGGGCTGTTGCGGTCGATGCACTCGGACTCGCGGATGCTGGTCACGTCTCCGGACGCGGTGGAGGAAGGCTCGCTCGACGGCTTCCTCGCCCTGGGCAAGGCGTTGGTCGACACGACCGTCTTCCACCTCGACCGCCAGTTCCGGGAGTACCGACAGTCCGACCGCTCATGGCTGATCGAGCGTCTGGAGGCACTGCTGGCCCTTTTCCGCATCGGCGCCGGCCCGCTCGGCAAGTCGAGGATGCGTGACGGCCTGAGCTTCGTCTACGGAGGGCTCCACTTCGGAACCGGAGTGTGCGTCCAGCTGGCCGAGGTGATGTCCCGGCTGCTGGCCGCCCGTCCGGCGACGACGGTTGACGAACGCGCCGCGGTGATGGCGAGAAGTATCCGGCCGGCCTACCGGCTGGCGGCGCTCAACATCGACCACGTGATCTTCGCCTACCAGGATCTCCAGGAACCGACCCAGGGCCGGAGCGCCCCCCCTCAGGGCCCGAGCTGGATGGACGCCGAGCGTTTCAGCGTGCAACACGCAGAAGAGGGTCGCCCTTGGAGGATCGACCTTCGTGACGACCAGCCACTCGGTGGCACCAGACAGGGCCGGCCGCTCGAGGACATAGGCACCACCTACGCCACCCTCGGCTGCCCCGCTCGCACCTCCCCCACTGGCGGCTCCTCGGCCATCGCCGCCCTGTGGAGCTGGTGTGTGGAGCTCGCCCAGGAGCTGGGCCTGCTGGAGGCCGTCGACGCCAGTCCGGGATGAGTCTCGGCCCTGCCAGATGAGCGGCCGGAAGGATCACCGGGGACGGCCGACTCGTCCGAGGTCTGAAACCGGCCCCAGGTGTCCGAGCTTGTCCGGGTTGACGACGGAACGGATCGCCTGCACGGATCCCTCGGCCACGTCGAGGCACACGACGTTGACCAACCTGTCCTGCGGGTCGAGGAACATGGCGCCCGGCTGCCCGTTGACGTCAACCGGTCGCACCCTCAGGTCCCGCTGCCTGGCCCACGCCAGCAGGCCGACCACCAGACGCCCGACCCGCTCGCGCCCGTGTACGGGTTGGCGGACCGCAGTGGCCCTGCCGCCACCGTCACCATGGAAGGCGACGTCAGCCGCCAGCAGCCGCACCAGTCCCTCCACGTCTCCCCGCTCGGCTGCGGTGAAGAACGCCCGGGCCAGGGACTGGCGCTGTCCCGCGGTGGCCTCGAAGCGCGGGCGCCCGGCATCGACGTGGCGGCGGGCCCGGGCGAAGATCTGGCGGCAGTTGACCTCGTTCTTGCCCACGATGTCGCCGATCTCCGGGTAGCTGAACCGGAAGACCTCCCGGAGCAGGAACACCGCTCTCTCGACGGGAGCCAGGCTCTCGAGCACGACCAAGAAGGCCATGGACAGGGACTCGGCCAGCTCGGCGTGCTGGGCCGGGTCAGGCTCGGCTTCGCTGACCAGCGGCTCTGGCAACCACGTCCCCACATAGGACTCACGGCGGGTGCTCGCCGAGCGAAGGTGGTCGATGGCCAAGCGCGTGGTGATCTTGGCCAGGTAGGCCCTGGGCACCTCGACGTCGGTACCGTCCTCGATGGCCCGCCACATCCGTAGGAACGCCTCCTGGACGATGTCCTCGGCCTCATTCGCGCTGCCGACCATTCGGTAGGCGATCGAGAACACCAGCGGGCGCAGCTCTGGGTGCAGCGCTGGGCGCCACCGAGGTGTCACAGGAGGGCCTTCTGTCTCGTCTTGGAGGTGGAGTCACAAAGGAGGAACCATGCGAGTATTCGTCGCCGGCGCCACGGGCGCCATCGGAAGGCGTTTCGTGCCCCTTCTGGTCGCCCGCGGCCATGACGTGGCGGCCATGACCCGCTCCCCCGGCAAGGCCCACGACCTTCGGGCCGTCGGCGCCCGCCCGTTGGTCGCCGATGCCTTCGACCGCAAGGCGGTCAGCGATGCCGTCGTCGGCTGGGAGCCGGAAGTGGTCGTGCACCAGCTCACCGCCCTCTCACATCTCGACAACCTCCGCCGGCTGGACGAGGAGTTCGCCCTCACCAACCGGCTCAGGACCGAGGGGACCGACAACCTTCTGGCCGCGGCCAAAGCCGGCGGCGCCGGGCGCTTCGTGGCCCAGAGCTACGCCGGCTGGCCCTACGCCCCCGAGGGCGGTCCGGTCAAGGCCGAGGACGCCCCGCTCGACCCCGAACCGCCGAAGCACATGCGGCGCAGCCTCGATGCCATCCGCTACCTCGAAGGCGCCGTCCTGGGGTCGAAGGAGCTGGAGGGGGTAGTGCTCCGCTACGGCAGTTTCTACGGGCCGGGGACCTCCATCGCCCACGACGGTGACATCGCCAACATGGTCAGGCGGCGGCGCTTCCCCGTCGTGGGCGACGGCGCCGGCCTGTGGTCATTCATCCACATCGACGACGCCGCCACCGCCACGGCCCTTGCCGTCGAGAGCGCGGCTCCGGGCGTGTACAACATCGTCGACGACGACCCTGCGCCCGTCGCCGAGTGGCTGCCGCAGCTGGCCAGGGCGCTGGACGCCAAGCCGCCGCTACGGATCCCGACCTGGCTCGGTCGTCTGGCCGCCGGTGCGGTGGGAGTCTCGCTCATGACCCGCATCCGGGGCGCCTCCAACGCCAAGGCCAAGGGTGCGCTCGGCTGGGAACCCCGGTACGACACCTGGCGTCGGGGTTTCTTCCAACTCGCCCTAGGGTGACCCACCGTGGCCGAACGCTCGGGCCAGAAGGCGATCATTGCCGCCCTGGTGGCCAACGCCGGTATCGCCGTCGCCAAGCTGGTCGCCTTCCTCGTCACGGGGGCAGCTTCCATGTTGGCCGAGTCGATCCACTCGGTGGCCGACTTCCTCCAACCAGGGCCTCCTCCTGCTCGGCCGGAGCCGCCCCCAGCGGAAAGTCTCGCCCCTCAGACCTGAGCTTCCGGGACGTCGCCCGAGTCATCGACGAGGCAGAAGCCCGCGTTCGTGAGCGCCTCCCCGCCGCCGTCACCTCTACGTGGAGCCCGACCTCCCCGATCTCCCCGCCGGCTCGTCCGTCCCTACTGGACGCGCTTCGAGCCCCCCGAGCCCTTCGCCTTCTTCTTCTTGATCTTGCGGAGACCCTTGTTGGTCCTCTTCCCCGCGGAATCGACCATGTCCTTGCTCTTGTTCAGGGCCCCGGCCGCCCAGGCGTACTCGGTAGCCAGGATGGCGAAGCCCAGAGGCACCACCACGATGGCAGGTCCGGGAAGGACCAGCATGGCCAGGCCGGCCAGCAGGACCACCCCGCCCACGATGGTGACCGCGACCCGCTTGGCGTTGCGACCGATGAATCGGAAGACGTCGATCGGTTTGGACAACGCTCGAGCTCCTATGCCGGCAGATCGTAACCCTGCTCGATGATGGTGTCCTTGATGACTTCGAGGCTGACGATCGACTCGTCGTAGTCGACGTCGACGGTACGCTCGGGCACCGACACTCGCGCCGAGCGCACACCCCCGAGGTCACCGAGCGCGCCTTCGATGGCGCTCTCACAGTGCTCGCAATGGATCCCGGGAACGTTCAACTTGCTCGTGGTCATGGGCACCGAAGCTACGCCACCAGGTCCCGGCCCAGCCTGCCGGTGCGGATGAAGGTTCGCCGGCGCTGCGGATCCTGCAACCGGAAGCGGCGCCACCACCACACCAGAGCCATCAGACCGCCGACCTCCTCCACCACGAGGACGAGGGCGGGCCTGTGGAAGCTGAGGGGGACCTCACCTGGGAGCTGCCACCCGAAGACCGGCCACCAGAACAAACCGGCGCTGGTCCAGGCACCGTCGAGGAGCAGGTGGAGGAAGGTGCCCACCGGAAGGGCCAGCAGGCGGCGGCGGAGCCTGCGTCGGTCCCGAGTGGCCATCATGACCACCACCAGCAACCCGGCGCTCGAGGCCAGGGTATGGACCACGCCCGTACCCGTCACTGCGTCGATGGCGTCTGGCGCCAAAGCGCCGGCCATGACCAGTCGGTAGTCGATGGCGGTGTCCCGGAAGACCTGCCAGACCACCACGACCCCGAGGCCGACGAACCAGAACAGCACCGATACCGTCAGCGCACGAGGATGCGCCCGCACTGGTCACAGAACACCAGAGCGTCGGGCGGTTCCCGCTTGACCCGCGCCACCTCCGCCGCCGGCAGCACGAGGTGACACCCCGAGCAGGAGGAGCCGACCAGGCGGGACGCGCCCACGCCACCAAGCCTTGACCGAAGTCCCTCGTAGGTGCTCAACAGGTCGGAGGCCACGCTCTGTGCGGCGTCGGCCCTGGCGTCCTCCTCGGCTGCGATCTCGGCGTCGATGGCCACCTCTGACTCCGCCAACGTGGCTCGCAGGTGCTCGGACTCGCCGACGAGCTCAGCTCGTTGCCTCTCCAGCGACGCCAACTCCAGAGCCAAGGGCTCGTGCTCCTCCATGGCCTCCAGCACGGCGTCCTCCACCGCCGATCGGCGCGCCTTGATGGCGCTCACCTCCGCTGACATGGCCTGGAGCTCTCGGGACGCGGTCACCGTCCCGGAATAGAGCCGCCGGTCGATCTCCTGGACGCGGGCGTCGAGTGACCGCACCTCCTCTTCCAGCCTGGACTGCCGGGCGCCCACCGCATCGCGGCGCGCCCGGACGTCGGTCAGCCGCGCCTCGAGGTCAGCCAGCCGTCGCTCCAGACCTGAAAGCAGGGACCGCTCGGGGAGGTTGGCCCGCCGGTAGCGAAGTCGATCCGTGGCGGTGTCCCTCTCCTGTACCCGAATCAGCGACTGAAGGCCGCTCACGGCTGCACTAGGGGAGCACCGAGGGGCTCGGGCTCGGAACGAGCGGGGCTACGGTTGTCGGTGTGGGGCGCTGACGCGGGACCCGCTCGGCGGGCCGGGGGGACCGACGCTCCGGCTCCCGGCGAGGCCGGCGGTCGGTCCTTCGTCCCCGGGTGTCGCGATCGCGGCTCTCCCGGTCGCCGCCCTCCTGGTACTTCGGCGACTGGCCCGGCAGGACCCTTCCTCGGCCCAACGGCTCGGGCGCCGGGAATGGGATGGAGGGCAGACCGGCCAGAGCGTCAGCCATGTACGCGCCCCAGATCCGGGCCGGGTAGGAGCCGCCGGTAACTGCGATCCCGCCGACGTTGGTCATGGGCACATTGCCTTCCGGCGAGCCCATCCAGACCGCGGTGGCCAGCTGAGGCGTGAAGCCCACGAACCAGGCGTTCTCATTCTCCTGAGAAGTCCCCGTCTTGCCCGCCACCTCGCGCCCTGAAAGGCGGGCGCGGGTGCCCGTACCTCGCTCCACCACCGTCCGCAGCACCGAGATGCCCACTCTGGCTGCCTGGGCCGACAGGGCCCGCCTCCCCTTGTCAGGGCCCTCGAAGACCACCTTCTGGTTGCGGTCGAGCACCTTCTCTATGAACCGTGGCTCGCGGTAGAAGCCGTCGCTGGCCATGGTGGCGTAGGCGGAGGCCATCTCCAAGGGCGAGGCTTCCTCGGCTCCGAGCGAGATGGACGGGTAGGGCTCGAGCCGGTCCCTCGGCAGTCCCAGCCGGGCGGCCATGTCCACCACCTTGTGGAGGCCGACCTCAACGCCCAGGCGGGCGTAGGCGCAGTTCACCGAGCGGGCCGTGGCGTCGGCGATGGACATCCTTCCCCCCAATGACCCCTCGTAGTTGCCCGGGGTGTACGGCTGGAAGCCAGGGACCTTGATGGTGCAGGGCGAGGTCCCGTCGATCAGAGCGCTGGGGTTGTACCCGGCCTCTATGGCCGCCAAGAGCACGTAGGGCTTGAACGACGACCCCGGCTGGCGCAACCCTTGGGTGGCCAGGTTGTACTTGGCGGTGCCGAAGTCGTCGCCCGCCACCATGGCGCGCACGTAGCCCGTCGACGGCTCGACCGAGACCAGCGAGCTGGTGAAGCGCCCCTTCGTCAGCGTTGGCGGCAGGATCTCGTTGCGACGCTGCTCAGCCTGACGCTGACGCTGCGGCTGGAGCGTGGTGTGGATCCGAAGGCCGCCCTTGAACACCGCGTTGTACCGCTCCGGCGCCGTCTCCCCCAACCGCTCGTCGGACAGAAGTCGCTGCTTGACCTCCTCCACGAAGTAGTCGTTGAGAGGCGGCAAGGGCTTGAACACCCTGACGGGCACCGGCACCGACTTGAACCGGTCGGCAGCTTCCCGCGCCAGGTGGCCGTTCTCGACCATCCTGTCGAGGCCCAGGTCCCGTCGGGCCCGAGCCTGGGGCGGGCTCTTGATGGGGTCGTACCCCACCGGGTTGCGGATGACGCCGGCGAGCAGCGCGGCCTGGCCCTCGTCCAGGGCCTCGACATCGGTGTTGAAGTAGGTCTCGGCCGCGGCCTGCACGCCGTAGGCACCGTTTCCGAAGTAGACGACGTTCAAATAGCGCTCGAGGATCTCGCGTTTGGAGAGCTCTTTCTCCAGACGCATGGCCAGGACTGCCTCCTTGACCTTTCGGTCCACCCGCTTCTCCGGTGTGAGAAGGGAGTTCTTGACCAGCTGCTGGGTAATCGTGGAGCCCCCTTGGCGCACCTCTCCCGATGAGACGTTGGTGGCGAGGGCGCGCATGGCGGAGCGCACGTTGACGCCGCCATGAGACCAGAAGTGGTCGTCCTCCATGTCGAGCACGGCGTTCACCACTGAGTTCGGGACACGCTCCAGGCTTACCGGCGAGCGGTTCTCCTCGGCATGGAGGACTGCGATCAGGCTGCCGTCGCTGGCATAGACCTCCGAGTTCTGCGCCAGCTCCGCCAGCTGGGCCACGTTGGCCGCCTTCCCGGCGCGGCCGGCCCGACCCAGGCCACGGAGCTCGGGCGCGAGCAGGACCAATCCAACCGCCAACGCTGCGCCGGCCAGGACCAATGTGGCCGCGAAGCGAACGAGAGGACGCACCGCCTCCAACGGTATCGGAGACGAAGGCTCAGTCCTGCAGACCGGCCATGGTTAGGCTCCGCTCAATGAGCTCCATGAGCGAGGACAGGTCCCACCGACTCGACCAGCTGCACGCCCGCCAGGAGGGTCAGTCGGGCGAGCCCGGGGGCGAGACCATGCAGGTGCCCGTGAACGTCTACGAGGCCGACGAGGCCCTCGTGGTGGTGGCCCCACTACCAGGTGTGCGCCCCGAGGATGTGGACGTCTCGATGGTGGGGACGAAACTCCGTATCGCCGCTTCCATGCGCTCGGCGGCGGCCAAGGACTACCTGGTCCACGAGTGGCACTACGGGCCCTACGAGCGGGAGGTCCAGGTCCCGGAGGGCTTCGGCGGTGGCGGCACGGCCACCTTCGGCAACGGGCAGTTGGCCATCCGGCTCAAGAGGGGCGCAGGCGGCGGTCCCATCCCCGTCAAGCCGGCGTAGTCACGTGGCGAGGCCACTAGGCCCGGACCTCGACTGTGCCCCTCATCTGGGCAGGGTGGATGGTGCAGGTGTAGGCCACCGAGCCGGGCTTGTCGAAGCGGTGGACAAAGGTCCCGGTGGTCAGGTTCTCGCTGTGGAACGAGCCGTCCGAGGCGGTGACGTTGTGGCTTACCTTCTTGTCCCCGAAGGTCCACGTGACCTCGGCTCCCACCCTCACCGACATCTTGGTCGGCTTGAAGGCCATGTCCTTCACCACGACCTCGGGCCCGGTGGTCTTGGCCTTCTCCTTGCCACCGCCGCACCCCACCATTCCTGCCACGCACACAGCGACCAGCGCAGCCATCCAACCCTTGCTCACCGGCGGTGCCCCTCCCTTTCTTGGCCCGGATCGGCCCTTGGCCCAGGTCGGCGGGGAGCCTAACGCCGGCGGGCCCGGCCCGGGTTCGACGGGAGCGATGGCGCCCTCGTCGCGGCGCCGGTGGGCCGGTGCGCCGGTGCGCCCGAGCGACCGCATGAGCTAACGTCGCGCCTGAGTTGACCCTTACGGGGCGACAAGTCGCCCCGGGTACGGACCAGCACGACAACGCCAGCACCGACGACGGAGGAGACACCGATGGGCGCAAACGACCTGCGAGCCACCGCCCAGGCCATGGTGGCCGAGGGCAAGGGGATCTTGGCCGCCGACGAGTCGACCGGCACCGCCGGCAAGCGACTGGAAGCCGAGAGCATCGAGTCCACGGACGAGAGCCGCCGGGACTACCGGGAACTGCTCTTCACCACTCCAGGCCTGGGTGACTACATCTCGGGGGCCATCCTCTACGACGAGACCATCCGCTCGGACACCTCCGACGGCACCCCGATGCCCAAGGCGCTGGAGCAGAACGGCGTCATGCCCGGGATCAAGGTGGACACCGGCGCCAAGCCCCTGGCCAAGGCCGAGGGCGAGAAGATCACCGAGGGTCTCGACGGCCTGCGCGAGCGCCTCGAGGAGTACGTGGAGATGGGAGCTCGTTTCACCAAGTGGCGGGCCGTCATCAACATCAAGGGACGCGAGCTGCCCTCGGACTACTGCATCGCCGTCAACGCCCATGCCCTGGCCCGTTACGCGGCCCTGGCCCAGGAGGCGGGCCTCGTGCCCATCGTGGAGC
>JALZJC010000137.1 GCA_030859945.1 Actinomycetota bacterium | reverse complement strand
GTCTGGCGGGAGGCGGGCCTGGTGCGCGACGCCGCGGGCCTCGAGCGGCTGCGGCGCTCGCCGGTCCCTCTGGTAGGCCTGATCGCCGAGGCCGCGCTGGCCCGCACGGAGAGCCGAGGCGCCCACTTCCGCGCCGACCACCCCTCCGAGGACCCCGCCCTCGCCGGCCACCTCGTGCAGCGCCGGGCCCAGGCGCCGGTGCTGGAGCGGTGGGCGTGATGTCGCAGACGCAGCTGGGGGACCGTCGGTCGACCACCCTCGACGCCCTGGCCGTGGCTTCCGTCGTGGAGCGAGCGCTGGCCGAGGATCTCGGCACCGGGGACTTGGGGGCCACCGACGTCACCACCAACGCCCTCTTCGGCCCCGAGGTCCGCTGCCGGGCTCGGCTCCTGGTCAAGGAACCCGGCGTGGTGTGCGGGCTGCCCGCGGCCGAAGCGGTCTTCCGCAGGCTCGATTCCGGGGTCCGGTTCCAGCAGGTGGTGGGCGAGGGAGACCGTCTGGACGAACCCGGCGAGGTGGCGTTCGTGGAGGGTACGGCCCGGGCCGTCCTCACCGGCGAGCGCACGGCCCTGAACCTCCTCGGGCGGCTCTCCGGCGTGGCCACGCTGGCACGGGCCTTCGTGGATGCAGTGGCCGGCACCGGCACCGTCATCCTCGACACCCGCAAGACCACCCCCGGCCTCCGGGTCCTGGAGAAGTACGCAACCAGGGCCGGAGGGGTCATGAACCACCGCTCGAGCCTCTACGACGGGATCCTGGTCAAGGACAACCACCTGCGCCTGGCGGGAGACGTCCGCCCCGCGGTGGCGGCGCTGCGCCTGGCCGCCGGGGGCTGGCCCATCGAGGTGGAGGTCGAGACGCTGGACGACGTTCGGGCCGCGCTCGACGCCGGTTGCGACGTGCTGCTGCTCGACAACATGACGCCGGAGACCATGACCGAGGCTGTGGCGCTGGCGTCGTCGAGAGCCCGGCTCGAGGCCTCGGGTGGCGTCTCACTGACGAATGTGCGGGCCGTGGCCGAGACCGGGGTCGACTTCGTCTCCGTAGGTGCCCTCACCCACGCCGCCCGTTCCCTCGACGTCTCCCTGGAGGTCCTGTGACTCCCGCCGCGACCATCGCCGACCTGCAAGAGGAGGTGGCCACGCTGGCACGCCAGCGCGGCGCCGTCATCCTCGCCCACAACTACCAGGTCCCCGAGGTTCAGGACGCGGCTCACTTCGTGGGTGACTCGCTGGGCCTCTCCCGTCAGGCCGCCGCCACCGACGCCGAGGTCATCGTCTTCTGTGGCGTGCACTTCATGGCCGAGACGGCGGCCATCCTCTCGCCCACCAAGACGGTTCTGATCCCGGACCCTGATGCCGGCTGCTCCCTGGCGGCCTCGGTGACGGCGCAGCAGCTGCGGGAGTGGAAGGCCGAGCACCCCGGCGCCGTCGTCGTCTCCTACGTGAACACCAGCGCCGACGTCAAGGCCGAGTCGGACTACTGCTGCACCTCGGGGAACGCCAAGGCGGTGATCGAGGCCATCCCGGCCGATCGGGAGATCCTGTTCCTTCCCGACTTCTTCCTCGGGTTGTGGTTGGAGAGGGTGACCGGTCGACGGCTGCGGATCTGGATGGGGGAGTGCCACGTGCACGCCGGGATCCGCCCCGAGGACATCGAGCGCTGGCACGACCAGGCCCCCGACGCCGAGCTGCTGGTCCATCCCGAGTGCGGCTGCGCCAGCCAGGCCATGGCCTTCGGCGACGAGCGCACCCGGATCCTTTCCACCGAGGGCATGGTCCGCTTTGCCAAGAAGTCGTCCAAGGACCGCTTCCTGGTGGCCACCGAGGTGGGGATCATCCACCGGCTGGAGAAGGAGGCGCCGGGCAAGCGCTTTGAGCCGGTGGACCGCACCGCGGTCTGCAGGTACATGAAGATGATCACCCTGCAGAAGCTGCGCGACTCCCTCCGGGACGCCAAGTTCGAGGTGAGCGTGGACCCCGAGGTGGCGAGCAAGGCCCGCCTGGCCATCGAGCGCATGGTGGCCATCTCCTGAGGGGCCTGCGGTCCCTGAGCCGACGTTGAGCCCTTCGAGGAGCCCGAGGCCGGATTCGAACCGGCGACCTGACGCTTACAAGGCGCCTGCTCTGCCAGCCTGAGCTACTCGGGCGAGGAGTTGGTCAGCCTAGGATCATTGATGCTCGTGGGCAGACGACTCAAACTCTTCCGGCCGAGCAGGCCTCGCTCGGGAGGCGATCGAGGGTCCTTGAAGTGCAGGTGCCCGGCTGGCAGGCTTCGGCGGGATGCCACTCTCCGAGCGCGATCGAGCGGTCCTCGACTTCGAGCGCTCATGGTGGACGCAGGCCGGGCCCAAGGAGGTTGCCATCCGCCGGCGTCTCGACCTGTCCCCCACCCGCTACTACCAGGTGTTGAACGGCCTGATCGAGTCTCCCGAGGCCGTCGCCTACGACCCTCTGGTGGTGCATCGCCTTCGCCGGCGCCGCCAACGCCGGCGCCGTGCCCGCTACGAGGGGCGCTCGGCCGGCGGGCCCCCCACGCGGTGACGGCGTGCCGCTGAGGGCCGGTCGCCACGCCGCCGAGGACGGTTCCTTCGGGCGCTCAGCCGGGATGGCTGCGGGCCGGGGAGCGATGGTCTTGATGGTGGCCGTCGTCATCGGGATCCTGCTGCTCAACAAGGTCGACGACACGCCAGGACGCCAGGTCTCGGCCGGTGACGGCGGCGGCGACGACACGGAGGAGACCACCACCACCACCGACCTCCCGCCCCCGCCCACCACCGTGCCCCTACGCCCGCCCCGTGAGGTGAAGGTGCTGTCCGCCAACGGGACCAGGGTCAGCGGCGCCGCCGGCAAGGTGCGGGACGTCCTACGGGGCCAGGGCTACAACGTCCTGGCCCCCACCGAGGCCAAGCAGGTGGAAACCAGCGCGGTGTACTTCGCCCCCGGGTTCGAGCGAGAGGCCCAAGCCGTGGCCCAGGCCCTCAAGCTCCCCCCCGCCTCGGTGCAGGCGCTGCCCGACACCGCCGCCTCCCCCGTCGCCGATGTCCGGGGTGCCAACGTGGTGGCGGTGGTGGGACCCGAGCTGGCCAGACAAGGGGGACCGGCGCCCACGACCACCACCAGGAGGACGACCACCACCAGGGCAAGGGGTTAGGGCCCGGGAGGATCAGCTCACGAGGCGGGTGGTCGAACGGACCTCCACCGTCAGCGTCCCCGGGATGGGCGCGCCCGATGTCCCTTCCGGAGGCAGGACCATGAGGGCGTAGCTCCCGTTGGTCCGAGCCTCCACCTCGACCACGGAGCCGTCCTTCAGGTCGTAGGTGGTGGAGGCATTGGTGTCCTGGGAGCCGGAGAGCTCGAGAGTGCTGCGTCGCTCCTGAGCCGTGCGCTTCACGGGAAGGCGATAGTTGCTCACCACGGTGGCCACGTCCCGGCCGTCCATGACGCCCAGCGTGGCCAGACGGCCCTGGCCATTGAGGCGTGACGTCTCCGGCGAGGCCAGCTGGACCGGCTCGTCGATGACCCACTTCGAGCCGGGCGTCAGGGGCCGATCGGGGGGGGCGCCGGCGGCGGCAGGAAAGATCTCCGAGAGACCCAGGCCGCCCAAGGCGCTGGAGGGAAGCCCCTCGACGCTCTGCACCTCGACCAACTGGGCAGCGCGATCGAGGCGGACGACGAAGCTGCGGGGCGGACCGCCCACCTCGCTCAGGCGTACCTGGACCCGGGTGCCGGAGGGACCGGCATCCAGCACGGACTGCTGGGCCTCGAACACGTTGGTGATCTGCGTCCGGCGCGGTGCCTCGTCGCCCACCTTGGCCACGGCATTGGCCTCCACCTCGACCCGGTAGGAGTAGCGGTTCCCGGGAGGGGGTTGGTAGGACAAGCGCACGGTGTCGTCCCGGCAGGCGGTTCCGACGGTAAGGGCGACGGCGGCGATGACTGGGAAGAGACGACGGGGGGGCATCAGGGGACGAGGCTAGTTTCACTCACTTCCGAGGGGGCTGCGCTCGGACCGCTAGCGTTCGAGCCATGGCGGGCGACGACCCTGACTCCTCGCTGTGGGCTGCATTCCTCGAGGACCCGGAACGAGCCGCCATCGTCACCGATTTCGACGGCACGCTCGCCCCCATCGTGGACGACCCCAGCCAGTCAGCGCCCCTTCCCGAGGCCGTCGAGGTACTGCATCGTCTGTCCCATCGCTACGGGCGTGTGGCCGTGGTGTCCGGTCGCCCCGCCGCCTTCATCGCCGAGCACCTGCGCCTGGGCGAGTGCGAGGAGGCCGGAGGGTGCAAGGGCCTGGTGGTCTCCGGCCTCTACGGCATCGAGAAGGCCCAAGGTGACGAGATCACACCCCATCCTGACGCCGAGGAATGGCGCCGGGTTGTAGACGAGGTTGCGGCACAGGCGCAGGACGAGGCGCCCGAGGGCGTGACCGTGGAGCACAAGGGCCTGTCGTTGACGCTGCACTACCGCACCGCTCCCGACCAGGAGGATTGGGTGCGGGAATGGGCCGAGGAGCACGCCCGGAGCAGCGGCCTGGCACCGCACCCGGCCCGCATGTCCCACGAGCTGCGCCCGCCCATGGAAACCGACAAGGGCAGCGCCCTCACCGAGCTGGTGACCGGCTTCGGCGCGGCCTGCTTCGCCGGGGACGACCGTGGTGACATCCCTGCCTTCGAGGCCCTCGACAGCCTGGCCGAGGGCGAGGGGATGACCGTCCTCAAGGTGGCCGTGCGGAGCGACGAATCGCCGTCAGAGCTGCTCGAGCAGGGTGATGTCGAGGTTGACGGCCCCGAAGGCGTGGTAGAGCTGTTCAAGCGCCTTCTCTGACGCCCTGCCGGACTAGTCCGGCGAACGCGCAGCCTGGAGTTGGTCGTCGAGCCAGTTCTGCGGTTCCCGGCCCTCGCTGGCGGCCCGCAGGCGCGCCGCCCGCTCGGCCCGCTCCCGGCGACCCATGCTCAGTGCGCGGGAAAGGGCGTCGGCCGTGTCCGTGATGTCGAAGGGGTTGATGCCGATGGCGGCATCGCCCATCTCGTCCCACGCCCCCGACTCGCGGCTGAGCACCAGCACGCCGTCGCGCTCGTTGAGGGTGGGGCCCTCCTTGGCCACCAGGTTGAGCCCGTCTCGTATCGGGTTGACCAGCAACACGTCGTAGCGCCGGTGGGCGGCGACCGACCGGGGGAAGAAGTCCTCCGTGTAGGCCAGCACCGGTGTCCATGAAGGCGTGGACCACGTGTTGTTGATGCGCTCCACCATGGCTTCCACCTCGCTGCGGTAAGCCATGTAGTCGGGGATGCTGTCCCGCGACGGGTAGACGAAGGCCCCGAACATCACCCGTTCCCGCCACTCGGGCCTGGAGCGGAGTAGCTCCTCGAAGGCCAGGAACCCCCGCAGGATGTTCTTGGAGAGCTCGATGCGGTCGATGCGGACGATGAAGTGGCGGTCGCCGATGTGCTCGTCGAGCTTGGCGAACTCCTCCTTGCCCTCGTCCGAGCCGGCCACCTGAGCGAGGTCGTCGGTGTCGATACCGGCGGGAGCCACGAACGTCGGGGGGACGGAGCCGAGGGTGGCCTCGGCGCAGCGCCCGAAGGCCGCGGCCCAGCGCTCGGAGTGAAAGCCGCAGGCGCCGTTGCCGGCCAGGCCCTCCATGATGGCGCTGGCCACCTCGTCCGGGAGCATCCGCAGCGCCGTCGGCTCACAGAAGGGCGTGTGGTTGAAGTGAGCTGTTCGCAGGTCGGGGCGGACCTTGGCCAGTGTGTTCCCCACCAGGCACAGGTGGTAGTCGTGCACTAGGACGACACCGCCGTCGGGGGCCTCGTCGGCCACAGCCTCGGCGAACTCCCTGTTCACCTCCACGAAGGTGGACCAAGCCTCTCGCCACCGGCGGTCGATGTGAGGTCGGCGAGGGAGGTCGAACAGGTTGTGGTGGAGGAACCAGAGCGTGGAGTTGGCCACCACGTCGTAGAACTGGCGGTACTCCTCCGGCTCGATGACCAACGAGCGGAGGCGGAACCCCTCAGCCTCGACGACGCCCTGGGAGGCCGCCTCCCGGTCCTCCTCGGATATGGCTCCGGCCACCCATGTGGCGCCGGTCCCCGCCACCGCGGGGGCCAGGCAGGAGACGAGTCCACCGGCGCCGCGGGAGGTGATCAGGTTGCCGTCGTCGTCCCTGTTGAACGAGAGAGGCCCCCGGTTGGAGACGATGACCAAGTCAGAGTGCCCCATCTTGGTGGCACGATACTCCTATGCCCCATGTCGTGGCCGCTCCCGACAAGTTTCGGGGAACGGCGACGGCGGCCGAGGTCGCTGCCGCCGTCGGCCGGGCCGCCACGGCCGCGGGCTGGACCTGTGACGAGGCGCCCGTCGCCGACGGTGGCGAGGGCATCCTCGACGCCCTGGGCGGGACGGTGCGCCGTTCGCGTGCCCATGGGCCCCTGGGCGAGGCAGTCACGGCCGAATGGCGAACGGAGGGCACGACCGCCGTCATCGAGGTGGCCCAGGTCGCCGGCCTCGACCTGGTGGGCGGATCCGAGTGGAACGATCCCATGCGGGCGTCCACCGCTGGAGTGGCAGACCTCATCACCGCCGCTGTGGCCGCCGGCGCCAACCGCATCGTCGTCGGGGTTGGCGGGTCGGCCACCACCGACGGGGGCCTCGGGTGCGTGAGGGCTCTCGACTCCCGCCGTCTGCGAGGCGTGGAGTTGGTGGTGGCTTGCGACGTGAGCACCACCTTCGTCGACGCCGCCCGCGAGTTCGCCCCCCAGAAGGGGGCCACCCCTTCCCAGGTGGCGCTGCTCACCCGGCGGCTCGAGCGCCTGGCCCAGCTCTATCAGGAGGAGCACGGGGTCGACGTGGCCGACCTCCCCGGGTCGGGCGCGGCCGGTGGGCTGGCGGGCGGGTTGGCGGCGCTGGGGGCGTCCCTGGTGCCGGGCTTCGAGCTCGTGGCCGACTCCATCGACCTGGCTCATCGCATCGAGAACGCCGACCTGACGGTGACGGGCGAGGGCTTCCTCGACGAGCACTCGTTCGAGGGCAAGGCCGTGGGCGGGGTTGTGGAGTTGTGCCGGGAGGCAGGGGTGCCGGTGCTGGCCGTGGTCGGTGAGGTCTTCGCCGACGAGCGGGTCCCAACCGTCTCCCTCGTGGAACGCCATGGGCGGGACCGAGCCTTCACGGAGACGCTCGCGTGCGTCGAGGAGGCGGTGGCCGAACACCTCAGTGGCTTCGATCATCAGCAGCGAGACGACCAGTAGCCTTGGGCGATGACCGAGCGCCTCCGCCGGGCGGGCCAGGTCTCGTGGGCGGTGGTGGGCGTGGCGGTTCTGCTCGCCATCGTGGCCCTGGTGGTGTGGACCCTGCGGGTCGTCCTGCCGCCGCTGATCCTCGCCGCCACCATCGTGTTCCTGCTCAATCCGGCGGTCAGCGCTCTCCAGCGGCGACGCGTCCCTCGAGCCGCAGGAGCCGGCATCACCTACCTGGCGGTCGTCGGGGTCATCGTCGCCGCTGGGGTGCTCCTGGTGCCCATCGCCGGCGCCCAGGCTCGGGAGCTGTCCCGGGAATGGCCGGGGATCAAGGCCAGGACGGAGCGCTGGGTCGACGACCGGGCTCAGGAGTCCAAGGGCCGGTTCTGGGAGTTCGATCGCAAGGAGCTGGGTGACGCCCTCAGCAGCAACGAGCCGACCGTCCGCCAGCAGCTCGACCGGGCTCTCAGGCTGGGGGCGGCCGTCTTCAACGTGCTCCTCATCATCGTGCTGGCGCCCATCATCGCCTTCTACCTCTTGGTGGACCTCCCCCACATCCATCGGGTGTCCGTATCGCTCATCCCCGACGGGGCCAAGGAAGAGGTCCTCCACCTGTCTCGCCGGCTGAACCGTGCCGTGGGCGGCTTCTTCCGGGGCCAGCTCATGGTGGCCGCCATCGTGGGTGTCCTGTGCTCCATCGGCTTGCTCGCCATCGGCCTGCGCTTCTGGTTCCTGGTGGGCATGATCGCCGGGTTCTTCAACATCATCCCCCTCATCGGGCCCTGGGTGGGTGGCCTGCCGGGGGTCGTGATCGCGCTCACCACCGGCAGTCCCCTGCAGGCTCTGGGTGTGGTGCTGATCATGGTGGGCGTCCAACAGGTCGACAATCACTTCATCACGCCGCAGGTGATGCACCGCGCCGTGCAGCTGCACCCCGCGGCCGTGGTGCTGGCCCTCTTGGCGGGCGGGCACCTGGGAGGTTTCTTGGGCCTGCTGTTCGCCGTTCCCGTCGCTGCGGCGCTGAAGATCGTCCTCGGCCACGTGTGGCGGGTCCAAGTCCTCGGTCAGCCCCTTCCGCAGGTTTCGTCCGAGCAGGAGGAGGAACCGCGCCCGGGCCTGGTCAAGCGCGTAATGAGTCGAGAGGAAGAGGAACCAGCCACCGCGACCGCCCCCTGATCCCTCGGGTCGCGCGCCACCGAAGCTCAGGGCTACGATGAAGGCACTTATCCAGAGCGGTCGAGGGGCCGGGCCCAACGACGCCGCGGCAACCAGTGACGTCCGTCAGCGTGACGGGTGTGTGCCAGGTGCCAATGCCCGGAGCGATGAGGAGGAACGGTGCCGCCCAGCCCAGGCCCCCCGGGGCCACACATCAACGGCCTCCGCTGCCGCGAGTGCGCCCGCCATTACCCGCCCGAGGCTCTTCACGTCTGCGAGTTCTGTTTCGGACCGCTCGAGGTCGACTACGACTACGAGGCCATCACCTCCGCCGTCAGCCGCCAGAAGATCGCGGGCGGGCCGCCGACCATCTGGCGATACGCAGACCTCCTGCCCGCCGGCGGTCCGGTCGGATCGGCCCCTCCCGGCGGTCCAGTCGATCTCGGCTGCGGGTTCACGCCGCTGGTCCGTGCCGACCGCCTGGCCTCCGAGCTGGGCCTCGGCGAGCTCTGGCTGAAGAACGACACCCTCAACCCGACCGGCTCGTTCAAGGACCGGGTGGTCTCGGTGGCCCTCACCAAGGCCCGCGAGCTGGGGTTCAAGATCGCCGCCTGCGCCTCCACCGGCAACCTGGCCAACTCCGTGGCCGCCCATGCGGCCCGGGCGGGCATGGGCTCGGTGGTCTTCATCCCCCGCGACCTCGAGCCGGCCAAGGTGGTCACCACCGCCGTGTACGGCGGCAAGCTCGTGGCCGTCGAAGGGACCTACGACGACGTCAACCGCCTCTGCGCCGAGCTGACCGGTGACCAGCCCACGTGGGCCTTCGTCAACGTCAACCTGCGCCCCTACTACGCCGAAGGCTCCAAGACACTGGCCTTCGAGGTGGTCGAGCAGCTGGGCTGGGGAGTTCCCGACCACGTCGTGGTGCCCATCGCCTCCGGCAGCCAGCTGGTCAAGGTCCACAAGGGCTTCACCGAGCTGCACCGGGTCGGTCTGCTCGAAGAGGAGCCTCAGGTGCGGGTCTCTGGTGCCCAGGCCGCCGGCTGCTCCCCGGTGGCGACGGCCTTCGCCGAGGGCAGCGACCACGTGCGGCCACAGAAGCCGAGGACGATCGCCAAGTCACTGGCCATCGGCAACCCCGCCGACGGGTGGTACGCCCTCGACGTCGTGCGCTCCACCGGTGGGGCGGTGGGGGCGGTGACCGACGACGAGATCGTGGAGGGCATCCGCCTCCTGGCCCGCACCGAGGGGATCTTCGCCGAGACCGCCGGCGGGGTCACCATCGCCACTCTGGCCAAGCTCGCTCGGGAAGGCGTGGTCCGTCCTGACGAGCGCACGGTGGCCTACATCACCGGCCTGGGCCTGAAGACCATCGACGCCGTCAGCCCCCACGTCGGGCCCACGGTCACCATCGCCCCTACCATCGAGGCCTTCCACCGAGCTGTCGAGGTCGAGCCATGAGTGTTTCGGTCCGCGTTCCCACCCAACTGCGCAACCTCACCGGCGGCGACGCCGAGGTGGTCGTGGAGGCGAGCACTGTGGGCGAGGCGCTCAAGGCCGTCGACGCCGCCCACCCCGGGCTCGGAGAGCGCGTCTTCGACGAGGCGGGCGAGTTGCGCCGGTTCGTGAACGTCTTCGTCGCCGATGAGGACGTCCGCTTCCGTGACGGCCTGGCCACACCGGTGCAGGAAGGCCAGACCGTCTCCATCGTGCCCGCGGTGGCCGGCGGGTAGCCATCCAGCCGAGGCTGGCACTCGCTTGCGCCGAGTGACAGCCGGTGGGTAGCCTTAGCACTCGAACAAGCAGAGTGCTAACTGTCTCGCTACTCCGGGAGGAACCACCCGATGACCAAGATGATCGCCTTCGACGAGCAGGCCCGTCGAGCTCTCGAGCACGGCATGAACCAGCTCGCCGACGCCGTACGAGTAACCCTCGGCCCCAAGGGCCGCAACGTGGTGCTGGAGAAGAAGTGGGGGGCTCCCACCATCACCAACGACGGAGTCTCGATCGCCAAGGAGATCGAGCTCGAGGACCCGTACGAGAAGCTGGGCGCGGAGTTGGTGAAGGAGGTCGCCAAGAAGACCGACGACGTGGCCGGTGACGGCACCACCACGGCCACGGTGCTGGCCTGGGCCATGGTCCACGAGGGCCTGCGCAACGTGGCCGCCGGCGCCAACCCCATGTCGCTCAAGAAGGGCATCGAGGACGCCGTCGAGGCGGCCGTGGACTCCTTGAAGAGCATCTCCATGGAGACCGAGTCCAAGGACCAGATCGCCCAGGTGGCCGCCATCTCCGCCGCCGACCCCGAGATCGGGGGAATGATCTCCGAGGCCATCGACAAGGTGGGCAAGGACGGCGTCATCACCGTCGAGGAGTCCCAGACCTTCGGCATGGAGATGGACCTGGTCGAGGGCATGCGCTTCGACAAGGGCTACATCTCCCCCTACTTCGTAACCGACCCCGAGCGCATGGAAGCCGTGCTCGAGGACGCCTACATCCTCCTGGTGGGCCAGAAGATCTCCGCCGTCCGGGACCTGCTGCCAGTGCTCGAGAAGGTGATGCAGTCGGGCAAGCCGCTGGTCATCCTGGCCGAGGACGTGGAGGGCGAGGCCCTGGCCACCCTGGTGGTCAACAAGATCCGGGGCACCTTCAAGTCGGCGGCCGTCAAGGCTCCCGGTTTCGGTGAGCGCCGCAAGGCCATGCTCCAGGACATCGCCATCCTCACCGGTGGCCAGGTCATCACCGAGGAGGTCGGTCTCAAGCTCGAGAACGTGAGCCTCGACCTGCTGGGTAGGGCTCGCAAGGTCACCGTCACCAAGGACGAGACCACGGTGGTCGAGGGCGCCGGCACCGATGCCGACATCAAGGGCCGTATCGCCCAGATCAAGGGTGAGATCGAGAACACCGACTCGGACTACGACCGGGAGAAGCTCCAGGAGCGCCTGGCCAAGCTCTCCGGAGGCGTGGCCGTGATCCGGGTGGGCGCCGCCACCGAGGTGGAGCTCAAGGAGAAGAAGCACCGCATCGAGGACGCCGTGTCCACCACCAAGGCCGCGGTGGAGGAAGGCGTGGTGGCCGGTGGAGGCGTCGCCCTGCTGCGGGCCCAGGCCGCCGTCCTCGACCGAGCGGAGAAGCTCGAGGGTGACGAGGCCACCGGCGCCCGCATCGTGGCCCGAGCCGTGGAGGAGCCCGTCAAGCAGATCGCCGTCAACGCCGGCCTCGAGGGCGGTGTGGTGGTGGACAAGGTGCGCAACCTTGAGGGTTCTATCGGTCTCAACGCCGCTACCGGCGAGTACGAGGACCTGGTCGCGGCCGGCGTCATCGACGCCGCCAAGGTCACCCGCTCGGCCCTTCAGAACGCGGCGTCCATCGCTGCCCTGTTCCTCACCACCGAGGCGGTCATCGTCGACAAGCCCGAGAAGGAAGCCGCCCCGGCCATGCCTGGCGGTGGCATGGACGACTTCTAGCTCCGGCCAAACCGACAGCCTTCCTGCCAGAAGGGGCGCCTACGGGCGCCCCTTCTGCGTGCCCGTTGGCGAGACCTGGCACTCTGGTTGCCTCTCAAAGGGGGTTCAATGGACATCAAGGTGAAGTTCTTCTTCTACCTGGCCTCGGTGATCTGTTTCGCGTTGGCCACCGCGGGCTCGGGATGGCGGTTCGGAAGGCGCGGTCGTGCCGGTTTGGCACCCATGGTGGCGTTGGAGCCACTGGGTCTGCTCCTGTTCGTCTTCCCTTCCCTGTGGGACGTCGGGGTGCTCGCCTTCTAGGAGAGCAGGCGTCGGTTGCACGGGGGCGGCGAGAGCGTTTGGTCCCGGGCCGCAGGTAGCCTTGGGCGCCATGGGCACGGGGCCATCGCGGCGTCGCCGCTACGCCGGTACGGCCGCCGCCCTGGCCATGGCGGCCCTGGTCACGTCGGCGTGCGGGTCCCCCAAGTACCACTACGTGAAGAACTCCGAGGAACGCACCTATGTGAGGGTCCCCAACGAGTGGGCCCTGTTCGACGAGGACCAGCTCGTCACCACCCTGGACGAGTCCCGCGAGGGCAAGGACCTCTACAAGCGGCTCACCTGGTCCGTGGGCTTCGACGCCGCGCCCAGGCCCTCGCTCGACCACGTCGCATCCATCTCCGCCGACCACCCGAAGGGCCTGGTCCTCGTGCGAAGACTGCTGCCGGAGCAGCGCGACCGGTTCTCTCTGTCGACCCTTCGGTCCATCCTCTTGGGTTTCGACCCGCTCGAAGCCCAAGAGGAGGGAGTGGAGGTGGTGGACAGCCGGGATGTCGATCGCCCCGGAGGGCTTCACGGGAACGAGATCCTGGTCAACCTCACGACGCCCGAGGGCAGGAGGGTGAAGTGGCACCAGATCGCCCTGGTGGACAGCGCCCTCCGCAAGGTCCACATGCTGTCCATCAGCTGTGACGACGACTGCTACGCCGCCAACGAGAAGGTGATCGGCGAGGTCATCGCCTCGTGGCAGGTCAAGGAGCGCTGAAAAGTGGGAACGAACCGAGAAGAGACGCTGGCCTGGCCCGACCACGACTCCGGGCCCATCCCGCCCGAGGAGCACGGGGCCGCACGCCGGGAGGAGGGACCGAGGCGCAAGCCGCTCGCCTTCTGGGACCGGACCAAGTTCCTGATCCTCCTGTCCGGCGCCTGGCTGGTCCTGGTGTGGGCCGCCATGGCAGACGACCCGAACCTCTCCTTCGTGGAAGCGGTGCGCACTCACACCCGCTCGTCCTGGTGGCTGCTGGTGCTCCTGGTGGTGGAGGGTCTGCGACAGGCGCATTACCTGATCAGCGAGCGCTCGGCCGCGTACCACCACTTCTGGTCCCACGTCGTGTTCGGCGGCATCGAGCGCCGCACCGGCGGTCTCGACGACTGGAACCGCTACCGCCTGGCCCGGGCCTTCAAGGTCCTCCTGCTGCTGGCGGTGGTGGCGGTCCTGCTTGGCCGCGTCTACGACGTCTCCCCGGTGCAGGGCCTCTTCCGCCTGCCCAGCGCCATCTGGCAGGCCCTGCCCCTGGTACTCCAGATCCTCTTCCTCATGGCCGCCGTCGTGCTCCAGTTCGTGGCCATCTTCTGGTTCCTGTCCAAGGGCGGGGTCGACGTCTACTTCCCCGACGACGTCAAGACCCGTTTCAAGGACGTGTGGGGCCAGGACGCCGTCGTCGAGCGGGTCAAGGAGAACATCGTCTTCCTCGAGAACCCCGAGTCGATAGAGGAGAAGGGCGGGTACGTGCCGGGCGGCCTCCTCCTCTGGGGCCCGCCCGGGACGGGCAAGACCCTCATGGCCGAGGCCGTGGCCGGTGAGACGGGCAAGCCCTACGTCTTCGTCGACCCGGGCGCCTTCACCAACATGTTCATCGGCGTCGGCATCCTCAAGGTCAAATCCCTGTTCCGGAAGCTGCGCAAGCTGGCCGTGCGCTACGGCGGGGTCATCGTCTTCTTCGACGAGGCCGACGCCCTAGGGAGCCGAGGGGCCATGGCCAGCGGCGGCTGGAACGGCGGGGCGCACGCCCCCCTGTCCTGGGCTCCATCCCAATGGGAGGCCCTCACCGCCTGCAACGGGATGGGCTACGCCTCCCCTGCCTCGGCAGCGTCCGTGGCCCGGGCCGAGCTGCCCCGCAGCAGCGAGGGCGGCCGCCCTCCCCTCGTCGCCCGGTTCGTGATGGGCGCAGGAATGGGCGGCGGGGGCATGGGCACTCTCCAGGCCCTGCTCGCCGAGCTGTCCGGCCTCAAGAAGCCGCGGGGGTTCACCAACCGGGTGCTGCGCCGGGCCCTCGGCATGCGCCCCAAGCCGCCGCCCAAGTACCGCATCCTGGTGATGATGGCCACCAACATGCCCCAGGCCCTCGACGAGGCCCTGCTGCGTCCGGGGCGCATCGACCGCATCTACAAGGTCGGTTACCCGTCCAAGGAGGGCCGAAAGCGCACCTACGTCGGGTACCTGGACAAGGTGAGCCACGACCTCACCGACGAGCAGGTGGACAAGCTGGCGGTCATGACGCCCTACGCCACGGGCGCCACCATCAAGGACACCGTCAACGAGGCGCTGGTCGTGGCCATCCGGGCCGGGCGGGACGCCATCACCTGGGCCGACATCCTGAAGGCCAAGCAGCTGAAGGAGCACGGCCTTCCCGACGAGTTCGAGTACATCGAGCGGGAGCGTCACGCCGTCGCCCTCCATGAGGCCTGCCACGCGGTGGTGGCCCACCGTCTCCGCAAGCACCTGGTCATCGACATGGCCACCATCGAGCGGCGGGGCGACGTGGGCGGCTTCGTGGCCTCCATTCCGCCCGAGGACCAGTTCGTCGGCTGGAAGTCGGAACGGGAGGCCGACGTCATGGTGTTCCTGGCCTCACTGGCTGGGGAGCGCCTCTTCTTCGGCGGGGACAACTCCGAGGGCGTGGGTGGAGACCTGAGGGGCGCGACCTTCATCGCCATGCGCATGGAGGGCTTCGCCGGCATGGGCTCCACCTTCGCTTCACGAGCCATCACCCTCGCAGGGATAACAGGGTCCCAGATGGCCATCGAGGACGGCTCCGACCGCAGCGTCATGGACACCGACTTCGGCCGACGCGTCGAGGCCAAGCTCGCCGAGCTGTACGACCGCACGTGGCGGTTGCTGGAGGCCAACCGCTTCGAGGTGCTGGCCGTGACCCACGCCCTCGAGACGCACAGGACCGTGAGCGGCGACGACGTGGTGGCCATCATCGAGGGCCACCCGGGCCCCATGATCGACGGTCGCCCCTACCACCAGCCCGAATTCCTGGCGCTGGCCGAGGAGTACCACAGCCAGGCCGTGACCGCCCACGAGGGCCACTCCAAGGTGGAGCTCCCCCTACCGGTTTGGACATCGGACGGCCACCAGCGCCAGCTCGAGCCGGCCCTGGAGCAGTTCGCTCCGGAGGCGCCCACCGCTTCCCAGGGCCCGCCGTCCCCACCCTCTCATCCGCCCAATTCCGAGGGACGGGAGTAGAGCGTGCCCGATCCTCTGGCGCCGGCGACCGGGTGGGGAGTGCTCCATCTCTTCTGCAAGGCCTCACCCGGCGTCGACACCGAGGTCGTGCTCACCGCGGTCAAGGCAGCTCGTGGCGAGGAGCACCAGGTCGTCGCCTTCTCGGTGCTTGGCCACAAGGCCGACCTCGGGTTCCTGGCCCTGGGCCCCGACCTGTGGCGCCTTCGCACCCTTCAGTCCGGCGTCCAGGCCGCGGGACTGGAGGTTGTGAGCTCCTACGTGTCGCTCACGGAGGTGTCGGAGTACGCCAAGGGGATGCCGGCGGAGATGTTGAACCCGCGACTTCATCCCCAGCTCCCTCCGGAGGGCATGCGCGCCATCTGCTTCTATCCCATGTCGAAGCGCCGGGACCCGGGTCAGAACTGGTACGAGCTCGCCTACGAGGAGCGGGAGCGGCTGATGCACGGGCACGGCCGGTCGGGACGGGCCTTCCGGGGGCGGGTGCTGCAGCTCGTCACCGGCTCAACCGGTCTCGACGACTTCGAGTGGGGCGTCACCCTGTTCGCCGTGGCCCCGGATGACCTCAAGGAGGTCGTCTACACCATGCGCTTCGACGAGGCCTCGGCGCGCTACGCCGAGTTCGGTCCCTTCTTCACCG
>JALZJC010000129.1 GCA_030859945.1 Actinomycetota bacterium | reverse complement strand
GCGGCGGCCAGGACCCGGTTCGAGTTGGCAGTGTCGCGGGCCCGAACTCCGTCCCGGATCTGCTCCGACGCCGCTTGGTTGGCCCGCCCGTAGGCTCTTGTGGCCGAGCGCTGCACCTCGCTGGCCTGGTTGAGGACCGCTGCCCGGCGGACCAGGTCCTCCGGGTCCTCGGCGTTGGCCAGGTAGTGAAGGGACAGACCCACGTAGCTCCCGGTCACGTACTGGCCGACGGCGAGGTTGCGCAGCCGCCCCTTGGCCGTGACCAGCTGCCTGGCCGCGGCCTGCTCCTCCTCGCTCAGGACCGCCAGTCTCGCCTCGGCCCCGGCGGCGACGGCCTCGGAGCCCTGAAGTCGCTTGGCCGCCTCGCCCTCTCGTCTGCGCGCCGCCCGGAGCTCCTTCTCGGCCGCCGCCAGCTCCTGCTCGGCCCGGCGGCGGCCCGCCTCTGCCGCTGTGACCGCGGCCCGGGGAGCCCGGGGCACCACGGCCGGGGGAGAGTTGTCGACGGGCGGCGGAGGTCCCGGCGTCGCCGGCGGGAGCGGTGTGGTAGGGGGCGGCGTGGTGGCGGGCGGAGGAGTGGGAGGAGGCTGCACGAGCGTGGTGGCCGGGCTCGGAGGAACGGTCGTGGTCGTGGTCGTCGTATCCCCGGGATCCTGTTGAGCACCCACCTCACCGGCGAGAGCGGCAACGACGGAGAGGGCCAGGCCTACGGCCAAGCCGGCGCGCCACCACCCGCCGCCGCCCCACGCCGACGGGCGGCAGCAAAGTCGCTGCCCTGCTCCTCGTCTGCCACCGATCATCCGCTCCGGACGTCTCCCCGATAATGAGCCGCTCCCGACCGTAAGAGGGCCGGGGTGAACTGCTTGCGGCTCCCCCGTGAACAGCGGCACAACTCTGCCCGCCTCTTCATGCTAGGTCGGCCCGTGGTGGGTACATAGAGGTGCATGACCAGTAGCGATCACTACCCAGGCCTGGACGGCGATCTCCTGGGCCACCTGGGCGCGTACCGGGCCGAGGCTGGTGTTGATCTGCCGCCCGCCGGGGGCGGCGTCGGCTTGACCGGCTTCCCTCCCGGCTGAGTACTCCACGGGCCGACCCTCAGGGTGCCCAACGGTCGGCGGACTCAGCCGTCACGGGAAGACGCGGAACACGTCCCGAAGGAGGGTGTAGTCGCGGCCAAGTGACCACAGGAGGATCCCACCGAGGATCAGATATCCGGACCAGGCAACGACCACGTTGCGAGGTGGCCCCTTGGCTCCGTGTCCCAGGCGCTCGGTCAGCGGCGCGACAACAAGACCATAGAGCGGGTAGAGCAGGGCGAACAGCCCGACGCTCACCCATGTTGACACGTAGCGGAAGTACTCGTAGTTGCCGTCGAGCACTGCCGAGCCGGCCACGATCAGCAGGACGCAGCCGAAAGCGAGGCCTTTGAGGAGGCCATCCCAAGGTATCCAGCGACGAACTACCAGGTAGACGACAGCACCGGGGATCCCGTAGAAGACTCCCTCCATGACAAGCGCCAGCGTCCCGTCGGCCGTGATGCGGCCCACGGCGGCGTTGGCGTGCGTCACCTCGCCGTTGTGGGACGGGTTCATCAACCGCACCACGAACATCGCCAGACGGGAGCCGAGCCCTGCAAGGGCGCCGGCAACCACGCCAGCCAGCAGCCCGGCAGCGATGACGCGCACAACGTGGACAGCGCGGCCGAAGAGTCGCCGAACCGCGTCGATCCGCGCCACCTCCAGCCCGAGTACCGGGAGGATCAGCCCTGCGGGGTGGTCTTGACGACGCCGATCCTGTGCCCCTCGGGGTCGTTGAACAGGCCGATCTCCAAACCCTCCATCACCACGTCGGGGCCCATCATACGCGTCCCGCCGAGACTCTCTGCCTTGGCCAGCGCGGCCTCCAGGTCGGGCACGACCGCAACGCAGCGCCGTCCTTACCCATGACCTCGAAGTGGACTACCGGCTGTCCCATCATGTCTCCTCCCGCGCCGGGCGGCCTGGTTCCTGGCTATTCTGTCAAGCCCCTTTGGCCGTGACGCCCGGGCGCCGGGGAGAATCATCTGTGCGGGCCCTTGCTGGGGCCGACCAGTGTTCGTCGTGCCAGCACCACCGATGACTGTGTCCCGCGGGCGACGTCTCATCACCCATGACAGTGGTTGCGCAGGAGAGGAGAGCGATGTGCCGTGACTGGTGACCAACACGGTGCTCTGGCGATCGAAGCCGACGGTCTGGTGAAGGTGTTCGGTGAGACGCGCGCCGTCGACGGGATCGACCTGGCGGTGCGCACGGGAACCGTCTACGGGGTCCTCGGGCCCAACGGCGCCGGCAAGACCACCACCATTCGCATGCTGGCCACCCTGCTCCGGCCGGATGCCGGTTGGGCCCGGGTCCTCGGGCACGACATCGTGGCCGAAGCCGACGCGGTGCGTGGCTTCGTGAGCCTCACCGGCCAGTTCGCCTCGGTCGACGAGGAGCTCAGCGGCCGGGAGAACCTCGTGCTGCTCGGGCGCCTCCTCGGCTTGTCGCGCGCCGCGGCCAGGGAGCGGGCGAGAGAGCTGCTCCACGCCTTCGGCCTGGCCGATGCGGCCACTCGCCTGGTGCGGGAGTACTCAGGAGGCATGCGCCGCCGGCTCGACATAGCTGCCAGCATCATCGTCACCCAGAGTTGATGTTCCTCGACGAACCGACCACCGGGCTCGACCCCCGGAGCCGCAACCAGGTCTGGGAGATAATCCGGGTGCTCGTCGCCGAGGGCACCACCGTGCTGCTCACGACGCAGTACCTCGACGAGGCCGACCAGCTCGCCGACCGCATCGCCATCATCGACCGCGGCAAAGTCATCGCCGAGGGCACGAGCGGGGAGCTCAAGGCCCTTGTCGGCTCCGGCACCCTGCACGTTCGCCTGCGCCATCCGCACCAGCGGCCCGATGCTGGGCGCGTGCTGTCCGAGGTGCTCGGCCAGCCGGCTCAGCTCGAGCCCGACCCGGCGGCGCTGTCAGCCCGCGCCCCCGACCCGGAGGGCGCCGCGGCCGCCGTCGCCGAGCTGGCGCGCGCCGGTGTCGCCGTCGCCGAGTTCACCCTCGGCCAGCCGAGCCTGGACGAGGTCTTCCTCGCCCTGACCGGGCACCCGGCCGAGGAGCCCGCGACCGCGGACGATGCGGCATGACCAGTACCCAGGCCGAGCCTCGCCTTGCCGAGGCCGCGCTCCGCTCGGCGCTGTCCAGCCGCGCCCGTCCCACTCGGCCGACGCCGCTGGCGGCCTCGGTCACGTTCGGGTGGCGGGCGATGCTCAAGATCAAGCACGTGCCGATGCATGTTCGACGTCACCGCCTTCCCGATCATGTTCGTGCTGCTGTTCACGTACCTGTTCGGCGGCGCGCTGGCCGCGTCACCACGGGAGTACCTGCAGCAGCTGCTGCCCGGGATCCTGGTGATGACGGTGGCCATGATCACCATGTACACCGGGATGGCTCTGAACACTGACATCGGCAAGGGCGTCTCCGACCGTTTCCGGTCGATGCCGATCTGGCGGCCGGCCGTGCTGGTGGGGATGCTGCTGGCCGACGCCGTGCGCTACACGCTCGCCTCGATGGTGGTCATGGCCCTGGGCGTGGCGCTGGGCTTCCGGCCCAGGGGCGGACCGGTCGGTGTGCTGCTCGCCGTGGTCCTGCTGCTGGTGTTCTCGTTCAGCCTGTCGTGGGTCTGGACGGCGATCGGGATGCGCATGCAGACGCCGGAGAGCGTCATGCAGATGAGCATCACCGTGCTGTTCCCGTTGACCTTCGCCAGCAACGTCTTCGTCGACCCGTCGACCATGCCCGGCTGGGTCCAGGCTTTTGTCGACGTCAACCCCATCGCCCACCTGACGACCGCGGCCCGCGCTCTCATGCACGGCACGGCCCCCGCCGGGGAGTTGGGTTGGGTGCTCGGGTGGAGCGCTGCCCTCGTCGCCGTCTTCGCCCCCCTCACCATGCGCCTCTACCGCAGCGAGCGGTAGCCATGCCTTGTCATCAGGGTCACCAGGGCCTCAGGGTCATCAGGGTCTCAGGCTGGCCCTGGAGCTGAGTGGGCCGCGGCACCTAAGGCGGGGAGAGGGGCCGCCGTTCGGAGTGCTCGCGGAGGAACCGACGGATCGACGTGGCCACCCGCTCGGGTTGCTCGAGCGGCCCTAGGTGCCCGACCTCGGCCAGAACCTCGCTGCGTCCCCCTGGGAGCCGGTGGGCGTGGGAACCGGCCCGCGCCGGCGGGCAGGCCTCGGTGAGGGCGCCGCAGGCCACCGTCACCGGGCACATGACCTCCGGGAGCCTGGCATAGGCGTCGTGCGCCGTCGCCATCTCGTAGACCGTCGCCTCGTCCTCGGGCCGGCACTTGAGCCGCATCCCTGCGTCGCCGGCGTCCTCGAAGCCGTGGTCGACGTAGGCCCGTAGCGCCTCCGGGTCCAGCGCGTCCCATGGCGGCTTGGAGGAGTAGTGGCGGCGGGCCTCCTCCCGGGAGGAGAACGTGGTGCGCCGCCGCCGCGCCTGGGCGGCCAGCCAGCTGCCGTCGTCACGGCCGAGCGGCGGGTCGGAAGGCACGATGACCGGCTCATAGCAGTAGATGGCGGCGAAGGTCCCCGGGCGCGCCTGCTCGGCCATCAGCATCACCGTGCTCCCGCTGGAGTGCCCGAAACCGAAAGGGCGCTCGAGGGCCAGGCCTTCCACCACCGCCAGCACGTCCCTTGCCAGGCCGTACCAGTCCAGGTCCCGGCCGGGCGGCAGCGGGGAGTCGCCGTGGCCGCGCCCGTCGAACGACACGCAGCGCACGTCACCGGCGAGGTGGCGGGCGAGGGGAGCGAAGACCAGGCCGTGGAGGCCGGCGGCGTGGGCCATGACGAGCGGTGCGCCGCGGTCGCCAAGCTCGTGGGTGGCGATCTCGACTCCGTCGGAGGTGGTGACGAAGACCACCGAAGCCACGCTACCCCCCACCGGCACAGGGCACCGAGCGGGCCTACGGGGCCGCGCCCGAGCCCGATGTGCCAATATTTGCGCGCGTACTCTAGGTCGATGGAGGTCATGGGCGGGCGTCTGAGGCGGGCGCCGGGGCCGCCCGCCATGGTCGTCCGGGCCGCCGACGGACGGTCGCCGCGGTCAACCGGTTCCCAAAGGCAGGCGACGGTATTGCGAGTGCTCGCTTCAGTTTGCTGCGAAGACGAGGTCGATCGCTACCAGCCGCCCTTGCTTGACGGCGCGGGGCGGCGAGGCTGGGCATGAGGTCGGGTCGGCGCGCACCCGAGCGCCATGAAGGCGACGAGAGGGCGGTGGCGCCGTCGCCGCCCCGGTCCGAAGGCCCGCTGGTGGAGGTGTCGGAGCTGGCCGTGCGTTTCCGGGGCGAGGTGGACGCCCTGCGGGGGGTCAGCTTCTCCCTGGAGCGGGGTGAGTCGCTGGCCATCGTGGGCGAGACCGGGTCCGGCAAGTCGACGCTCGCCCTGTGCCTGTCCGGGTTGGTCCAGCCTCCCGAGGCGCGCGGGAGCGTCCGGGTCGGCGGCGTCGAGCTGCTCGGGGCGTCCGAGGAGGAGCTGCGCTCGGTGCGCTGGGCCACCGTCGCCCTGGCCCTGCAGGGCTCACCTTTCAACCCGGTCGTGACGGTGGGCGACCAGGTGGGCGAACCGTTGCGGGACCGCCTCCAGATGGGGGCCGGCGAGGCGCGCCGCCGGTCGGACGAGCTGGCCCGGGAGGCGCTGCTCGAGCCGGCCCTGCTGGACCGCTACCCCCACCAGCTCTCGGGCGGCCAGCGGCGGCGGGCCGCCCTGGCCATGGTCCTCGCCCTGGACCCTGCGCTGGTCGTGCTCGACGAGCCGACCGCCGGCCTCGACGCGGCCACCCGCCACGAGCTGGTGCAGCGCATCGGGGGGCTGGCCGAGACCAGGGGCTTTGCCCTCATCGTCATCTCCCACGACCTGCCCGACGCGGCCAGCATGGCCGCCCGCACCATGGTGCTCTACGCCGGGGAGGTCATGGAGGAGGGCGCCACCGCCCGGGTCATCTCCGAGCCCGCCCACCCCTACAGCTGGGCCCTGGTCAACGCCTACCCGGTCATGACCACCACCAAGGACCTCCGGCCCATTCGAGGGCGTCCCCCCGACCCTCGCGCCGTCCCGCCGGGCTGCCCCTACAACCCCCGCTGCACCCAGGCGGAGGCGATCTGCTCCGAGTCCCGGCCCGAGCTGGAGCTCTCCCGGGAGCGCATGGTGCTGTGCCACTTCGGCGGCCTGAAGACGCTCCTGTCGGCCCGCGACGTGACCAAGTCCTACGGTCGGGGACGGCGGGCGGTGCCCGCCCTCGCCGGGGTCTCCATCACCGTGCGCGAGGGCGAGTCGGTGGGCATCGTCGGCCCCTCGGGCAGCGGGAAGTCCACCTTTGCCGCCATCCTCGCCGGGCATCTGGCTCTCGACTCCGGGGAGGTGGTGGTCGAGGGAGAGGCGTTGCCCACGTCGTGGCGGGGCGCCGACCGCCTCCGCCGCCGGCGGATCCAGCTGGTAATGCAGGACCCCGCCGACGCCCTCTCCCCCCGGCTCACCGTCGAGGAGCTCGTCAGGGAGCCGCTCGACGTGGCCAGGGACGGCGATGGGGCCGGGCGTGCGGCCGCGGTCGGGCACGCCCTCGAGAGCGTGGGCCTGCCGGGCCGCGGTCCGTTCCTGGGGGCCCGGACCCACGAGCTGTCCGGCGGTCAGCTCCAGCGGATCGCCCTGGCCCGGGCCCTCGTGGCGGGGCCCAAGCTCCTGGTGGCCGACGAGCCCACCGCCATGCTCGACGCCTCCGAGCAGGCCCGCCTGCTGGTCGTGCTGCGCGAGCGCCAGGTCGAGATGGGTCTGGGACTGGTGCTCATCTCCCACGACGTGGCCGTGGTGCGCAAGGTGACCGACCGCATAGTGGTGCTGGACGGCGGGCGGGTGGTGGAGGAGGGGCCGTCGGCTCTGGTGTCGGCCACGCCGCGCAGCGAGACCGCCCGCCTCCTGGTGGAGTTCTCGCCCGCCTTCAACGCCGCCGGCGCCGAGCAGTCGAGAACGTGAAGAGCCGGCCGAGGTATTCCGGGGGAGGCGTCGTAGCTTGTTGGTGCGCACCGAATCTTCGCCCAAGGCACTCCAAAGGAAAGGAGCTGTGCGATGCCCGAGAACGAAGAAGAGCTGCCTGGCACCTTGAAGCGGTCCCCCGAGAAGGCGAAGCGCACCTATGAGAAGACCCTCGACTCGGCCCACGACCAGTACGACTCCGAGGAGCAGGCTCACCGCGTCGCCTACTCGGCCCTAAAGGACTCGTTCGAGAAGGTGGGCGACCACTGGGAGCCGAAGGAAGAGAAGGGCCCGTCGGACCCCAGAGCCAAGAACCCGAGGGCTCGTGAGAACCGGGGCCAGACGGCCGGCGGCGTCGACGTCGAGGCCAACACCAAGAAGGAGCTCTATGAGCGGGCCAAGAGCCTGGGCATCGCGGGGCGTTCCAAGATGTCCAAGCTCGAGCTCGGCCAAGCCATTGCCCGAAAGCAGGACTGAGAGACTGGTGACGAACTACAGGTCTGAGGCGACGATGTCGTCGGCCCGCCGAGCGAGCTCGGCGCCGTAGTCGGTCCACACGCCCTCGCCCCAGTAGCGAAAGCAGCTCGTCTCCGCCGCCAGCAAGTGGAACAAGGCGTTCCGGTACCGCCGGTCGTCGGTCTCGACGCCCTTGGAGAGGACACGTTCGTGGAAGCGGGCGCTGGCCTTGTCCATGGGGATGAGCAGGTGCTCGTATCCCCTCACCCACGACAGGTCGCTGGTCCAGCTCCCGCCTTCCACATGGAAGCGTCCGTCCTCCTCCTGCAACTCCTGGACGACGGCAGCCAGGCGATCGGGCCCCTCTCCAGGCGCGGTCCGTTGCCAGATGCGGTGCTGGAACACCGGCTGGACGACGGGGAGATCGCTGGGGCGGATACCCGCTGCCCACAGTTGCTCGAGGTACTCGCTGACGTTCACCATCGGGGTACGGGTGTGTGAGCACTCACGCGCCACCTCGAAGTACTTGGGCGGGAACTCGTTCATCATCACCCCCCCGTTCTCGCCATCGGCGATCTGGGTGACGAGAGGCGGCACGCTCCTTCCCGCCAACTCGCAGGGACCGAGACCCTTGGCCTCGTAATAGGGCTGCATCTGGGCGACGAGCTTGGTGTCGCTTCCCTGGGTCTTGACGATGGCGACGATCTCCGCCACCTCGCCGCCGGAGCTCACGCAGCGGAGAAGATGGGGGAGATGGGGACGATCTGCTCCCCGCCCGTCAGGCGCCTCCACCGTGTGCTCCTGGACCAGCACCCATCGGTAACCACAGTCCTGAAGGGTCCTCACGAACTCGAAGGCGACGTCGGGATGGTTGGGCAGGGCCATCTCCGCGGGCGAGAACCCTCGAACGCGCCCCAGGGCGTCGAGCCCGAACAACGCCGCAAAGTGCTGCTGCCAGGCTCGCACGTGCAGCCGGTAGTCCTGGACGGGGGTGGACGGAGCCACGGGGTGACCCCACGCCGCGCCCAGCCATTCCACCGCCTGCCGGTAGCGGGGGTCGGAGGTAATGTGGCCGAGCGCTTCCAAGGCGTCGTGGGCGCCCATGTCATACAGCCCGTGGAGCAACGTGCCCGAGTAGTCCAGCATCACACGCGGTCGATGACCCTCGTCGACGAGCTGGCGGACGAACTCGCTCATACGCTTGTAACACCAGAGGAACACCGGTGCGTTGTGGTTGTCGCCGATGTCCTGGTGGTCCATCATCGCCTTCAGGTTGCTGATGATCGGTGCCGTCCGCACATCGGGCCCTCCCGCTGGGATGAGCGGCTGGTGCATGTGCAGGGCAATGGCGAAGGCGCTGTCGATGTCCTCGATGCGCACCCCCCTGTCACCGGTGGACACGGGTTCAGACCGACCGGCCTCGATGGCCTCCTCGACCAGCCGCTCGCGGCCGCACAGATTGGGCAGCCCGTCCACGTAACTGGAAAGCTCCGTCACCTTCACGCCTCCTTCTCCCGGCTGTGACCTCACTTGTGCCGGATGTGCTCGTAGATGTTCAGGTAATCCTGGCTGGACGGGCCCCACGAGTGGTCGGCGTGCATCCCGTTGATCATCAGCTCCCGGAACTGATCGGGGTACGAATGCCACAGCCCGATGGCCCGGGCCATCGCCGACTCCAGACCTCCTTGGTCTGCTTCGTGGAACACGTAGCCGTTCCGCTCGTGGAGGGGCCTGGAGGAATGATCACGATCGAACACCGTGTCGACGAGGCCCCCGGTGGCGCGCACCACGGGCACCGTCCCGTACTTCAGCGCGATCAACTGGACCAGCCCGCACGGCTCGAAGAGGCTGGGCACCACGAGGATGTCGGCCCCGGCGTAGATGAGGTGGGCCAGAGCGTTGTCGTAGACGATCTCCAGATGACAGTCAGGACTCTCGTTGAGGTCATGCTTCAGATGCCCGAACTGGGAGCGGATGGCGGGATCCGGACTGCTCCCCGTGAGTACGAACTGAGCGCCCTCTTCCATGGCGTAGAAGATGGCGTGGTGGATGAGGTCAACCCCCTTCTGGCGATCGAGACGGCCGATGTAGCCGATGACCGGCTTGTGGTCGTGGCGGAGCAACAGGCGATCACGCAGGGCGCTCTTGTTCTCGTACTTTCGCTCCAGCGTCTCGATGCTGAAGTTTGCGGGGATGAACCTGTCCACCTCGGGGTTCCAGACGTCGTAGTCGACGCCGTTCAGGACGCCTCCGAACTTGCCCTGATGGATGTGAAGCGTGTGCTGGAGGCCCCTGCCCTGGTCGGTGTACGTCACCTCCCAGGCGTGCTGCGGGGAAACGGTGGTGATGAAGTTCGAGTACACGATCCCTCCCTTCATCAGGTTGACGGCGCTCTGGTTGAGGTTGTCTCGAAGGCGTTCGTAGTCAAAGAAGTGGTCGGGACGTGTCAAACCGGTCGCCCACAGGACGTCCTCCCCGGCGATCCCTTGATGGCTGAAGTTGTGGATCGTGTAGCAGACCCGTTGCTGGTGCATCCCGACATCCTGGTACCTCTCGTAGAGGAGAACCGGTACCAGCCCCGTCTGCCAATCGTGGCAGTGGATGATGTCAGGACGCTTGTTGGCCTTGAACAGGAACTCGAGGGCCGCCTTGCTGAAGAAGGCGAACCTCGCCACGTCGTCCGCCGACCCGTAGAAATGCTGGCGACGGAAGAAGTCGTCGGACGAGTGCGGATCGAGGAAGAAGCACCTCCTTCCATGTACGAAACCGAACCAGACCGTGCAGCGTACGGCACCGCTGTACCACGGCACCCACAGATCGTGGTGGGTGACCTGGAGGCCGTGGATCTCTTCGTAACGTAGGCAGTCGTACTTGGGCAGGACGATCTCAACCGCGTTCCCCCGGATCTCGAGCTCTCTGCTCAGGCCGAACACCACCTCGCCGAGGCCCCCTACCTGGGCCACCGGGGCACACTCGGACGCGATCATCACGATGTACACGGCTCGTCCCAGTGGGATCGGCGGATGAGCATCGGGCTCACCTCGTCACCGGGAGCGGGAGGTATCACCGCCGCACTCGGCAATAACGATCCCGATGATCTCTGGCAGCACCACTTGGCCGACCACCTAACGCGCAAGGATATTTCATCGGCGACGTGTTGGGCCGGATGATCGACGGCGAGGGCCAGGGTCAGTCGACCCTACGCCTCGAGCCCTAGCACGACCTTGACGTCGTTCGGCCCCCGTCCCATTGCCGCCTCCCAGCGCCCCATCGGCTCCCGCCTGGTTATGAGGGCTTCGAGCCAGGTCCGGTCGGCCCGGCCCAGGGCCTCGGCCGCGGCCTGCCAGTGGCGCCGGTTGGCGTTGACGGCACCAAAGACGACGTCGTTCTCGAGCACCAGGGTGCGACCCAGCTGGCCGGCGTCGACGGGGATGGTCCGCTCGCCCGAGGACACTCCGGTGAGGCAGACGATGCCGTCACGGGCCGAGTGGGACACAACGTCGAGCACGACGGAGCTGGCACCAGTGCACTCGATGATGACGTCCGACTCAGCAGCGACCTCGGCCCCGCCGCCGCTGTGGTAGGTAGCGCCGAGGGCGGCGACCAGAACCGGTTTGGGCCCTTGGCGGACCTGGTCCAGCACGTGCACCTCCAGGCCGCGCTGGGTGCCGAGCATGGCCGCCAGAAGGCCGATGGGCCCGGCGCCGGTGACCAGCACCCGCCTCGGCCTCCAGTAGGCCCGGGCGCCGATGCGCTCGATGTGCTCCCACGCCTTGGCCACGACGCTGGTTGGCTCCAGCAACATCCCCACCGGTTCGAGGGCGGGGTCGACCCTGACGGCGAAGGCGGGCTCCACCCGCCATCGCTCGGAGCCGTACCCGTGCCGCCCCTTGATCCCTCGCTCGGTGTAACGCCCGTTGCTGCACATGTCCCACTCACCGGCCCCACAGGCAGGACAGGGGAGGGGGTCGGGGCGACGGACGATGCCGGCCACCAGGTCGCCCCGTTCGAGGCCGCTGGAGCCCGGGGCGTCCAGGACTCTGCCCAACGACTCGTGGCCGAGGATCAGCCGCTCGGACCCCGCCGGCGCCTCTCCGGAGGCGCCGGCCACCAGCTCGGCGTCGGTGCCGCACACGCCGACGGCCAGCCCCTGCACCAGCACCGGTCCGTCGTCGGGGGCCGGCTCGTCGACCTCCTCGAGGGCCACCGAGCCGGGCTGGCCCGGTATGACGGTGAGGGCTCGCATGGTCACGTGCACCTCGGGTGGGTCATCTGGGCGGGGCCCGAGAGGTTGCGGGCGGTGTTCACCAAGGCAACGTGGGAGAAGGCCTGTGGGAAGTTGCCCACCAGCCGCCGGCTCACAGGGTCGTACTCCTCCGCCAGCAGCCCCACGTCGTTGGCCACCGAGAGCAGCTGATGGAACAGGGCCCGAGCCTCGTCACCGCGGCCGAGGAGAGCGAGGTTGTCGGCCAGCCAGAAGCTGCAGGCCAGGAAGGCGCCCTCCCCGCCGGGCAGGCCGTCGATGTTGTCCGCGCCCCCGGTCGAGTACCGCATCACGAAGCCGTCATGGCACAGCTCCTTCTGGATGGCCTCGACCGTGCCCCGGACCCTTTCGTCACCGGGCGGCAGGAAGCCGACCAGAGGGGCCATGAGCAAGCTGGCGTCGAGCTCCCGGGACCCGTAGTACTGGGTGAACGTCTTCCGCTCGGCGTCGTAACCCTGATGGCAGACCTCGTCGTGGATGTCCTGGCGAAGGCGCCGCCAGCTGTCCACGGGCCCCTCCAGGCCGAAGTGCTCCACCGCCTTCACGCCCCGGTCGACCCCCACCCAGGCCATGATCTTGGAGTGGGTGAAGTGCCTCCTCGGTCCTCGCACCTCCCAGATGCCCTCGTCGGGCTCGTGCCAGGCCGACTCGAGGAAGTGGAGCAGGGCTCGCTGTAGGGCCCACGCCGGTGTGCTGGGCTCGATGCCCGCCCGTCGAGCCTGGTGCATGGCGTCCATGACCTCGCCGTAGACGTCGAGCTGCAACTGGCGGCTGGCGGCGTTGCCGATCCGGACCGGCTTGGAGCCTTCGTACCCCGGCAGCCAGTCCAGCTCCAGCTCGACAAGGCGCCGTTCGCCGGCCGGCCCGTACATGATCTGCATGGCTGAGGGGTCGCCGGCCACGGCCCTCAACAGCCAGTCCCGCCACGCCTGGGCCTCGCTCGTGTAGCCGGCGCTCATGAGAGCCTGGAGGGTGAAGGTGGCGTCACGCAGCCAGCAGAACCGATAGTCCCAGTTGCGAGGCCCGCCCACCTGCTCGGGCAGGGAGGTGGTGGGGGCGGCCACGATGCCGCCGGTCGGGGCGTAGGTAAGTGCCTTCAGGGTCAGCAACGATCTCCGGACCGGCGCAGCCCAGCCGAGGTCGTAGGAGCAGCGGTCACTCCACTCTCGCCACCACCACTCGGTGTCCTTCCTGGTCGCCAAGGCGTCGATGGGATCGGGTGGCGACTCGTGCGAGGGGTGCCAGGTCAGCACGAACGGCACCTGGTCTCCCGGGCCGACGGCGAAGTCGGCGACGGTGCTTAGACCCACCCCTCGGGTGTCCACCGGCGTCCGCAGCTCCAGGGCGTCGGGGCCGGCCACCAACGACAGGGCGCCGTCGAGCCGGCGTACCCAGGGCACCACCGAGCCGTAGTCGAGACGCACCACCAGCTCCATCCGCATCGGCACCCGCCCACGCAACCCTTCGACAACACGCACCACGTCGGGCTCCGTCTCCCGAGGGGGCATGAAGTCGACCACGCGCACCGCGCCGGCGTCGGTCTCCATCTCCGTCTCCAGTACGAGGGTGTCCTCGACGTACCGCCGCGACGTGCGGGTTGCCCCTCCTGCGGGAGCCAGCTGCCACCGGCCGTGCTCGGGACCGCCGAGGAGGGCGGCGAAGCAGGAACCCGAGTCGAAGCGGGGAAGGCACAGCCAGTCGATGGAGCCGTCCCGGCCGACGAGGGCGGCGGTCTGTGTGTCGCCGATGAGGGCGTAGTCCTCGATGCGGTTGGACATGACGGGAAGGATCCTGACCTCTCGGGAAGCGGCCTCGCTAGCCGGCTCCTCCATTTGGGCGAGAATGGCTGGATGGGTCAAGAACCCGAGCCGCAGCGCGTCGCCGAGCTCTACGACGAGATCTGGGAGGGTCAAGGCGACGTCGACGACGATGTCTTCCTCCGGGTGCTGGACGAGGCCGTCGAGGCCATCGAGAAGCAGGGCATCTCCTACGTGCTCATGGGGGGGATGGTGTCCCGGGCCGCCGGGCGGCCGAGGGACACCCACGACCTCGACTTCCTCGTCAGGCCCGACGACGCCAAGACCGCGCTCGATGGCCTGACGTCCGCCGGCTTCGAGACCCGCCAGATCGAGCCGCAGTGGCTGTACAAGGCGGTCAAGGACGGCGTGCTGGTCGACGTCTTGTTCCGCGCCACGGGTGACGTCACCCTCGACGACGAGATGGTGGAGCGGGCGACGCTACGTGACTTCGGCGGTCACGAGGTGCGGGCCATGGCCGTCGAGGACCTCATCATCATCAAGGCCCTGGCCCACAAGGAGCACACCGCACGGCACTGGTTCGACGCCCTGGCTCTGCTGTCCAGCGTGGAGGTCGACTGGGACTACCTGGTGCACCGGGCTCGCCGGCGGGGGGCCAGGCGGGTCCTGAGCCTCCTGCTCTACGGGCAGTCGATCGACGTCCTGGTGCCTGACCGGGCCGTGCACGAGCTCTACGACCTCATCTACGCAGCCGACAAGGACTGAGAACGAGGGGGCTACGGCTCACACGCCGGCTCCCGGTCGCCTCCGAGGCAGTACAGGTTGTAGGCGTGACCTATGACGGGCTGGGCCACGTTGCGCACGGGAACGCCGCCGGCGGTGACCCCCTTCTCGCTGCCCCCGTGAGCGTGACCGTGCAGCACCAGGTCGGCGCCCACCCGGTCGATGGCCTCGGCCAGGAGATAGCTCCCGAGGAAGGGATAGATCTCGAGGCGCTCGCCCACCAACGTGTCCTCGACGGGTGAGAAGTGGAGCAGGGCGATGCGCACGTCGGAATCCAAGTGCGCCAACGCCAGGTGCAGCCGTTCGGCGATGGCCTTGGTGTGACCCACGAAGGCCTTCATCTCGGGCTCGCCGAAGTCGCTGGCGCACGCGCCGAGGAAGCCACCGCCGAACCCCTTGCAGCCGGCGATCCCCACCCGCGTGCCGTCGAGCTCTACGACGGTGCTCTCACCTTCGAGCACCTGCACACCGGCGCCCTCCAACAGGTGGCGGATGTCATCCTGGCGGTCGCTCTGGTAGTCGTGGTTGCCGAGCACGGCGATGGTGGGCACACCGAAGTCCCGGAGCTCGTGGGCGAGGACGGCCGCCTCCGCGGGCTCACCGTGGCGGGTGAGGTCACCGGCCAGGAGGAACAGGTCCGCCTGGTTCTCCACGCCGAGCCAGTGGGGGCGGAAGAGGCCGGCCGAGTCGTCCCCGACGTGCACGTCGCCCACCGCCGCCAGCCGGATCACGACAGCGTCTCCATGTCGTCGGGCTGGCCGAGTGGTGTGACGGTGACCTGGTCGCGGATCTGGTGACCGGGGAGCACCTCTCGGGCCACGGTGACGATGGCGTGGCGCCGTTCCCCGGTAGTGACCTCGCCGGACAGGTACACCTCTCCGGGCTCCACCGTCACGGAGATCCCGAGCTCGGCCACGCGCGGGTCGCGAGCCAGGGCCTCTCGGACGTGCTGAGCCAGGTACTCGCCGTCAGCCGGCGGAGCCGGCGATGGTCCCTCGTCGCCCATGGGCACAACGCTACCGGCGGTTCCTGTCCCACATGGGCGCCGGCCCGCCCTTGACACGGGGCGGCCGGGCTCGTCAAGCCGAGACTTGCGACGCCGGGGTCCTTCCCAGCCGCCCGGCCCGGTAGTCCTCCATGGCCTGCACGAGCTCGGCCTTGGTGTTCATCACGAACGGGCCGTACCGGGCCACGGGTTCGCCTATGGGGCGGCCTCCGAGGACCAGGACGTCCAGGTTGGCGGCCCGGCTCTCCTGGGCCTCGTCGGCGCCGGCGTTGATGACGTCTCCGCGAGCCAGCACCGCGAGCTGGCCCGACTGGAAGGGCCTGCCCTGCGAGCCCACGGTCCCACGGCCTGACAGTGCGTAGACGAGGGCGTTGAAGTCGGACCGCCACGGCAGGGCCAGCTGGGCGCCGGGGCTGAGCGTGGCGTGCACGAGGGCGATGGGGGTGCGGGTGTCGCCCGGCCCCCGATGTCCGGCCACGTCGCCGGCGATCACCCGGACGAGGGCGCCGCCGTCGTGAGACGAGAGCAAGGTCACGCCGCCGGCGGCGATGTCCTGGTAGGCGGGCGCCACCCACTTCTCCGCCCCCGGGAGGTTGACCCACAGCTGTATCCCGTGGAAGAGCCCGCCGCTGGCGACCAGGGCCTCGGGCGGGCGCTCGATGTGCAGGATCCCGGCTCCGGCTGTCATCCACTGGGTGTCGCCGTTGGTGATCATCCCACCACCGCCGGTGGAGTCCTGGTGCTCGAAGGTGCCGTCGACCATGTAGGTCACGGTCTCGAAGCCCCGGTGTGGGTGCCACGCCGTGCCCCTGGGCTCGCCGGGCGCGTACTCCACCTCGCCCATCTGGTCCATGTGCAGGAAGGGGTCCAGCAGGGACGGGTCGACGCCCGCGAAGGCCCGTTTCACCGGGAAGCCCTCACCCTCGAACCCGCGTGGAGCCGTCGTCACCGACACGACCTGGCGCTCGGACGCCACCGTCGGCTCGGGCCGGGAGATCCGGGGGAGCGACAAGGGGTTCTCAACGGTCACGGCGGGCATCGGCGGCCTCCTTCTTCCAAAGAGGACAACAGTTGACCGTGCAACTTCCTTCCGAGGCGGCTGAGGCGCCGGCTCAGCCGCTGGCCGGTGCTTGGAAGGAGACGCCGACACCGCCTCGGGTTCCGGAGCCGTAGCGGGCCTTCTCCCTGGTGATGTCGAGCGGGCGGATGCTGGTCCTGCCGGCCACGGCCTCGTCGTCGATCAGCTCGGCAGGCACCAACCACGACACCTCGAACTCGATCCCGTCCGGGTCGCGGGCGTAGACGGCCTTGGTGGTGCCGTGGTCGGACGCTCCCACCAGCGCCCCGACGGCGGACAGCTCCTGGGCGACCGCCTCCAGGTCCTCGAGGGTCTCGACCTCCCAGGCCAGGTGGTAGAGGCCAACGGTGCGCCGGCCGGCCCCGGACGCTTCGGCGCCGTCGCCGATCGAGAAGAGGCCGAGGTCGTGGTCGTTGGTGGATGCCGGCGCCTGCATGAACACTGCCCCGGGGAGCTCGCCGGGCAGGCGGCGGAAGCCCAGCACGCCGGAGTAGAAGTCGGCGCTGCGTTCGGCGTCCCTGACATAGAGCACCGCATGGTTGAGCCTGGTGATCGACATGGGACACCTCTCCGGCCGTGGCATTGCAGGGTGCACAGCCTGGCCTCGCCAACGTGGTCGACGACCCGGCTATTCCTCGGGCTCCTGCCGGTGGGCTTGGAGCTCAACCGATCCGGGAGGCCAGCTCTCGCAGAGGCGGCTCGTAGACCTCGCTGAAGGTGGGGAACGGGTGGACCACGTCAGTGAGCACGCTCAGCGGGATCTCGGCCCGGATGGCCAGCACGGCTTCACCGATCCACTCGTCGGCGGCGCCGCCCAGGGCTGATGCCCCGATGAGCACGCCCCGCTCGCGGTCGGCGACGAGGACGAGGCGACCCCGGGACTCGCCCTCGCTGGCGGAACGGGCCGTCTGACCCAGCTCCATGGTGGCGGTGACGGCGTCGAGCCCCTCCTGCTCGGCGTGGGCCGCCGTCATGCCCACCGACGCCAGGGGAGGATCGGTGAAGATGGCCCGGGGAATGGCCCGGTAGTCGGCGCGGGCCGGCCGGGAGAGGAGGTTGGCCGTGATGACCCGGGCTTGATAGTTGGCGGCGTGGGTGAAGGGAGCCACGCCCGTCACGTCCCCGCCGGCCCAGACGTGGTCCTGGTCGCGTACGCGGCAGCGCTCATCGGTACCCAGGCCCGTCCTGCCCGGTTCGATACCGAGGACCTCGAGCCCGATGCCGCTGGTGTTGGGGGAGCGCCCAACGGCCAGGAGAAGGCGCTCGGCTTCGAGGGTGCGACCGTCGGCCAGGTGGAGTCGCGCTCCGCCGCTCACGGCTTCGCTAGACGTGGCCTCCGACCTCAGATGCACGTCCACGCCGTCGTCTCGGAGCAATGCCGCCATGTCCCCCGACACGCTCGGGTCCTCCGTGGGCACCAGTCGCTCGGCCGCCTCGATCAGGGCCACGTGGACTCCGAAGCGGGCGTGGGCCTGGGCCAACTCGCAGCCCACCGCACCACCACCCAGGATCACCAGCGACCTCGGGCGCTCGCTGGCGGTGAGCGCCTGGTCGCTGGTCCACGTGGGCACATCCTCCAGGCCCTCGACGGGGGGAACGACCGGGGAGCTTCCTGTGGCCACGACGAGATCCGTGTAGCCGTACTCGGCGTCGTCCACCTGCACCACGCCCACTCGCGCCACCCGCCCCCGTCCCCGCACCAACGTGACACCGGCGTCCTGCAGTCCCTGCGCCGGTGCGCTGTCGTCGAGCCTGCGGGTGATCTGGTCGCGCCGGCCCAGGGCAGTCTCGAAGCCCGCGTCGTCGTCGTCGGCCGGGGGCTCGGCCGACCTCGCACCCAGCTGCACGGCCCGGGTGACGAGGTGGCGCACCTGGGCCGAGCGCAACAGGGACTTGGAGGGCATGCAGGCCACGAAGGGGCACTCGCCGCCGACCCGATGGGCCTCGACAAGGGCCACCGATCTTCCCTCCCTCGCCACATTGGAGGCGACCGACTCTCCCGCGGTGCCGCCACCGAGCACGACCACCTCGAAATGCTGTGCCATGCCGCCACCTTTGCAGAGGAAGGCGCCAGCGAGCGATTGCAGATTTCAATGTTACTGATATCGGTGGTAAGATCTGCTGGCGAATGTCGGGAACGGAGCCCATGACCGTCGACGAGCTGGCCCAGAAGGCAGGGACCACCACCCGCAACGTCCGCAACTACCAGACCCTCGGCCTGCTGCCGCCACCCACCATGGTGGGCCGGGTGGGCCACTACGACGAGGGCCACCTGGCTCGGCTCCGTCTCGTCGACCGCCTCCAGGGCCAGGGCTTCTCCCTCTCCGGCATCGCAGCGTTGCTCCGGGCGTGGGAGGAGGGGCGGGACCTGGGCGACGTCCTGGGCTTCGAGGAGGCACTCACCGCCCCCTGGAGCGAGGAGCAGCCGCAGGTGGTCTCGGCCGAGGAGCTGCTCGAGCTGTTCCCGGAGGCCGCCGCCGACCCTGACCTGGCCGCTCGGGGCGTGGAGCTCGGACTGATCGTTCCCGAGGCTGGCGGCTTTCGCCTGCCCAGCCCCAGCCTGGTGCGGGTCGGCGCCGAGCTGGTGGACGTGGGCGTTCCCTTGGCCGCAACCCACGAGGAGGTGGCGGCCCTGCGCGCTGACATGGCCCGCATCGCGGGCCGGTTCGTGGCCCTCTTCGAGCGCCACGTCTGGGAGCCCTTCGTCGAGGCCGGGATGCCGGCCGAACGACTGCCCGAGGTCACCGATTCCCTTCGCCGGCTGCGGCCGTTGGCGGCCATCTCCGTGAAGGCGGTGCTGAGCCAGGCCATGGAAGAGGCGGTGGCAGCCTCCACGGCCCTGCGGGCGGGGCCAGTCCCCACCGAAACCGACCACAACCCCCATCCCCACCAGCCCCGGAAGGGAGTCGCCCGATGAACTTCTCCACGTCCCCGGAGCACTGGATGTACGTGACCGTGCCGTTCGGCATCTACAGCGCGGTGGTGCTGGTCCTGGTCGCGGCCGGCGAGCACGGCGAGGAGACCAACATCGTCAAGATCTTCTTCCGGCGCATCTCCTGGAGCCTCGAGCGCCTCACGGGCCATTCCGGTTGGAGGATGGCCGGGGTCCTGAGCGGCCTCACGGTGCTGGGCGTGGCCATGATGGGTCTCTACTGGGACGTGGCCTTCCACATCGACGTGGGCCGGGACAAGGAGCTGTTCACCCCCTCGCACACCATGATCGTGCTCGGCCTGGCAGGTCTGGTCTACAGCGCGGTGATCGCCGTGATCTTCGCCACCGTGGACCGGGTCCCCGTGGGCTGGCGCTTCCTCGGCCTGCGCATCCCGAGGTCGGCCCTGGCCCTGGCCGTGCTCGGAGCCGGTGGAGTGGCCGCCTTCCCTCTCGACAACCTGTGGCACCAGGCTTACGGCGTCGACGTCACGCTCTGGAGCCCCTCTCACCTGCAGCTGGTGCTCGGCGGCGGCCTGGGGCCCATCGCCCTGTGGCTGATGATGAGGGAGCACGCTGCCGAGAGCCGGCCCCGGATCCTCGGACGGGCCATCGACGCCCTGGTGCTCGGTTCCGTGCTCACCGGCCTGTCCGCGGTCCAGGGCGAGTTCGACTTCGGCGTCCCGCAGTTCCAGCTGGCCTACCTGCCCATCCTGGTGGCCGTGGCCGCCGGCTTCAGCCTGGTGCTGGCTCGGGTGAGCCTCGGGCCGGGGGGGGCCATCAAGGCGGTGGTGGCGTTCCTGGTGCTCCGAAGCGTGGTGGCCCTTCTGGTGGGTGGCGCCCTCAACCACACCGTGCCTCGCTTCCCCCTCTACCTGGGGGGCGCGCTCGTGGTGGAGCTGGCGGCGTGGTTGCTGGGAACGGAGCGGCGGCTGCGCTTCTCCCTGGCGGCAGGTGCGCTGGTCGGCACGTTGGGCGTGGTGGCCGAGCTGGCGTGGGTGGAGTTGTCGGGCTGGTTCGGCACCGCCGGCGCTACCGGCGCCTCGCTACCGGCCACGGCACTGCTGGCGGTACCGGCGGCGGCGGGAGCGGCGGTGGTCGGGGTAGGGCTGGCCCGGGCCGTGCCGGGCGGGACGCGGGTTCCCCTGGCGGCCGCGGCTGTGGCCGGCGCCGTGGTGCTGGTGGCGCTGGCTGTCCCGCTGCCGAGGAACGTAGGGGCGGTGGAGGCAATCGTCCGGCTCCAGCCGGGAGCGGCAGTGAGCGCCGTCGAGGTCGAGCTCCAGCCCCAGGACGCGGCCCAAGGCCATTCCCTGGCGCTCGTCTCGTGGCAGGGGGGCGGGCGGGTCCTCTCCGGCCTGCGGGAGGTAAGCCCCGGACGCTACGCCTCGGTCCGACCGGTGCCCGTGGCCGGCGGGTGGAAGTCGATGGTTTCCCTCCAGCGGGGAGACGAGGTCATGGCCGCCCCCGTCTACCTGCCGGCCGATCCCGAGATCGGGGCTCCGGAGGTGCCTGCGGTGGCGGAGCGCCGGGAGCGGTTCGTCCGCAACACCGAGGTGCTCCTGAGGGAGTCCCGTCCCGGACCGGCATGGGTGAGGATCGCCGCCTACGCCGGTCTGGCAGCGGTGGTCGCCGCCTGGTGGGCGCTGTTCGCACTGTGCGCCCGGGCGCCCCGGAGGGAGGCGCCTACGGCCGAGGAGCCAGGCACCGAGACGCTCGACCAAGGTGAGCAGCCCGAGGACTCGTCCTCTGCCTTGCACCGGAAGCTTGCGAGGGCACACGAGGGATCAGGCCGAGCGGTGTGACGCTCGTCCCGGCGGTGGCGCCGAAGGCCACCTTGGACGTGCCGGCTACCGCCCGGGGTCGGTGGGTTCGAGGTCCTTCACCGCCGGGCCCTGGATGAGGGCACCGCCGGGCGTGAAACGGGACCCGTGGCAAGGGCAGTCCCAGGTGGTCTCGGCCGTGTTCCAAGTGACGGTGCAGCCCATGTGGGTGCACACGGGCGACACCGTGTGGAGACTTCCTGACTCGTCGCGGTAGGCAGCCACCCGCTCGCCTCCCACGGCCAGCACCTGGGCCTCCCCGGGGCCCAGATCGTCCACGGATCGGCTCGTCTCGGTGGTCAGGCGGTCCTTCACGAACCGCTTGGCCACGTTGGCGTTCTCCTTGACGAGCTCCTTCACCGACTGCTTGGGATTGAGGCGGTTGGTGTCGAAGAAGGAGGCCCACCGGTTGTCTCTGCCGGCGATGCGATCGGCGAGCATGATGGCGGCCGCGGTTCCGTTGCTCATTCCCCACTTCTTGAACCCGGTGGCCACGAAGACCCGTTCGGACGAGGGGGATACCGGGCCCACGAACGGGACGTGGTCGACGGGCATGTAGTCCTGAGCCGACCAGCGGTAGTCGATGGCGCGAACCCGGAAGTTCTCCCGAGCCCACTCCTCCAATGCCGCGTAACGCTGCCGGGTGTCGGGGTCCTGGCCCACCTTGTGGCTCTCGCCCCCCAGGATGGCCACCTCCCGGCCGTCCATGATCGCCGACCGCACCGAACGGCTCGGGGTGTCGACGGCCAGGTACATCCCCTGAGGCACGGGCGACTCCAGGCTGGCGCTCACGGCGTAGGAGCGCACCGGGTGGCTGCGGGCGAAGAAGCCTCCCTTGTCGTAGAAGGGCAGGTGGGTGGCGACGATCACGTGGCCGGCGGTGACCGCTCCCGTCTCCGTCTCCACCCGGCAGCGGTCGTCCTGCTCGGCCATCGAGACGGCACGGCTCCGCTCGAACAGGTGGCTGCCGTCGCCGGGGATGGCCGCCGCCAGCCCGATGCAGTACTTGCGGGGGTGGAACTGGGCCTGGCCCTCGAGCCGGATCGCCCCTTCCACCGGGTAGGGGAGGTCGGTCACGGCGGTGAACGAGGTCCGCAGGCCGATCCGCTGGGTGGCGGCCACCTCGGCCCGGATGCTGGCGACCATCTCCGGGTCGGTGGTGTAGGTGTAGGCGGGGCGCTGATCGAGGTCACAGTCGATCCCGTACCGATCGACCAGGGTCGCCACCTGGGCGATGCCCTCGAGGTTGGCGCCGGCGTACTGCAGGGCACCGTCGTCGCCGAAGGCGCGGGCCAGGTCGTCGTAGATCAGGCCGTGGAGGGCCGCCAGCTTTGCTGTGGTGTAGCCCGTGACGCCGGAGGCGACCCGTCCGGCCTCGACGACGACGACCCGGCGTCCTCCCTGCTTCACCAGGACGGCGGCAGTGAGGCCGGTGATGCCGGCACCGACGACCACGACGTCGGTGTCCATGTCACCCGGGAGCGAGGGGTACTCCGTCTCCTCCGTGGTGCCGACCCAGAGCGACGGGTTCCTCTCGTTCAAGCTGCCCATCTCGGGAGGCTAGGTCAGGGCCTCGGCTCGAGCGGTGACGAACGCCGCTCGGCGACCACCCGCTCCCGCGTCGGCACCCGGAACAGGACGTATGCGGCTCCGATAAGGCCGAGGGCGACCACGAGCCCACCCACGGCGCGGTTGTCGATGGCCAATACGCCGCTCGTGGTGGCAGCTACCAGGATCATCGCCACCGCCAGGATCTTCGCCCGCCGGGGCATCCCGAGCCCCGCTCGGTGATCGCGCACCAGGGGGCCGATCCGGGGCAGGTCGAGCACCCAGCGCTCGAAGCGCGGGTTGCAGCGGGCGAAGCAGGCGGCGGCGACGATGAAGAACACTGTGGTGGGGAGGCCGGGCACGAGCACGCCGATGGCGCCGACGGCGATCGACAAGGAGCCGGCCGCGAACCACAGCCAGGCCACGGGGCCCCGCCGGAAGGCGGTGGGAGCGGTCCGGGGATTCCTGCTCGAAGCAGTCACCAAACGAGGTGGACGACGTCCCCTACGGCCTGAACCACCAGGAGCACCAGGATGCCCCCTCCGATGGCGGTGTATCCCCAGCGCCAACGGTGGCTCGCGGCCCAGAAGCGGCGCATGGAGACGACGATGGCCACCGCCGACACGGTGCCGATGACCAGACCCAGCACCGGTCCCACGCCGCCGCTCAGATCGACCACCGGCTTGAGGACCGGCAGGATCACGTAGGTGAGCAGGCAGCGGACGCTCGACAGGAGAATCGACGCCCCGAACACGTTTTCGGCGGCCTGGCCCGAGGAGGCGCCGGTCGGTACCCGGAGAAGCCGTCGCATGAAGGCGTCGGCAGCGGGGGTGTGGTCTGCGTAGGCGACCGCGGAGCGCTCCACGGAACTCGACGCTAGGGCCTGTGATCCCCCGTTGGCACGTCGAGCCGAGCGGCGTGGCGGCATCGCCCCTCCGGTCCCGCCCGTGCCTTCGAGTACGGCGCCAGCGGGATGCTCACGAGATCGAGTCCACGATCTCCCGGGACAGGCTCTCGATGCTGCGGCCCTCCCGTGCCGCTCGTGCCTCCAAGCGGCTCAAGGCCGACGGGGGGCTCAGGTCGTGGCGGGCCATCAGGACGCCCACAGCCTGGGCCACGACGTCCTCCGAGCCACCAAGAAGCCGGTTCAGACGCTCGACCTTCTGCACGGTCGCGCCGTAGACCTTGAGGTTGGCGAGGAGAAACGACGCCTGGCGGGCAATCGACGCCGCCGCGTCCTGCGCTGCCGCGCTGAAGCTCCGCTCCCGGGAGTAGCAGTTGAGGGCTCCGAGGACGGCACCGTGGACGACGAGGGGCACGGCCAGACACCCGAGGATTCCTCGCCCACGGGCCATCTGGCCAAAGTCAGGCCAGCGACCGTCATCAGCCTCGGCGTCGAAATGTTCGACAACGCCGGTGCTGACGCAGGCGACGCAGGGCCCTTCGCCTGTCTCGGCCTGGTAGGAGTCGATGGTGGACACCAGGTCATTGCTGCCTACGCTGGCGCCAGCGCCACCGTTGCCGAGGAGGTTCAGGCTCGCTCCGTCGCAGCCTTCAAGGGCAGCCACGGCGCTGTCGACGAGCTGGCGGAGGATGTCCCCCGGAGCATGCTCGGAGAACTCGGGCTGGAGGAGCCATGGAGGAGCGCCGGTGCCATCCACCATCTCACTCGCCGACACCGTGCAGGGATCCGGTGTGCACGACCACCTCGGCCACCTCGCGCAGCTTCATGTTCTTGGCTTGCGCCAGTGAGAGGAGGAGCTCGACGGCACGATCGGGGGTGACGTGTTCTCGTTCCATGATGATGCCCTTGGCCCGGCCGATGACGTCTCGTGACCTGAGCGCTTCCTCGAGCTGCTTACCGAGGGCGAGGGCCCGGTAGTAGGCGCTGGCGTTGGAAACGGCAACCGCGGCGTGGGCGGCGAAGGCCTCACCCACCTCCTCGTCGCCGGCCTCGAACGGTTTGGAAAGGGAGTAGATGTTGAGCGCCCCTGCGGTCACGTCGTCCACGGCGAGAGGCACGGAATATGTGCTTACCACACCCTCGGACTCTGCCAGCGGCGAGAACCGGGGCCACCGCTTCTCTTCGGCCATCAGTCCCACCTTGACGGTCTGGCCAGTGCCGATGGCCTCGAGGCATGGCCCCTCCTCAACGGCGTACTGGTGCTCGTCCACCTTCACCGCCACTGAGTCGCTGGCGGCGGCGGTGCGCACCCCACCGTTTTCACGGATCGACACACTGCATGTGTCACAGGCCGGGACGTGGACGACGGTCAGACGGGTGACCTTCTCCAGAAATCCGTCGATCGTGTCGTCGCTCAACAGGATCTGGGACAGCTCAGCCACTTGCTGGTCAGGTGCCGCCATGGCGCTCTCCTCAAGGTGTCGGCCGCCCTAGGAAAGCGGAACGATCAGACGCTTTAGGCCGAATATGGCTGCTGAACCGGACCTAGGAGCACCTTACTCCACGACTGGGATGAGGCTCGTTCCTCTTGGACCGAGGGACAGTCGGTGCTCGACTAGAATTTGCTCGTCATTGCCCCGGTGGGGGCGGTGGAACCCTCGACAGGGGTCTCGATAGGGGTTCAGAATGGAGCTCACTCAGCACCCGGCAGATCTCGCCGAGGCCTTCTCCGAAATTGCCCGACGGCTCTATCGCGCCCAGACCGTCCAGGACACGCTCCAGGAGATCGCCGAGCTGGCGTGCCAGACCGTCCAAGGGTGCGACTTCGCCGGGATGTCCCTGGTACGAGGCAAGACCATCGAAACCCCGGCTCAGACCCACCCGGCCGTTGGCGAGCTGGATGCAATCCAGTCCCAGATCGGCGAGGGTCCCTGCGTCGACGCCATTGTGGAGCACGAGACCTTTTATGTGGAGGACCTGCGGGAAGAGGCCCGCTGGCCCACCTTCGCTCCCAAGGCCGCAGAATGGGGCATGGTCAGCATGCTCTGCTTTCGCCTCTTCATCGAGGAGAACGAGTCGGGCGAGAAGACGCTGGGAGCGCTCAACCTCTACTCCCGTGAGCGGGCGGCCTTCGATGAGACGGCTCGGGAGGTGGGACTGATCCTGGCCTCGCACGCCTCGGTGGCTCTGGCCGCGGCCCAGGCCCTGGCCGCGGAGCAGGAGCAGGTGGCGAACCTTCACCAGGCAGTCTCGAGCCGCGACGTCATCGGGCAGGCCAAGGGAATCCTCATGGAGCGGGAGCACCTCAGCGCCGATCAGGCCTTCGACGTGCTCCGGCGCGCCTCACAGCACGTCAACCTCAAGCTCAGAGAGGTGGCCGAGCGCGTGGCCGAGACGGGCGAGCGGCCGCCCACACCGGCCTAAGCACGGCTCACAGTCCTATCGCCCGCCCAGCGTCGTCTCAGCGTGGTCACAGACGGAGAGGGCACCATGGGAGGCGTGGAACCTCCGAGGCAACCGCCCCCCGGGCCGCCGTGGCAGAGCGGCGTCCCGTTAACCCCCCCACTGGTTGCCAGCGAGGTCCCGCCCACGCCGCCTCCCCGCACGCGCCCGCCAACGTGGCGGGGGGTAGCGGTCGTGGTCCTCGCCTCCACCCTGGTCGCTGGCGTGCTCGGCGGCGTGCTCGGCGGTGCCCTGGGGGCGGCGATGACCGATGACGAGGAGGCGTCGTCACCGGTTGCACGTTCGGGCGTGGTAGCTCCCGCCGGTACCGCTCCTACGGGCAGCGGCACCTCGAGCATCCAGGGGATCGTGGCCAAGGTCCGACCCGCGGTGGTGACCATCCGCACCGGGAGCGCTCGGGGCGGCACCGGCACCGGCGTCATCCTCTCTCCCGACGGCGAGGTGTTGACCAACGCCCACGTGGTGGAAGGCGCCTCGAGCATCCGGGTCCTCGTGGCGGGGGAGACGCAGGCGCGCCCGGCCAGGGTGGTCGGCACCGACGACACCGAGGACCTCGCTCTCCTACGGGTCGAGGGGGCCAGCGGCCTGGCGCCCGCCGAGCTGGGTCGCTCCGCCGATCTCCAGGTGGGGGAGGGCGTGGTGGCCATCGGCAACGCCCTGGGCCTCGGTGGCAGCCCCACGGTCACCAGCGGCATCGTGTCGGGGCTGAACCGCTCGGTGAGCTCCATCAACGGGCTCATCCAGACCGACGCCGCCATCAACCCCGGCAACTCGGGCGGTCCTCTCGTGAACGCTGCCGGCCAGGTGGTGGGCATCAACACTGCGTCGGCCGGCGCCCGGGGCGGAGGGGCGGAGAACATAGGCTTCGCCATCACCGTGGACCGGGCACGGATGGTGATAGATCGGCTGCGCAAGGGTGAGAAGGCACCGCCCACGGGCCATCTCGGGGTGGCCACCAGCGAGCCGGACGACGGCAGCGCCGGGGCCCAGGTGCGCGAGGTCGTACCCGGCTCTCCGGCCTCGGCCGCAGGTCTGGCGCCGGGCGACGTGATCAGCGCCGTGGGCGGTGAGCCGGTGGCCGGTTCAGGGGAGCTGGCCGCCGCCATCCGTCAGCGCCGGCCGGGCGACCAGGTCGACATCGGCTACCGGCGGGGTCGGGAGAACAGGAGCGTCCGGGTGACCCTCACCACCCGCCCGCCGTCCTGAGCGAGACGCGGTCAGGGAACTCCGGTATGGAAAGCCACCACGGGGTGGTGCCGCACGGTGCCCGGGAAAAGGTCCTCGTGGTCGACGACGAGCCCAGCATCACCGAGCTCGTGGGCACGGCCCTGCGCTATGTGGGCTTCGACGTGGGCGTGGCCAACACCGGCCGAGGAGCGCTGGCCCAGGCCACGCAGTTCCGTCCGGACCTCGTGGTGCTCGACGTGATGCTCCCCGACCTCGATGGCTTCGAGGTCACGCGCCGGCTGCGCTCCGAGGGGGTACGGGTGCCCATCGTCTTCCTGACCGCCCGGGAAGAGACCTCCGACCTGGTGGCGGGGCTCAGCATCGGCGGCGACGACTACGTCACCAAACCCTTCAGCCTGGAGGAGCTGGTGGCCCGCGTGCGGGCGGTCCTGCGTCGGACCGCCGGAGACGACGGTGCCTCGACCAGGCTCCGCTTCGCCGACCTCGAGCTCGATGAGGAGACCCACGAGGTCACGCGGGCCGGCGAGGCCATCATCCTCACCGCAACCGAGTTCAACCTCCTCCGGTACCTGATGGCGAACCCCAGACGGGTGCTTTCCAAGGCCCAGATCCTCGATCACGTATGGGCCTACGACTTCGGCGGGGAAGCCAATGTGGTGGAGACCTACATCAGCTACCTGCGCAGGAAGGTGGACCAGAGGGAGCCGCGGCTCATCCACACAGTGCGGGGGGTGGGCTACGTGCTGCGGCTACCGGCTCATTGATGGGCATGCGTCCGATCTCTCTGCGGACGCGGCTGCTCGCAGCTGTCCTGGTGCTGGTGGCGGCGGGCCTGGTGGGGGCCAGCATCGCCACCTACGCCGCCCTGCGGTCGTTCCTCACCACCAGGGTCGATCAGCAGCTCGTAGCCGCGGCCGCGCCGGTGGGACGGGAGTTGCTGTTCGGTTCCCGTCCCGGCGTACGCACCACGAGCAAGGCCATCGTCCCCCTCGGGACCTACGCCCAGCTGCGTGGCGGGGACGGTCAGGTGACAGCCACCCTCACGTCGACGTTCGGCGACGCCAGCGACCCGCCCCCCGCGCTTCCATCCGATCTGCCGCCCATGGAC